>CAZIMW010000054.1:0-15299 GCA_964540425.1 uncultured Flavobacterium sp.
TTGGTGGATATTTTATTACAAAGTTTATTTGCAATACCTTTTAAAATAATTATTACCCATAATTCTGGGAATGTTAAAAACAAAAGACTACCTAATAATAAAATTAATGGCAATAGTAGCATATTCAAGGTTAGCCTAAATCTATTTAACAATCTATTGGTCAAAAACAATTGAATAAATAAAGCTGCAATATTAAATGAAGAATACCAAAACCCAAAAAAGGACGCTAATTCTTTAGAGTTAGGGTATGCCAAATGCGACATATAACTAAACTGATAATCAACCAATTTAGCAACTAAAACACTCACTCCTACTATGGTCGAAATATTGATTAAATGTTTTGATTTTAAAACAATTGCAAATGAATTTCCTGATAAGGATTTTTCACTTTTAGAGCGCTTCTTTTTTATGTATTTATTTAATCTCGTTACTCTAAGTTTCCATACCCAAAAAATCACAGGTAAACATAAAAGAAGTAAGGAAGCTGCTATTAAAATAACGATTTCAGTTCCAAATAATTTGGCAATAATAGAAGTTAAATACCCTCCTAATATTCCTCCTGCTATAGCTCCTGCACCAATAAACCCGAACAATCGTTTTGCTTCTCTAAGATTAAAAACAAGGTTTGCAATCACCCAAAATTGAGAAGTTACTATAACTCCAAATAAGGACAAACTTACATAGTAAAAATAATACATCCAATTAGACATTTCGCCCTGCCTAATAAGGTAACTTAATCCAAAAAAAATGAAACTAAAAAGCAGTACTGTTACAATAGCAACAATTTTAATTGAAAATTTCTTTACTAATTTGTTATAATAAACAGAAGAAAGAATAGCTACAATCGCAACTAGTAAAAAACCATAAGGTAGTTTTTCGGCACCTAAATGATTAATAAATAAAGCGGATACTGTTGGTTTAACAAGAAGTAAAACTGTAATAATTAAAAAAATATAAAACTGCATTAACAACGCAATTTTATATTCTCCTTTATGAATATTAAAGTATTTGTTTAATATATTTTTTATCATATTATGCCTCAAATATCACACCTCAAAGTACGTGATTTTTTTAAAACATTCTCTAAAGGCTTCACCAAATTTCTAATAATCATTTCGCCATTAGCATCTTCAATTAAAGCAACCAATATGTATTTTCTGTCTGGACCCCAAACCAACACGCTGTCTGCATGATAATTTTTCCAAGAACCCGATTTTCTATAAATAGTCGCGTTGGGTGCAATTTCCTGAAGTGTATTTACAAACTTATGTGTGAGTTCTGGATCCTTTAAATAATCCAACATTTCTGCAGAACGTTCTGCATTTATTAATTTTCCGAAAGCTAATAAGTAATAAAAACTGCAAACTTGTAAGGTAGTTGCTGCGTGACTCAGCCCTTTCATAGGATCTGGACTTCTTCCTCCTCCGGAACCATATCTTTTTCCACACCATAAACCACCTCCACAGGATTCATCATAAAGCTTAGGTTCTACATTTTGTAATACATCTTCAATTTTATCAAATCCAACTAAATCAATCATTCGAGTAGCTGCAGCATTATTGGACTTACTAATCATTAATCGTAAATCTTTTTTGATGCTTACTGTTTCTTCTATTTCGCCATTTTCAATAGCGTGCATAACTGCATACAACACTGCTATTTTCGGCAAACTTGCAGCATACATCATATGTTGGTCGTTTAACCCTGCAAATTTCACATTGTTTAAATCATGTAAATCTACAATCCCAATCGACATTTTTTTATTTTCGACTAGAGTTTTCCAATTGGGGTTTTTATAAATCTCTTCTTTTAATATCGTTTCTAGTTCTGAACAATTTTGATTATTTATAGAAGTAATAGATTCATTAGTTTGAATCGGAAGTTCATCTTGAGCATATACAAAACCGGAAATTGAAAGAGCAATTATTAGTTTAAATAAACGGTTCTTGTAATTTTTCATTCTAAATTATTTAATATTTAGTAAAATTAAACCTAAATTTTTCAATTATTGCCAATCTGTTTTATTATTAGGTTAAACTTGGTATTTTTATCGTTTTCTAAACTTCAAAGGCAAATGAACCACACTTTTAGTTTCAAAAAAATCTTCTTTAAAATAATCTTGAAGTGGATAAATAGTAGCTTTTGAAAAACTTGCTAACTCTTCTGAAAGATTTCCTCCTTTTAAATATAGGATTCCATTTTTTAGTTCATGTTTGCTCTTTTTTTCTACTGAATTCCTTACCCAACGAAAAAATGTTTCCATTTGAGCTACTGCCCTACTTACTACAAAATCGTATTGTTCGTTGACAGTTTCAACTCTCGCATTGGTTGCCTTTACATTTTTCAAACCCAATCCTTGAACCACTTCTTCAACTACTTTAATCTTTTTCCCGATACTATCTACTAAATGAAAACGCACTTCAGGATACAAAATAGCCAAAGGTATTCCCGGAAATCCTCCACCTGTTCCCACATCTAAAATTTTTGAACCCGGAAGAAATTCTTGAACTTTTGCAATTCCTAAAGAATGTAAAACGTGACGTAAATATAGCTCGTCGATATCTTTACGAGAGACCACATTTATTTTTAGGTTCCAATCTTGATAAAGTTCTTGTAATTGTTCAAACTGTGCTATTTGCGTTTCCGTTAAATTCGGAAAATAACTTAGTAATAATTTCATAGTTTAATAATATTGTGTAAAAGTAATTCTTCTTTGTTAAAAATAACATAAAGAATTACACGTTATTCATTTAAGATGCGTAATTTTGCGTCTTAATTTTTTAAGGTAAATTACTATTTAATTTATCCCCCTTTAAAATTTATATATTGTGAGCTATAAACAAGTAACATTCTCAAGAACAGACTCTACGCATTTTTTTAAAACGCTAAACAAAAGAGTGAATCAATATTTTAAAGACAATAAAATAGTGAAAACAGGTAATTGGAAATTATATACCAAAGCCGTTGTCATGTTTTCACTTTTCTTTATTCCTTTAATTATAATCTTAACAGTACCAATGCCTCAATGGACAATGCTTTTATTAACAGTTGTTATTGGATTTGGAATGGCAGGAGTTGGAATGAACGTGATGCATGACAGTAATCACGATGCTTTTTCAAGTAAAAAATGGGTTAACAAATTAATGGGAAGTAGTATTTACATCCTTGCTGGAAATGTATATAACTGGAAAGTACAACACAATGTTTTGCATCATACATTTACGAACATTCAAGGACAAGATGAGGATATTGATGCTGGAAGAATCATCCGTTTTTCAAAACATTCAAAATGGATTAACGTTCACAAATTTCAAAAATATTATTCGTTTATGTTATATGGTTTATTAACTATAAATTGGGCGATTACGACCGATATTAAACAAATGAGAAGTTACCTAAAACGTAAATTATCGTATGGAAAATTTCCGAATCCAGCAACAGAATGGACAAAGTTAATAATCTCCAAAATAGTTTATTATTCTATTTGGGTTGTCTTACCTATTCTGGTTTTAGATATTGCTTGGTGGAAAGTTCTTATCGGTTTTTTTGTAATGCATTACACTGCAGGAATGATTTTAAGTGTCGTTTTCCAATTAGCACATGTGATGCCAAACACTGAAATGCCATTACCAGACGAAAACGGAAATATGAAACATACTTGGGCGGTACATCAGTTTTATACCACTTCAAATTTTGCTGCTAAAAGTAAGTTTGTTTCTTATTATACTGGCGGATTAAATCACCAAGTAGAACATCACGTTTTTCCACATATTTCACATATTCACTACGGAAAAATAGCGAAAATCGTAAAAGAAACTGCTTTAGAATTCAACTTGCCATACAACGAGTACAAGACGATGCGAAGAGCAATTATTGAACATTTTAATCAACTTAAAGTATTAGGTGAACAACCTGTAGCAGCTGCATAAATCTATGAATCCAAAACTTTCTAACCGTATTAATGCTATGGCGACTTCAGCCACTTTAGCAATGGCTGCCAAAGCCAGAGAATTAAGAAACGAAGGTAAAGACATCATCGGTTTAAGTCTTGGAGAACCCGATTTTAATGTTCCTGAATTTGTAAAGGAAGCTGCCATAAGAGCCGTAAACGAAAATTATCATTCCTACACTCCTGTGGATGGTTATGCAGATTTAAAACAAGCGGTAATTACGAAGTTTAAACGCGACAATTATTTAACATATTCACCCGCTCAAATTGTAGTTTCTACGGGAGCTAAACAATCATTGGCTAACTTAGCAATGGTTTTATTAAATGAAGGTGACGAGGTGCTTTTACCAGCTCCTTATTGGGTAAGTTATAGCGACATTAGTAAATTAGCAGGCGGTGTTCCTGTGGAGATTCCTACCTCTATAGATTCAGATTTTAAAATCACTCCCGAAAGTTTAGAAGCAGCCATTACACCCAAAACAAAAATGATGATTTACAGCTCTCCTTGCAATCCAAGCGGAACTGTTTATTCTGAAAAAGAATTGCGTGCATTGGCAGATGTTTTAGTAAACTACCCAGACATTATTGTGATTAGTGACGAAATATACGAGCATATTAACTTTACTGAAATTCACGCCTCTATGGCAACATTCGAAGATATGTACGATCGTACTGTGGTAGTAAATGGCGTTTCAAAAGCCTACTCGATGACGGGTTGGCGAATTGGATACATCGGCGGACCAGAATGGATTGCTCGTGCTTGTAACAAAATGCAAGGTCAAATTACCAGTGGTGCCAATTGTATCGCTCAACGTGCTACGATTACGGCTTTGGAAAGCTCCCCTTCTAAAATTCAATTTATGGTAGATGCTTTTAAAGAGCGTCGTACTTTAATTTTAGATTTACTTGCTGAAATCCCCGGTTTTAAAACCAATATTCCACAAGGTGCTTTTTATGTATTTCCAGATATTTCTTATTACTTCGGAAAGACATTAAACGAAACTACCATCAATAATGCTTCCGATTTTTCATTGTTCTTACTAGAACATGCTAATGTAGCTACCGTTACTGGTGAAGCATTTGGTGACCCTAATTGCATTCGTATTTCGTATGCTGCTTCCGAAGAAAATATTGTGGAGGCAATGAAACGTATTAAGGAAGCCTTGGGTTAAAAATACTACGACCTTTTTGATTTACGACTTATGACATAAGATTTGATATCAGTTAATTGACAATCATTTTTTATAACAATAAGCCATTATTTTGTGCGATTTCAGCTATCATGATTTTCGGTCGAAATACTTAAATTCAAAAACTTAATAAGTCGTAAATCATACATCTTCAAATCGTAAATCTTCTATACTATCGATTCCTCCAAAAGTAAGGAGTTAATAATATCAACACCGTAAACAACTCCAAACGACCAATCAACATTAAAAATGCCGACCACCATTTTGTTGGATTGGATAAGGCCGCATAATTATTTACAGGACCTAAATCGCCTAATGCTGGACCTACATTTCCTAAGCTAGAGGCGGCACCTCCAAGTGCTGTTTGAAAGTCTAATCCCATCCAAGAAAACCCCAATACTCCAATTATAAAAGAAAGTAAATAAAGGATAAAAAATCCTAATATATTAAACACAATAGGTTGATGTACCGCTTTCGTATTATACCGAACTGGTAAAACTGCTCGTGGATGTAATGTTCTACGAAACTCAATCAATCCATTTTTAATTAATATAATATGACGCACAATTTTAATTCCTCCAGAAGTAGATCCTGCTGAACCTCCAAGAAACATCAAACCAAAAAAGAAAATCGTTAAAAAGGGAGTCCAAATAGTATAATCAGCACTTACAAAACCTGTGGTGGTAATTATTGCTAATACCTGAAACAAACTGTGCCGAAATCCACTTTCATAACGTCCCCAAACCATTGGATGATCAACGGTAGATTGTGTAATATCTGCTTGAAAATAAATAATTAACGATGCCATTATCGAGAATCCTACAATTGCAATTAAATAAAATTTAAACTCTTCATCTTTTATTATTTTCCTAAATTTTCTTTTAAACATAAAGTAACTCAACACAAAATTGGTTCCTGCTAAAAACATAAAAAAGATAACGATATATTGAATCATTGGATTGTCATTCCAATGTGCCATGCTTGCATTTTTTGTTGAAAACCCTCCAGTACTCAAAGTGCTTAACGAATGATTAACGGCATCAAACATACTCATACCAGCTAGCTTCAACATAATGGTTTCAGCAACAGTATAGCCAACATAAATCAACCAAAGTCGTTTTGCAGTATCGGTAATTCTGGGGTGTAATTTATCGCTACTTGGTCCAGGTGCTTCGGCTGCAAAAAGTTCCATTCCTCCAATTCCCAGCAATGGTAAAATAGCTATGGCGAGTACGATAATCCCCATACCACCAATCCAATGGGTAATGCTTCGCCAAAACAAAACTCCTTTGGGGATAATTTCAACATCATTTAAAATGGAAGCTCCCGTGGTGGTAAAACCACTCATGGTTTCAAAAAAAGCATCGGTAAAATTCGGAATCGCTCCTGTAAATAAATACGGAAGCGTCCCAGCTAATGACATAAATATCCAGCCAAAAGTTACAATTACATAACCGTCTCGTTTTTGAAGCTCTTTCCGTTTGTTTCTAGTTACAAACATCATTGTTGCACCAATAACAAGGGTGACAATACTCGCTTCAAACATTTGTAAGGTTACGCCGTCTTTGTAATACCAACTCACTAAGGTTGACAATAACATAAACCCACCGTTTACGCCAATAAGAAGCCCCATTAAATGGAAAATAATTTTATAATTGAGTTTTACAAACGAACTCATTACACAAATAGTTTTTCAACTTTCTTAATTGATTGTGGAAGACAACAAACCACAATTCGGTCGCCACTTCTTATTTCAAAATCTCCAAGGGCAATCATTCCTACCCCATCTCTAATTACACCACCTATTATTGCCGATCGGGGAATCTTAATTTTCTTAATTACTTTGTTACATACTTCGGAAGTTGGAGTAACTATAAATTCCAGAAGTTCTGCATTCATATTATTCAATTTGGTCATGGCAACAATTTCTCCTTTTCGAATATATCGGAAAATATTATTTGCAGCCAGAAGCTTTTTATTAATTAAAGTATCAATCCCAATAGAATGTGAAAGTTGAAAATAATCCATATTCTCAACCAAAGCAATCGTTTTTTTAACTCCTTTAGATTTGGCAACTAAACAAGACATGATATTGGTTTCACTATTTCCTGTTACTGCAATAAAAGCATCCATATCGCTTATATGCTCTTCTTCTAAAAGCTCTACATCTCTCCCATCACCTTGTATTACTAAACAATTTGGCAATTCATCTGCAATTTCAAATGCTTTTTCTTTATCTTTTTCAACCAATTTCACATTAAAACGATGGGCACATAAATCTCTTGCTGTTTTATAGCCGATTTTACTTCCACCGAGAATCATCACATTTTTTATCTCTACTTTTACTTTTCCGGTTAGTTTATATATTTCATTTACCCCTTTTTGAGTGGTAATAAAATAAACCCGGTCGCCTTCTTTAAACTGTGTATCTCCTCTTGGAATTATAGTATGTTGCGTTGCATAGCGTTGAATTGCAATAGGCATATATTCCAAATTCGGATTCAATCTTGCAACTTCCTTAACTGTTTTACCAGCAAACGCTGTGGTTCTTGAAAGGATTAAACCAATCATTATTAAAGCACCATCTTCAAACTCGTAGGTATCGTTAAATGCGCTTTGATTCAGTAATAATTCAATTTCTTTTGCAGCTAATGATTCTGGAGAAATCAATTCATCTATCCCTATTTTTTCAAAACCTACTTCATCTTTATTGTTAATAAATTCGGTATTGGAAATTCTTGCAATAGTATGTTTTGCTCCCAATTGTTTTGCTAAAACACAGATAGTAATATTGGTTGTTTCGCTAGAAGTTACCCCAATTAACAAATCGGTCTCTTTTACGTTGGCATCTTTTAAAACGGAAATTGATGTAGCATCACCACGAACAACACGTATATCTAAATGCGAATTTGCATAAGCCAAGGACTCTCGATTGGTGTCTATAAGTGTAATATTTTGCGACTCGAAAGACAGTAATTTCGCTAAATGAAACCCAACTTCGCCAGCACCAGCAATAATAATTTTCATAAGTAAAAGGCTTTTATTAACACGCTCGTTATATAATAATTACATGAAATATAAGTAGCACAAATGTAGATAAATAAAACAAAAATTATACTTTGTGAAACACAAATCTATTTTAAGAAATTCCTGCTTATCAAATTATAAAAAATATGTAGTTTTGCAGCCGTTATGACTTCAGAAAAAAAAATAATTCCATATAAAGACTCTACCCTCAATAAAAAGGAACAGGTAGAGAAAATGTTCGACACCATTTCTGGAAATTACGATGGTTTAAACCGCGTAATCTCTTTTGGAGCAGACATCAAGTGGCGTAAAAAGGTTTTAAAAAGCATACAACATCATCAGCCAAAAAGCATTTTAGATATTGCCACTGGAACGGGAGATTTAGCAATTAAGTTTGCCAAAAACACTTCTGCTTCTAAAATTATAGGTTTAGATCTTTCGGAAGGAATGCTAGAAGTAGCAAGAAAAAAAATTATTAGTACAGATTTAGAAAATAAAGTAGATTTTATAAAAGGTGATTCTGAAGCATTGCCTTTTGACGATAATTCGTTTGATGCGATTACGGTTTCTTTTGGAATCAGGAATTTTGAAAATTTACAAAAAGGGCTTTCAGAAATCTTACGAGTACTAAAACCAAAAGGATTGTTTATTATTTTAGAAACTTCGGTTCCTGAAAAATTCCCTTTTAAACAAGGGTATCATTTTCATTCGAAAGTGTTGCTACCAATCATCGGAAAACTGTTTTCAAAAGACAAAGTTGCCTACCGTTATTTAAGCGAAAGTGCAGCAGTTTTTCCTTATGGTGAAAAGCTTAACAATATTTTACAAAAAATTGGGTTTATAAGTGTTGAAAATAAACCTCAAACTTTTGGCGTTGCAACCATTTATACCGCCACCAAATAAATATGAAAAAGTTATTTTTTATAATTGCAGTTCTAATCTTTACCCAAAACACTAATGCACAGTGGTTTAGTAAAGAACGAATTTTAAATAGAGAAAATGAAGATAAAAAAACTTTATCCTGGGGTTATTTTTTAGGTTTTAATAGTTACGATTATAACTTTGATTACATCTCTCAAAACCTTGGTGATGATACAGATATTCAAGTAAATGGTCAAGTAGGTTTTAATGTAGGATTATTAGGGAATTTAAGAATTAATAATCATTTAGATTTACGTTTAGAGCCAGGACTATCTTTTACAACAAGAAGCTTAACCTTTTCTGGTTTTGCGGAGGAAAAAGATTACTTGAGAGAAGTAAAAGCTACTTATATTCACATTCCCCTTTTATTAAAGGTTTCTACGAAGAGAATGAACAACTTTAAACCTTTTATTATTGGAGGAGTTTCTACTTCTTTTAATTTGGCAAGTAATGAAGACCATCCTGAAGATAATAAAACAGGGCAATTTAGATCTATAGGTAATAGTTTTAATTACGAACTTGGCTTTGGTATTGATTTTTATTTATTATACTTTAAGTTTACTCCATCTATCAGAGGAGTTTTTGGTATGAACAATGAGTTGGTATCCGACAACGATCCCAATAGTCCTTGGACAGGTAATATTGAAAAAATGTCTTCAAGAGGAATGTTTATAAATCTTACCGTTCAGTAGGTCGTTTAAACTCACTTAATAAAACAGCCGTTGCTGTAGCTACATTTAGGCTTTCGGTTTCTTGAATTACACCAAATTGAGGAATTGCAATTTTATGTGAAGCAAGATTAATAATTTCATTTGAAATTCCGTTTGCTTCATTTCCTAAAACGATAATCGCACTTTTCGGAAGTTTTTGTTGGTAGATATTTTCTCCATCCATAACACCAACATATACAGGAATACTTGTTTTCGAAATAAATTTAACTAAATTTAAATATTCAATTTTCACTCTAGTTATAGAACCCATAGTGGCTTGTATTACTTTAGGGTTATAACAATCTACGGTATCTTCAGAACAAATTATTTGCTCAATCCCAAACCAATCACACAACCTAATAATCGTTCCTAAGTTTCCAGGATCCCTAATTGCGTCTAATGCTACTATTATTTTTTTATCAGAAATATCTTTTTTCTTTGGAATTTCAAATACAGCAACAGCGTTGTTTGCATTTTTAAGGAAGCTAATTTTCGAGAGTTCTTTCTTTGAAATTAACTCAGACGAAATCCCTTCAAACAAATCATTTTCAGTCATATATATTGAATGTAATGATAATTTTGCTTTTAATAATTCGTTGATAACTTTAGGCCCTTCAGCTACAAAAAGCCCCCATTTATTTCGGTGCTTTTTTTGCTGTAAACTTGTTATTAATTTTATTTGACTTTTACTAACCAAAATCATGTATTTTTGAAAATATAAATTTAGGAACTTGACCCAAACCCTCGCAAAAATATCATTATTTTTAGGATTAACACTAGTAATTATTTCATGTGATATAATTAAAAACGTACCTGAAAGCAACTATTTACTTACAAAGAATACCGTAATTATTGATACTACGGTAAGTAATGATGCAATAGCAAAGAGCTTATTACACCAACAACCTAATAAAAAAATGTTGGGAGTTCCTTTTAGCCTTTATTTTTATAATCTTGCTAACCCAACGCCTGATAGTACTTTTAACAAATGGCTTTACAAAAAACCAAACCGTGAAAAAAGAATGATCAACTTTTATTCAAAAAAACAATTGGATAGAATAGATTCAAACTATATAGGTTTTAATAAATGGATTCAAAAAGCTGGAAACGAACCTGTTATAATTGACAATAAAAAAACAAAAAAAACCCTTGACAGGCTAGAAAGGTATTATTCCAGTTTTGGATGGTTTAACACTAAGGCCAGTTATGAAATTAAAAAATATGAAAACAAACGTGCAGAAATAATTTATACAGTAAAACGATTTACGCCTTATAACATAGGAACTATTGATAAACAAATAGATTCTCCCGTGGTAGATTCATTATTTCAACTTACCAAAAGCAATTCATTTATAGTAAAAGGAAAACAATATGCCTCCAACGATTTTAATGCAGAACGTGAACGAATAAACTTTCAATTTAGAAATTCTGGCTTGTTTTATTTCGACCAAAGTTATATTGAATTTGAAGCAGATTCAGTAAATACAAATCATAATGTAAATATTGTTTATCAAATCCCCGACCGAAAAATTAGAGAAAACGATAGCATACGCACCGAACCATTTAAAGTGCATATTATAAATAAAGTACATATTATAACCGATTATAGTTTTGAAAATCGGGAAAATGTTATAAAAGATTCGGCGTCATTTGATGGTTATCAATTATACGGTTATGAAAAATTAAAATTTTTTCCGAAAGCTATAACCGATGCAATAGCAATTTCACCAGGAAAAATATTTAGAGATTTAGAACGAAGTCAAACCTACAATCAGATAAGTGATTTAAAAATATTTAAGTACCCTAAAATTAGTTATATCGAAGACCCTTCAGATACAACAGGTACGGGGTTAATAGCAACGGTTTTACTAACACCTCGAGAAAAATATTCTATGGGAGTAGATTTTGATGCATTTACTTCTACCATACAACAGTTTGGTATTGGTTTTAAAGCTTCATTTTCAATAAGAAATGTATTTAAAAGAGCTGAAGTACTCGATATTACTGGAAAAGGAAGAGTAGGGTCTTCAATAGACGCAGGTGATGCTAATAGTGGGTTTTTCAACAACTCGGATATTGGAGCTGACATGAAATTAACTTTTCCAAGAATTATTTTCCCAATTAAAACCGAGAAATTTATACCAAAATTCATGTCACCTTCCACTTCGGCTACCATTGGTTTTACTAATCAAAACAATATTGGTCTTGATAGGCAAAATATTAATTTAATTTATAATTATAGATGGAAGCCTAAAAAAGCACGAACCAATCAATTAGACCTAGTAAACATTCAATTTGTTAGAAATTTAAACCCTGAAAACTATTATAATGTTTATACAAGTTCGTATAATAGTTTAAATCAAATTGCGATTGACACCAATTACGAGTTTGAAGACAATACTGAGCCGTTACAACTAGGGATCCCCCAAGAAACCAACCAATTTATTCTTTTAGCTTTGAGTGGTAACGACGATCTAGATATCAACCCACAACAACAACAAGAAGTTTTAAGTATTGCCGAACGCCAAAAAAGACTATCTGAAAATAACCTAATTTTTACTTCTAATTACACGTGGACAAAAGATACTAGAGAAAACATAAACGATAATAGTTTTTACCGAGTACGATGGAAAGTTGAATCGGCTGGTGTTTTATTAAATGGAATTGCTAGTACTTTTAATTTAGACAAAGATGAATTTGGAAATTATATTATTGGAGATGTTGCTTTTTCACAATATATAAAAATGGAAGCCGAATATATTAAACATTGGGATTTTAGTAAAAATAATATTTTTGCTTTCAGAAGTTTTGCTGGTATTGCTATACCCTACGGAAATAGTAACAACATTCCGTTTACCCGAAGTTATTTTGCTGGTGGCGCCAATGACAATCGTGGGTGGCAAGCCTATGATTTAGGACCGGGAAGCAGTGGAGGGATATTAGATTTTAATGAAGCAAACTTTAAATTAGCTTTTAATGGTGAATACCGTTTTAAATTATTTGGATCGTTTAATGGCGCTTTATTTGTCGATGCTGGAAATATATGGAATACCCTGGATAATGTTACAGACCCTTCTTCTACATTTACAAGTTTTAGTGATTTACAAGACATTGCAGTTGGTTCTGGTTTTGGATTGCGTTACGATTTTGGTTTTTTTGTATTTCGTCTAGACCTTGGGTTTAAAACTTACGACCCTGCCTATCAAAACGGAGAACGTTGGTTTAAAGATTATAACTTCGGAAACGCTGTTTATAATATTGGAATTAACTATCCATTTTAAACGATATATTTATTATTTTTACCACCTAATATCATCAACATGAGTCATACAATAAAACCAGGGATTGCTACTGGAAAAGAAGTTCAAAAAATTCATCAATACGCTAAAGAAAAAGGCTTTGCCTTACCTGCGGTAAATGTTATTGGCTCAAGTTCAATAAATACAGTTATAGAAACTGCTGCCGAATTAAATTCGCCTGTAATTATACAGTTTTCTAATGGTGGCGCACATTTTAATGCTGGCAAAGGACTTTCAAACGAAAACCAAAAAGCAGCCATTGCAGGAGCCGTTGCGGGTGCAAAACATGTTCATGAATTAGCGAAACTTTATGGAGCAACCGTAATAATGCATACCGATCATTGTGCCAAAAAATTATTACCTTGGATTGATGGTTTATTAGATGCTGGTGAAGCACATTTTAAACAACACGGCGTTCCTCTTTATAGCTCACATATGATCGATTTATCTGAAGAACCTATCGAAGAAAACGTAGAAATTTGCAAAGGGTATCTAGAACGAATGAGCAAAATGGGGATGACCTTAGAAATAGAGTTAGGTATTACAGGAGGCGAAGAAGATGGTGTGGACAATAGCGATGTAGATTCTTCAAAACTATACACACAACCCGAAGAAGTTGCTTATGCTTATGAAGAATTAAAAAAAGTAAGCGACCAATTTACTATTGCGGCTGCCTTCGGAAATGTACACGGTGTTTACAAACCAGGAAATGTACAATTAACACCTAAAATCTTGAAAAATTCTCAAGAGTATATTCAGAATAAATACCAAACTGAAGCAAATCCTATTGACTTTGTTTTTCACGGCGGAAGCGGTTCTACACTAGATGAAATAAGAGAAGCAATAGGCTACGGTGTTGTAAAAATGAATATTGACACCGATTTACAATTCGCTTTTAATGAAGGAATTCGAGATTACATGAACGAAAAAGTGGAATATCTAAGAACTCAAATTGGTAACCCCGAAGGAGCCGAAAATCCTAATAAAAAATACTATGACCCAAGAAAATGGTTACGTGAAGGAGAATTAACTTTTAAGAAAAGACTAATTCAAGCCTTTAAAGATTTAAACAACGTAAACACTTTATAAATTATTTTTAGCATTTGTAAGTTGACAATTGATTTTATTTAAATACATTGCCCCAATCTAATACAATAAAAAGCTAAAAAATTAATCCTCACATACTATGAGTTGGTTTAAAAGAACAAAAAAAGGAATTCAAACACCTACTGAAGATAAAAAAGATGTCCCTAAAGGACTTTGGTATAAATCTCCTACTGGAAAAATAATTGATACAGAAGAGTTAGAAAAAAACTTTTACGTCAGTCCGGAAGATGGGTACCATGTAAGAATAGGAAGTATTGAATATTTTGATATTCTATTTGATGATAAATTTAAAGAATTAAATCCTAAATTATCTTCCAAAGATCCCTTAAATTTTGTCGATAAAAAAAAATACACGGATCGTTTAAAAGAAGCTAAAGAAAAAACCAAGCTAAACGATGCCGTTAGAACAGCCGTTGGAAAATCTATGGGCAAAGACATTGTTATTGCCTGTATGGATTTTAGCTTTATTGGAGGTTCCATGGGAAGTGTTGTTGGCGAAAAAATTGCACGTGCTGCAGGTTATGCTATCAACCAGAAACTTCCATTTATGATTATTTCAAAAAGTGGTGGTGCCAGAATGATGGAAGCAGCATTATCTTTAATGCAATTAGCAAAAACATCGGCTAAATTGGCACAACTTGCCGAAGCAAAACTACCTTACATCTCACTTTGTACAGATCCAACTACAGGAGGAACAACTGCTTCTTTTGCTATGTTAGGTGATATTAATATTAGCGAACCTGGAGCATTAATCGCTTTTGCAGGACCTAGAATAGTTAGAGACACAACAGGAAAAGAATTACCAGAAGGTTTCCAAACTGCAGAATTTTTACAAGAACATGGTTTTTTAGATTTTATTTCTCATAGAAAAAATTTAAAAGAAAAAATAAACCTTTACATTGATTTAATACAAAATTCACCAATTAGAGAAAGTTCTGTTTCATAATTAATAATTACTGTCCGACAAAGAGATAAGACCGATTTGCTATAAGACACAAGACAAATTGTAATTAATTGATATAAATAGTCTGGTTTTTTTGTTATTTTGATTAATAACATCCTGATTCGAAAATGCGAATAGCAAGGTGTACTATCT
>CAZIMW010000055.1:0-15268 GCA_964540425.1 uncultured Flavobacterium sp.
TTATTATTATATTCAAAATTAATGTTTTTGAATTTAGATTCGTTGGTTAAATTGTATAAATTATAGGTTTGACCAAAGGAATTGTTTTCATTATTAAACTGAAATTCTCGATAGCAAGAATGAATTTCAGAACTTTTAGTTGGAACGTTTTCTGGGTTTTCAATTTCGTATTTTTTTACTAATTCTTCTTTTAAATTATTTCTATTTAAGTCAACATATTCGATAACTTCGGAATTAAATAAAGGCAACGAAAAATACATTCCACAGTTATCAATTTTCTTAATCATTGCTTGTCCGCCTTCTTTCCAAAAAATGTAAACTTTGTAATAAGTTCCTTTTGAAACACACATACTCCCATCTTTTAATTTGAACATTTCTGTGGTTCCTAAACAATATTTATTTAAACTAAAATATTCATCTATATCCCTTTTTTCGAGGTTTATGGTGAATTCTGAAACTAAACTATCTACATAGTCTTTATCGTTCTGTGCAACTGCTGAAATAAAAAATATCCCGAATAATAGTAAAGTGATTTTTTTCATAATTAGTAGTTTTCATAAATTGAACATTGAAAACTACCAATCGGACTCCCGTCTGGAATCTTTGGAGTTTTGTATTGTTTAAACTTTTCTGGGGATTTTCTAAATGCTGCAACTTCTCTTAGCAATTGTAAATTGAAAGTGGTTTTGTTTCCTTTAAATTCACTTGTTAAATTGTCAATATTTTTATTTACAATAGCTTTTACTTGAGGGATACTTTTACTATTCACTGCAAGATTAAATAAATATTGAAGCGTCATATATTGTATGGTTTGTTGCACTTCTTTCTCATAATCTGAATTTGTTTTACCAAAAAACACCTTATCAATCAATTCAAACAACACATAATCTAATTCCATTGCCTTTTTGTCCAATGCTTTTTGTTGAACTAAGCGGTTAGCTCTTTCGGGATTCAATAATAACTTCAAAGTCATTTCACTCGCCGTTGCTGCTGCTCCCAAAGCATCAAAAGCGACATTTGTATTGCTTTTAAAGGATTCTCTGGTTCGTGGGTATTCATAAGCTCTTGGTGGAAATAGTTTTAGTTTGTCTTCTGGAATTGCCAAGGTTTCAGCATTTAATGTTTGTAAAACTGCTGCTAAAGCTTGTTCTTGCTTTTCTTTTGAAACCACTTCAACTATCAAACCATCACTTCCTTTTACCGCATAATTATAATCGAGTCCGCCAATAATTTTAACGGCTGCTTCTGTTTGATATCTATGAAAAAAATACAAGGGTACAAACACATCTTCTAATACAGAATACGGTTCGCCATCACGAATATTTTCTTCCGAGAAATTAGCAATTGCTTGTTTCCGAATTGCCAACACATTTTCTAATTCTTCCGAAGCATTTGCACCATTATCCCACAAATGTGCTTTTGCGTGTGCCGACCCTTGTGGTCTTGCATCTTGATCGCTAATAAATTGTAATCCGCTTGCAAAAGCCTTGTCTAAAAGTTGGATTAAATACTCTTTTTCATCTTCACCCTTCGGAATATCACCATACGAATACGCCACAGTAACCTTATCCCAATCGCCCATTCCGGTATCGTAAGCATTGGTAAAAACTACTTTTCCGTTTTCTAATTTTAACATAGGATGTGGATAATCCATTACACTAGATCTTCCTGTCGGACTTGAAGCAAAATTATGAGTAAAACCTAACGTATGCCCTACTTCGTGCGCTCCTAACTGCCGAATTCTTGCCAATGCCATTTCTAACATTTGCTGGTAATTATCATCTCTTTCTGCAAAAGGTTGGTCAATTAATGCCTGTGCAATAAGAAAATCCTGACGAATGCGAAGACTACCCAAACTTACGTGACCTTTAATAATTTCGCCTGTTCGAGGATCGCTGATAGAACCGCCATAACTCCAACCACGTGTAGAACGATGTACCCATTGAATCACATTATAACGTAAATCCAACGGGTCGGTACCTTCAGGAAGCATTTTCACTTGAAATCCGTTGCTATAACCAATGGCTTCAAAAGCTTGATTCCACCAACTTACTCCTTCTAAAAGTGCAGAACGAACCGGCTCTGGAGTGCCTGGGTCTAGGTAATAAATAATAGGCTCTACAGCTTCCGAAAGTGCTGCATCGGGGTTTTTCTTTTCCAAACGATGCCGGTAAATAAATCGTTTTTTTATCGGTTCCCAAATGGGCGTAGCGTAATCCATATAGGTCATTGCGTAGGATCCACTTCGGGTATCAAAAACTCTGGGTTGGTAATTATTATCTGGTAATTCTACAAATCCGTGATGCTGAATTACCGAAATAGAAGTTACATCTGGTGCAACGGTTTTCAACTTTTTTCCTGTGGGTTCTCCTACAAAAGTTAATAAGGCTTCAAATTCTACATTCTTCGGAAAGGCTTTCGTGTTTTCTAACCACAAAGTACTTCTGGTTTTATCTAATTTATAGGTTCCTTCTTTTTTCTTTTTTAAACGATACGCAACGTGATGTGCATCTAATAGTAAAAAGGGGGTTAAATCTATGAGGTACATTTCTCCTTTGGTTTCTTTAATCGGAAAGCCAAACAATACCGATTTTGCAAAGGCTTGTTCTATGGATTTTTTTTCCAATTCATTTTCGGTAATTGCTCTAAAATTTTGGATGGGCTGAAGCAATAATAATTTGTTTCCGCTTTTAATAAATTTCACCACTACTCCGTCGCCAATCTGTCCTCTGTCTAATCCAATGTCATTAGAACCCAATCCGGAAGCTAAAAAATGAGTGTAGAGGAATTCGGTTTCTAATCGATTGACTTCCAAATAGATTTTATCTTCAGAAGGCGAATAATGAAAGTTGAAATAGCCTTCAAAAGACTGAAGATCCTTTTTACTTTCTAAAAATTGAGCTGAAACGGTATTTATTCCGAAGAAAATAAGAAAATAGAGAATGGTGTTTTTCATAGAAAAATGTTTTCTTGTAATTTAAACTTTAGGCACTTATAAATTTAAAAACTTTAAGTACTTTTTAAAAATCCCTTAAATTTATAAAAAATATAGCAATTTTCTTTTATGATGGAAGGTTAAATTCTATTTTTGGAGGAATTAGAATTTTGAAATAATTAAGTAGCTTGTTTTGTCTGTTCGAGCGCAGTCGAGAACTATTTATCACTTTATATTTTCTAAAGAAGGTTTCGACTGCGCTCAACCAGACATATTGATATTAAAATAAAGTTATTGCTGCTTTTAAAAAAGATCCCTGCCTTCGCAGGGAATGAATATGATAACAACAGATCAACTTAACGATCTTAGAAAGCGTTTGGATGCGTTAAGGAGGTTTCTTGACGTAGCGGGCAAAGAAATTGAAATCGCTAACGACGAAGAAAAAACATTCGACCCTAATTTTTGGAACAAACCAAAAGAAGCGGAACTTTTTATGAAAGAACTCCGTACCAAAAAGAAATGGGTCACCGACTTTCAGAAAGCGGAGTCTCTCACCGACGATGCCGAAGTGCTGTACGAATTCTTTAAAGAAGGCGAAGGTACTGCCGAGCAAGTAGAAACGCGTTTTAAGGAAGCTTTTGAAGCTATCGAAACACTCGAGTTTAGAAATATGCTCAGCGAAGAAGGTGATAGTTTGAGTGCTGTGCTTCAGATTACCGCAGGTGCCGGTGGTACCGAAAGCTGTGATTGGGCAGAAATGCTGATGCGTATGTATTTAATGTGGGCAGAAAAACACAATCTGAAAGTAAAAGAGCTCAACTTTCAAGCAGGTGATGTAGCTGGAATTAAAACCGTAACCATAGAAATTGATGGCGAATATGCCTTTGGTTGGCTAAAAGGTGAAAATGGCGTACATCGTTTGGTGCGAATTTCTCCTTTTGATAGCAATGCCAAGCGTCATACTAGTTTTGCGAGTGTTTATGTATATCCGTTGGCGGATGATACGATTGAGATTGACATCAATCCTTCCGATATTTCTTGGCAATTTGCCCGAAGTGGTGGTGCTGGTGGACAAAATGTAAACAAGGTGGAAACCAAAGCGATATTAACACATCATCCTTCAGGAATAATCATTCATAATTCTGAAACCCGTTCCCAATTAGAAAACCGTGAAAAAGCGATGCAAATGCTAAAATCACAGTTATATGAAATCGAATTACGAAAACAACAAGCCCAACGAAACGAGATAGAATCTGGTAGAATGGCGATTGAATGGGGTTCACAAATAAGAAACTATGTATTACATCCTTATAAATTAATTAAAGATGTACGAACTGCTCACGAAACAGGAAATGTAGATAATGTACTAAACGGTGATTTGGATGATTTTTTAAAGGCTTATTTAATGATGAATGGACAGGAAGAGAAGTTGGATGAGTTGTAGGGAGAGACACGAATTACACTCCCGATGTTTCGGGATTCACGAATAATTTATTATGGGAAATAAATTGAAAAAAATTGACCAGCCTTTAAATTTTAATATACAAAATTCTTAAGCTTAGAATAGATGTAATAAATCCCATTTTCAACGACCAATAAAATAAACCACAAATGACAATCAACGAGGCTATCAATTTAAGAAACAATCTACAATCACAAACAGATAAAAAATCTGACATAAAAGCCTATAACTGTTTTATTCGAACTCTAACATCATTGAATGATAAAGATTTAAATGAAAATCAATTGCAGTTGATTCAAGAAAAACTTAGTTCCTTACAACTAAATGAAGCACCTGAAAACAGAAAAAAATACTATAAGAAAAAACATTCAGAGCTTAGATCATTTTTAAAAAAAGAATTTTCATTCACCCATAAAAAATACTATACCGACATGGGATTGATGTTTGGGATAATATATGGTGCTAAAAAAGATACCGAAGCTCTAAGATTTAGGAATACTTAAATTCTTAAAATCACCAATAAAATAACGCCCAAGATTGCTCCCAGACGTTTTAACAAATAACTCCCCTATTATTTGTTTTTATAATTTATCTTTATTTTCTAATAAGTAAACATAACGTAGTTTACTACTTACAATGGTTTCAGTGTAATTAGTGTATTTCCATCCATTTTCATTCATAAAATTTAAAGCGTGGATCATAGAGTTAAATTTTATTGTTTTGCCAGTAGCATCTTTTATAGCATCTGCTTTCATTAATTTAGCCTCTTGACCATAATCAACATATACTTTAATTTTCACTCCAAACATAGACGTGTTTACACCTACTAATTGGACATACTCAATATCAAGTTCATTAATGTTAACATCTTGAACAAATACTTGTGAAAAAGACAAATGGGTAAAAAAACTTATGGCGATTATTAATACTGCTTTTTTCATAATTTTTAAATTTTAATTAGTTAGTAAATTTATTTTTTCTAATATTTTTAGTTTAAAATTAGATTTTATAACAAGTAGTTGAATTACTCTTAAATGAGTAACTATATATTGAACATTAACCTTTCCAACACCTATAAAATACTCGTCTGTCTATCCTATTTTGCACCTTTTTTTGAGTATAGTTTATTGTTTATCATACAATGCCTCAAAATCTGGGTCTGATGTATTTTGGTTTGCAGAAAGAATGCTTCCATTAACTTGAAATTCTAATTCAAAATTAGAAGATGTTTCAGTCATTGTACCATTGCTTCCGTTGAATATATATGTTCCAGGATGCGTACTTCCATTTTCATAATATTCATATTCAGTAGCAGAAGTGAATGTAAAATGCCTATTGCTATCTGTTGTTTTTATCCAATGAGTTCCTGATAATTCAGTTTGGCTTGAAGAACTGTCGTCATCGTTATTACAAGAAAACAATATTGGTAAGCTTAAAAATAAGAATAAAATGTTTTTTTTCATTTGAATTTAAGATTTAATATTTTACCTACTCCAAAATTTTATAGTTAGTTTTTCGGTTTGTTCCCAACATTATTTATTATTATTCAACAATACTAAACATATACATTTCTTTTCCTGATTCATCTCCTCCTATTGAGAACCCATATTCACCAGGTGTTAAATTTGAAAACTCGATTATATAGGATTCATTCCCGTATTTTTTTGCTTTAAATTTTATAAATGAAAATTTATTATTCTCTGTATCACCACTAGCATTACTTGAACTTGATACGATATACTCTCTAGTACGTTTTTTTGGGTCTAGTTTTAACAATTTTATAATTTTTGATGGTAAATAATTATTACCTCCATAATTACAAATAAAGTATAGTTTATCCTGAGCTTGAATTTTTACATGTGAACTTACACCATCAATCATAAATATGGCATTAACTTTACCAATACCTGTAATTTTTCTACCTACCGATGCTCCCTTTTTAATATAATAATCGGTTTCTTCTAAATCCATAGGCTTATTATTATTCACATAAAATATTTTTCCCATAAATTGAGGCTCTTCAACTGTAATGTTATTGAAATTATAAGAAGATTTTTTAGTTGAAGGTTTTGGTTGGTTATTAACAACCTGATTACCTGAATCATTGCTAGAATTATTAATTACTACTTCTTTATTTTCAGTATCTTCTTCTCCAGTACATAAAGCGATTAAATCTTTTAAAGTTTGTTTTAATAGGATTGCATTTTCAATAGAGGGAACGTAAAAACGAACCATTTTTTCGTATTTAACATCCTCACCATTTGTAATGTGTTTTATAAACGGTTCTCCACTTTTTGTAAAAATATCTACAAATAAAAGTACTCCTTTACTGTTGTAATTGATCTTGTTTTTATTAATATCATTTAATGAAAAATTAAAATCACTTATTTCGGTATCATCACCTTTGTCAAACTCTTTGGTAAAGTCTATTATACATTCTCCAGTAAATCGTTGTTTGAAAGAACTGTCATTAATTGAAAAAGAACCTGTTAAATTATTCAGCTTGGTTATACCGGTCGAATTAGTTGTTATTGGTGCAATCGAATTATAAAAAGATTCCTCGGCTAACGGTATAATTGTTTTAAGTACTTTCCGTAAATCTCTTGCTTGTTCTATATCGATACAGGCAATTGTAAATTTACTTGTATAATTTTTTTGAATACCATCTTCTAAATATTTTATGGTTTTTACTGCTTTATTAGTTTCCACATAAACACTAAATAAGTCACCGTTAATTTTAAATGAAACTGTTTTTGGGTTTAATAAAAGGAGATTGAACAGATATGCGGTGTTTTCAGTAGATTTAGATGAAGCTATTTCTTTGTTAAATTTAATACTTCCTGGATAATTGGTATTTTCTTTTAAACTTTGCGAATAGTCCCAACTTGAGGAACTAACGTTACCTATGTTATTTTCTAGCCAATTAATACATTCTTGATAGGTAGTAAGAGAAATTCTTTGATCTACCAACTGTTGTGCTTTTGGTATTGCTTCTTTAATTTTACTTACCAGCTCCCGTGCATTATTAATATCTGAAGCATATATTTTAAGCGAATTAACATAACTCACCTTTTCACTATCAGTAGTGAGTTTAATAAGTTTTTGACTGGTTGGAACCTCAATGTATATTAAGTTCTTTTTTACTACTTTTTTAACTCCGTTCTTTTTAATATCAGCAGGGTTAATAACATACGACTTTACGCTACTATTACCTTTACTATCAATCTCTTCGATAGTAATATTTACAACCGTAGGATCTATTACAGAAATGGTTTGAATAAACTCTTTTTTACCGTTATTTACTGTTGTTAAGTGTGTTCTAATCGCTTCAACTTCGGGAGCTAAATCTTGTCCATTTGATAAAAATGTGACGAATAAAACGAGGAGAGTAATTTTTAATAGTTTCATTGGTTTAGGCGTTGTTATTTATTACAAAAGAAAACAACATTTATATTTTTAACAATTGCTAGTGAAAATCTATCTAATTTTAATGAAAATCACTTTGTTATTAATGAAATTGAAAAACGTCTAGGATTTCTCTTAGACGTTTTACCTTAAAAACAACTTTACAATTGATAAATAATTGTTCTTTTAATAGTATAATTGGTTAATTAAAAAAGTAGCCTACAGACAGACTTGCTACTCTATTTTTATGATCGTTAGCATCATCATAATCAAATACTTTATTTACACCTAAAACATATCTTGCTTGAAAAAACAAGCCAAAATCTAATTTATATTGAGCTCCAAAACCAAAACCAATATCTAGGGTTTTTAGGTCATCTTTAAAATCCACAGTATCTTCTTGTGTTTCGCCACCGCCACTTGCTTCCCAATCTTCTTTAGCAGAAATTAATATCCCAAACTGTGGACCTGCTTGAACAACTAAACCATCGATAATTCTATATCCTGCCAAAACAGGAATATTAATATAGTCCATTTTTGCTGTATGTTCAACAGATACGGTTCCAATATCTGGATAATATTCCTCAAATTTTTCTTTAAATCCTTGAGAAGAATAAACAATTTCTGGTTGCAAAGAAAATTTTTCTGAAATACCAATATTAACAACAGCTCCCACATGAAAACTTGTTCTACCATCTGGTTTAAAACCTTCATCTTTAGATAATGTTGCAAAATTAACTCCTGCTTTAGCTCCAAAATGGATACCAGATGAATCACTTGAGTCGTCTTGTGCAAAAGTTAGACTCGTACTTAATACTGCTATGGCAGTTAACATTAATAGTTTTTTCATAATTTGTTAGTTTTATAGATTAATTTTAGGCTAATTTCTTGTAATAAGATGTTGGTTGCAAGTCTTGGTGAAAATCTTGGCTTTTATAATGAAAATCACAGTATAATTAATGACACTATTTTTAAATAAAAAAAACGCCTAGAATTTCTTCCAGACGTTTTACAAATAAAATTTAATTATTTAATTGGTTAACACAAACTACTCTTTTAGCACTTTCTTCACAACAGTACCTTTATCTGTTTCTACTTTTAATAAATACATTCCTGTTGGTAAAGTACTTATGTCTATTTCTGTTGCTTTTATTTCTAGTAACAGTTTTCCTGTTGTTGAATATAATTGTAAAGATTGGATGGTGTCATTATTAGTTGAGTTTACAAATATTTTATCGTTGGTTGGATTTGGGAAAATAGATAGATTATTTAGCTCATTATTAATTATCCCCAATACAGGTTCGTACTTACTTACTCCTAGTTGAGTGCCAAACCAAAAGTATCCGTTATAATCTTGTAGTATCGAACGAACGTTGTTGTTAATAAGACCATTACTTTCATTGAGTGTTTCCCAATTGTTTCCACTAAATTTGCTGAGCCCTCCGTTGGTTCCAAACCACATATTATCGTTGTTATCTAATAACATTGTCCTTACTGTGTTATCTGCCAAACCGTCTTCTATTGTATAATTCGTCCAGTTAGTACCGTCAAATTTATCTAAACCAAGACCATCATAGTTACCCACCCACAGGTTGTTATCTGCATCAAAAGCAATAACACTTACATTATCAGATGAAAGACCATCAGCTGTGATATAGGTTGTCCAGTTAGTTCCATCAAACTGGTGGACACCAAAATTACCTCCTAACCAAATATCACCATTGTTAGATTGTGCAATACTTAAGGCTCCAAGGTTTAAGTGATTTGTCCAATTCGTGCCATCATACATGCTTACACCATAATCAGCTCCATTATCATAATTCCCTGCCCAAATATTGTTGTCATTATCCAGAAAAACAGACAGCACTACATCTCCAATAAGGCCATTACTTTGAGTAATAATATTCCAGTTTGTTCCATCAAATACTGAAATTCCAGCACCCTCAGTAGCACACCAAAGGTTTCCATTATCATCGAAGATAATCTGTCTAATAGTATCACTAGAAAGACCATCTGCTGTACTGTATTCTGTCCAGTTAGCACCATCAAATTTCACAAGCCCTGCTGTTGTACTGTTCCAAGAGCTAAACCAAAAATTGCCTTCATTATCTTGTTCAATGTCATAAATCCAACCGTCTATTAAGCCATCACTGGGAGTATAGCTTGTCCACACTTGAGCGTTAACATTTCCAATGCTTGCTACAACAGTGAGTAAGAAAAGTACATTCGTAATTAGTGTAAATTTAGTTTTCATAATTGTTTTTGTTTTAAGAGTTAATTAAAACAAAAATGCAACACAATTATCTGTAACACAACTCCTAGTGAAAACTCATACTACTACAGTGAAAATATGGGGTATTTGAGTGATGTGTAGGTTCTGTACTTCCTTTAGAAAGTTTTGGTAGAATTAAGAGCTTGCTTCGTCGCTATTATTGGATTCTTGTAAGGATTAATAACGAACAGATTGCCACGTCGCTTTAAAAATAATGCTATCTATATTGTTTTTTGTTTGCTCCTCGCAAGGACAGGTACTAAAAAAACAATCATAAATAAAAAACCGGTTTTAAATTACCTCAAATTCACACTTCATCATTCGATATTCAAAATTTTGTATTCGATATTCAAAAATCATGAATCTAAGATTAATAAGATTCTTCTCCCGATAACTTTCGAGTCTTACAGTCGTCTGAATGACAAGGGTCAATATTGTAAATTTAAAGAGATTACTTCGCTTCTAGGGTCGCTCGTAAAGACAAACAACAACTAACTCTCATACAAAGCCTCAAAACGCTTGGAAAATTCTTTTTTATAAGTGTCTTTTATAACCAGTTCTTGGTCCAATATAGAAAGGCGTGTTCCATTAATACGTCCGTTAAAAAATGTAGGAGATATATTTACAATATAACTTTCATTAATCCGTACAAAGTAATACGGTAAAATACTTTGCAATTCTTTTAAGGATTTTTTGAGTAAATATCGATTATCACTGGTTTTAAACCAAAGATAATTGGCACGTAAATGTTCTTCTTTACCACTTTTATTTACAAAAGGCTTTACAGTAAAATAACCAATATCTTCAAACTTTACAGGTACTTTTGAGATAGTTCCAACACCGTATTTTTTTACTTCGTCCAAATAATTTACCAAACCAACAATTCCTTCTTTTGTAATGGTATGCTCCTTTTCTATGGTTTTTTGCAATACCGTTTGTATGGCACGAATTACTTCTTTTGGATTTAATTCGGGTTTTGTTTTTATAACAAATTGTTCGTGATGGGTGTTTAAACCTTCATAAAATGTTTGGTTATCTTCAAAATCGGTTACATAAATAAAGGGTATATGATAGGTTTCATACAACTGTTTTCCTAAATCTAATCCTGTTTGCTCTCCTTGTAAATCTATATCTAACAACACCACATCTGGACGCTGACTATGAATACGTTCCAAAGCTTTTTCTACACTTGGAGAATAGTCATACACTGCGTAATTCTCTTCAATAAGTGCCATTTTAAGTCGTTTATAAATAATGGCATTGTCTTCTACAACAAGTATTTTTGCTTTGGTTTTCATTTGTGAGGCTGGTTAGTTGGTTTGGTTTGGCAATATAATTTTTAAATGAACACCTTCAAAACCATTTAGTTGAAATTTTCCGTGGTATTCTTGAGTTAGTAATTTTATAGTATCTATTCCGAATGAAGAAAGTGTATTTATATCAAAATCATTGGGTAATCCAATTCCGTTATCCGAAATGTTTAAGTAATAATTTTCTTTATCTGAATGAAGATCAATAGTTATAATTCCTTCTTGCTTATTAGGAAAAGCATATTTGTAAGAGTTGGTTACAAACTCATTGACAATAAGTCCTATCGGAAATGAAAATTTAGTAGCCAAAACCTCATCCTTATCAATTGAAACATTAATTTTTACCGAAGGTTGGTCATAAACTTCTTGAATTTTAGTTACTAAAGAAGAAATATAACTAAGCGCATTTACCGAAGTGATATCTTCTTTTAATTAATTGCGTATGAATAGAGAACATACTCCCTATGCGATTTTGAAGCTCATTTAATTTTTCTTGATAGGCTTTATCTTTAAATTTACCTTTAGCAAGATCTATAAAGAAGTTAATCATAGAAAAATTATTTTTAAGTCGATGATGCAATTCTTTTTGTAATTCTTCTACCCTATTTTTTTGGTTTTCAATTTTATCTTTTTGAAGCGAAATAGTACGTTTTGCTTTTGCTTCCGCTTGGTATTTTCTCCATATAAAAAATGCGATGACAATCACGGTTAGCAAACCGATAGCAAAAATCCATTTCCGAAGGTTTTCTTTTTCAATTTTAAGCTCTTGCGCTACTGCTAATTGTTTCAGTTTTATATTTTGTATTTCTTTTTCTTCGGTTTTATATAAGATTCCAGCATATTTATTTTGGGTAAGTGATTTTGCATTATTTACACTGTCGTTTAGCAAAACGTAAGCCGTTGTGTTTTTTGTAGTGGGTTGCAGTTTTATAAGATACGATAAAGCTTCCAAACGCATATCGGGGCTTTTAAGTTTTTCTGCTATCCCTAAGGCTTGTGAGCTGTAGTGTATGGATTGTTTTTTATCTTTCTGAAAGTAATAATTAATAAGATGTATGTTGGAGGCAAACTGTCCTTCAAAATCATCCAAAAGCGTTCTGGTTGAAAGTGCTTCTAACATTAAATCCAATCCATTATTTTCGGTTTGTTGAAACAAGGTATATCCCAAATTATCTTTGAATCTATTAATTGTACTAGCTTGTTTTATTGTTGCTGAATCTTTTAAGGCTTCTGAAAAAACAGCTATCGCCTTATTATACTTTTCTTGTTTTCTATAAACATTCGCCAAATTATTAAGTGCCGTAGCTTTATTTTGCGAAGTTTTAGACAACTTAATTAATTTTAAATAAGCAGCTTCTGCATTCGTATAATCTTTACAATTTGTAAATGCAATCCCCAAATTATTTGTTAGTAAATATTCTGAAGCTTTATTTTCTTTTGTTAAATATACCAGCCCTTTTGTAGCCGATTCTTGAGCTCCGTAAAAATCTCCTGTATTATTTTGTATAACAGCCATGTTTGATAACATTCTTGCTGCCGAAACGCTATCGTTAATTGCAATAGCATAACGAACACCATTTGTATAAGCATCAAAAGCTTTTAGGTTTTTATAGGTTTTCTTTAAATAATATCCTTTTCTAAAAAAGCCTTTTACCAATAAAGAAGTATCTTTTTTCTGCTTGGCAAAACCTATTAATTTTTCACTATAATAAAAAGCACTATCGTATTGTTGTTGCTTAGAATTTAAACTACATAACAGCAAATAGCTTTTTGACACTAAGCTGTCAACCAATTTTTCTTTTGAAAGAGCAAGCAAATTCTTTGATGCTTCTATCCTATTTTTAATAGGAAACTCCGTATTGGTTGCTTGGTAATACGCATCTAATATGTTATTGGAATCATTTTGAGCCACAGAAATACTGCTTTTAAATAAAAGCACAATAAGTAGAAATAATGTAAATGCGGGGAATATTTTCATTTAGTTAGTTAGTAATACCTATTTGAATTCAAAATTACCGTTAAATTTGTCATCTTATTCCGTTTTACTTTATTTAAAATTTTTACCATAAAAAGACTATGCTAAAAATATTTAATTCGTAAAACAAAAAAATATTTATAATTTATACAGGCAACCTTGAACACAAATTGGTATTGATCCCCAAATTTACAAAATTTTAACATTTTATACTACTAATCATCGTCTGGATTATCACTGTTATTTTCAAGTTCTCCTCCTGTTCCCAGTTCTGTATTTTCTGTTATGGGTACTCTTGTACAAGAGCTTAGGTTTAGACTAATTAAAATAATGGCTACTGCAAATACAATTCTTTTCATCTCTAAATTATTTAGCGATTAAACAAAGTATCCTGTGCCGCGCGGCTTTAATGTGAGTAGAAAATAACTATCGGATTTTTTTCCAGTTTCTCACTTAACTGTTAGCTATTTTCTATTCTGTAAATTTAAATAGTTAACAAAAAAATAAGGTTCCAAAATTGGAACCTTATAGTAGAAATATTGGAAGTTTTGATTTTATTTTTTATACACTTTCTTAGTAATAGTTTCATTTCCATCAGAAACGGTAATAAAATACAATCCCGTTTTTAAATCTGAAAATTGGATTTCTTCAATTCCAAATTCATTATTTAATTTTTTAACCATTCTACCCATAACATCGTTAATAATAACAGAAGTAATTGTATGATTGGGAGACTTAATTAATAAATTATCTGAAACTGGGTTCGGATATAAAACTAAAGATTTGAAGACATCATCATCGATGCCAAGTTCTTCACCCTTTAAAAGGTAAATATTTGAAATAACTGATTTTTGCGGATGAGCCTCAAAATGTTTACTTTCAAGTTGTTTAAAAATAACCTTTGCGGTATAAACCCCATCAACTATTTCTACAGTAGGTAAATGAACTGCTGTCCATGCTGGTACCCAATCTATGTATGCCGGTAAACCAGCATCATCATAAATATGAGAATAAACATTGGTCGGACCTTGATAATAACTAATTGGCATATCACTACCAACTACTGGATATTCAAGTCCATCAGCCAGAACCAAAGCTATGTCATTCGATTCTCCGATAACAAGTTCCCCGTTTGAATTAAACTTATAGCCAGGATGTACCTCGGCGATATCGCCACCAGAAACACCAATAACCTCTTCACCTGTGTTAGGTGTGTACTTAACCTTGTAATTTAAGGTCTTCATACTACAACCAGCCCCAGTATCTGGAAAATTATCTCCATCAATAGTTGCAAGTATTGAGTTATTGCCGTATCTGTAAACATCTCCTCTCCAGCTGACCTGAGCAGTCATATAATCATCGTCTACATCTAAAACAGTAACAGGTGTATACACGCCATCATAAGGAAATGTAAACTCGTTAGATTTTTCGAAACGCTCGTCGCCAGAAACAAATTTTAACTTAAGGTCTTGTGTCATTGTAATTCTAGTTTCTCTCCATTTGTGACCTACACCATTAGAAATTAAATCGCCACCAAGAACAACAATGTCATTCCCTGAAGCATGAACCTCTTTGGGTCTAAATATACCAAATGTATGCGACATGCCAGAATAACTCCAATCGTTACCTAATAGATAAATCTTGTATTCATATGGCGCTGTCAAATAGAAATTACCACCAACTTCTGCTAAAAAAAAAACGGCTTCGTCGTGAACAGGGGTTCTTCTGACATATTCAATATTACCAGCCTCAAGAGCCGATTTTGAAATCTCAGAAATAATTTGCCCAACACCTTGAGAGGTAACGTTAATCTCCTTAATTAACAAATTCCCATTTGCTAATACAGACATCTCTGGTAACTATTCAGCCGAAAATTAAAATTAAAAAAAATAGTAAAATTTCATGTCAA
>CAZIMW010000056.1:0-15006 GCA_964540425.1 uncultured Flavobacterium sp.
CATAAAAAAAATTGCCCAAATGCGCTTCAACTTCAAAGTAATTATAGCTATCGTATTATTAAAACCAAATGGATTGATTCTACTCAAAGTGAATTCAAATCTGAGTTAGTAATTTCAGGAATCGACACGATTGGTCTAGTAAACGAGGTTACCAAAATAATATCTAGCAATCACAATATTAATATGATAAGTGTTCATTTTGAAAGTGACGGTGGTGTTTTTAATGGAAAAGTAAAAGTTGTTGTTAAAAATATTTCAATTCTTGATAACCTTGTGAAAAACATTAAAAAAATAAACGGTATCGATAAAGTTACCCGAATTTAAATCAGTATTTTTGCCTTATTATGAGCACAAAGATCAACCCAAATAATCAAGGAATTGTAAAAAATGTTTTTACCGCTTTTTTAGGTGAAAACGGACATAGAAAAACACCTGAACGCTTCGCTATTCTTCAAGAAGTTTATGAGCATAACGACCATTTTGATATTGAGTCGTTATACATAAACATGAAAAATAAAAACTACCGAGTTAGCCGTGCTACACTTTATAATACCATCGAATTATTATTGGATTGTGGCCTGGTAAGAAAACATCAATTTGGGCAAAATCAAGCACATTACGAAAAATGTTATTTCGATAAACAACATGATCATGTCATACTTTCAAATGGTGAAGTAATAGAGTTTTGCGACCCACGTATTGAATCCATCAAAAAAACAATCGAAGAAGTTTTTAATATAGAAATTTTTAATCATTCACTTTATTTCTATGGAAATAAAAAATCACCTGATACAAAACAGGACAAAGCATAACTTATGGCTGTAGATTTATTACTTGGCTTGCAATGGGGAGACGAAGGAAAAGGAAAAATCGTTGATGTACTCACCAAAGATTATAACATTATTGCTCGTTTTCAGGGAGGTCCAAACGCAGGTCACACCTTAGAGTTTGACGGCATAAAACACGTACTTCACACCATTCCTAGTGGGATTTTTCATAAAAACGCACTAAATATAGTTGGTAATGGCGTAGTTATAGATCCTGTTATTTTTAAAAAGGAATTGGATCAATTAGAAAAATTCAATTTAGACATTAAAAACATTCTTTACATTTCTAGAAAAGCACATTTAATCCTTCCAACCCATCGTTTGTTAGATGCTGCTTCGGAAGCTTCCAAAGGAAAAGCAAAAATTGGCTCTACTTTAAAAGGAATTGGCCCAACTTATATGGACAAAACGGGAAGAAACGGTATTCGTGTTGGTGATTTAGAAATGGATAATTGGAAAGATAAATACAGAGCATTGGCCAACAAACACGTGGCTATGATTGATTTTTATGCTGCCGAAATCGAATATGATTTAGATGAATTAGAAGCTGAATTTTTCGCATCTTTAAAAGTTTTAAAATCACTAACATTCATTGATAGTGAAGAGTTTATTTACCAAGCTCAAAAAGACGGGAAAACAATTTTAGCGGAAGGAGCTCAAGGTTCACTTTTAGATATTGACTTCGGAACCTACCCTTTTGTAACTTCTTCAAACACAACAGCAGCAGGTGCTTGTACAGGATTAGGAGTTGCTCCTAATCAAATTGGAGAAGTTTATGGAATTTTTAAAGCCTACACAACACGAGTTGGTAGTGGTCCTTTTCCAACAGAATTATTTGATGAAGATGGAGAAACTATGGGAAGAGTTGGTAACGAATTTGGAGCAACAACAGGACGTCCAAGACGTTGTGGTTGGTTAGATTTAGTCGCTTTAAAATATGCAGTACAAATAAACGGAGTTACTCAATTAATGATGATGAAAGGCGATGTTTTAAGTGGTTTTAAAAAATTAAAAGTTTGTACCGCTTACAAATACAAAGGCGAAACAATAACTCATTTACCATACAATATAGAGGAACATAATGTAAGCCCAATTTACACTGAAGTAGCAGGTTGGCAAGAAGATTTAACGAAAATGACCGATGCTTCTCAGCTTCCAAAAGGATTGAATGATTATATCGATTTCTTAGAAAAAGAATTGGAAGTTCCTATTAAAATTGTTTCCGTTGGACCCGATAGAACTCAAACTATACATCGGTAAATTCTTGAGAATGGCTTGTTGCTCACTATTTGTTTTTTAACAGTGTAATTTTTTCTTCTAGGAGTTGGATTAAAAACTCTAAAGTTTAGGAAATCGTATTCAGCCGAGAATTATCATTTATAACTTGTCACTCACGTCTCTACTTTTATTTTTTCTTCCGCAGATCTACAGGCAGATAGGTTTTATTCACGCTTTTATACTTCGGCTGCTCAGTACAAGTATTTTTTAAGAGTTTCCGCCAAAGGCTGGACAAGCTATAAGCCTTATCGTTTTTTTCGAATTTCAGGATTTCTACTAGTATGTAGGACGGCAAGAACCTCAATAGTTTGTTCCTTCAGAATATAATGAATACCGTAAGGAAATCCTTTAATATATCGAACACGGGTTTTGCGATATTTTACCTGAAATAACGCTGGATTATCAACGATAATATCAAATTCCGTATATAAGGAATTTAAAAATTTATCTGTAATATGTGCAGACTTTTCATCGTAATAATCAACAACTTGCTGGATGTCTTCTCGGGCAAGTACACGAATGTGAAGTTGAAGCATTATTTTCTCTTAAGCGTAGACTTTAACTCATTAAGAGTGATAAAATTAGTGGGATTTTGTTCAGCTTCATCTAAACGAATATCAATAATTTTTTTATGAGCAGAACTTAATTCAGATTTTTGCAGTTTCTGAATAATATATAACTGAAAATCCTCCAAATTTTTGAAGTCATATTTATTTATATTGATGTTTTCGCTAAAAGATATTGTTGTCATTCCGCTATAGCTATAATGTATTCAAAAGTACAAAAAAATTCAAAGGTTTTAAAAATAGTTTAACATTTTTTACAAAAAAGCATTCTAGGGGTGCAGAAATTATATTTTTGGCTGTTGACTATTTGTTTTTTAACAACCTAATTTTTTCTTCTAAGAGTTGGATTACTTTTTCCTTCTCGGTTAATCTGGCTTCATATTGTTCTATGAGTTTTTCAGGTATGGTTATATGTTGCCCAAAATTACCCCCATTTTGAGTTTGTACAGAAAAAGAGTTTGACTCTTCACCAAATAATTGCGAAATTGGTATTTCTAGTATTTTGGATAATTTACTAATTTCTTCTGCAATAAATTTAATTTCACCATTTTCTCGTCTGCTGTATTGACTTTGACTTAAACCAAGATGATGAGCAATATGTTCTTGAGATATTTTTTTGTCTTCTCTTAATAACTTAACTTTATAGTGTAAATCCATTATTTTTTTTACAAATATACAAAATATGTTGTATTCACATACAATATGTGTTATTGGTATTGTGTTAACTTATTGAGAATGGTTACTTGCACATTATAAAATAGGCGGAAACCGAAAAGCCTTTGATAGAGTAGGTGAAATTTTAAATATTTTAAATATGAGTAGTAAACGATTAAGTTTCGATGCTTTTAAAACTAAAGTAGAAAATGTAAACACTAATGAAGTTCTTGAAAAAATTCAAGGAGGTACAGATTTCCTAGGTTGTCACGGGTTTTGGGGGCAAATGGAAAAAGCACTTGACGATTCTAACACTCATTTTGATTAAATAGACTAAGGTCTGAATTTCAGTATGGAAAATAGGCAAGTATTAATAACTTGTCTATTTTTTTTAACAAAAACAGCTTTAAATGATTAGAAAAGAATTTACACTTACTGGGAGAAATCAGTTAATAGAAAACATTAAAATGTTTTTGTATAAAGAAGATTCAAATATTTTTGATATTGTAGACTTTGAAGACGATAATATCTATCAAGAACCGTTATTATTTGCATATTGTAATAGTGAAAAAGCAGATGTTTCTATTTTAAACACAATTCTTTACGGGTACATGAATTTAGAGGCTCAAAAAAAAGGAATAATTGTAGAATCTGATGAAAATGGGAGGATATATTTACCAAACATGGGTTGGTTAATAACAGAAAAGACTACTCAAAAATTTAAGCTATTTAAAAATAAAAATAATAAAATCATATTATTCAACAATGATGTAAACTATAAGTATAGGTTAGAGCCAATTGAGAAAATAAAGAATACGGATATTGAATACATAAAATACTCAATTCCTCTACTTAAACAATGTTATTTCGATGTAGATAATAACTTGATTAATGTAGAAATAGAGAATATTTCAAAATTACATTTGCAAAATGTTACAAAGGCAGTAAACTTAATTAAACAATTTGCTCCTATTCATTTTGACTTGATTAATTTAATAACGAAAAAAATTGCTGTTTTTAATGTTGATACTTTTTTAAGAAATTCTTTTGCAACATTAAATGCTCAAGGAATTTCTTTTTCTAATGCCTATCAAGAAGATTACAATGAAGTTTTTTTTATTGATGATATTGCACATCAAACAGGACATGTTATTTTTATTGCATTAACATACGATTTGCCTAACTTTATAAAAATTGACCCAAATACTATTTTCGAAACTTTTGAGTTAGGAAACAACACCATAGAGACTAGACACATTCATGTTATTTTTCATGCACTCTATACTTATTATACAACTTTTATTTGTTTAGACGCATGTTTGGATGCCGAAGTATTCGATTCAAAAAGAAAGCATGAAGCTTTAGGAAGGCTTTACTTTTATATTGGAAAATGCTTTAAAGATTTAAGCCTAATTGAAGCAGCAAATATTAATAATATTCCAATTAATCTTAAAGAAATTTTTACGGAAAATGGATTAGAAATTTATAATGAAATTAAAAACAAATTTGACTTAGTCAAAGAAAAATGGAGAGATAGTCTAAAAGCTTTGGATATGTCAAATCAACCATATAATTTTACGTATTCTAATTTTGTTAAATTAAACCCGTTAAATGAAAATAATAATTAATTTACTAATTTGTGCATGCCTTTTCAGTTGTAATAAAAACACTAAAGAATTTAAATTATGTTCAGGGAAAAAAAGACCCTACTACCATCCTACTTTAAATTATAATGGAGGCTTTTATGAAATAAAAAAACATTATTACAACAATTATAAATCAATAGTGTCAACAAATAATACTGGAATAGTAAAAGTTAGGTTTAATATAAATTGTGAAGGTAAGACTGGAAATTACTTTATGGAATCCTATAGTCTAAATTATAAGAATATAACTATAAGTAAAAAGATTTCTGAACAATTTCTGAACTTAACAAAAAACTTAAGAGGTTGGATTCCTGCGCATGACGAAGATGGAAACCGTATTAACAGTCATAAATTTTTTGCGTTTAAAATAATAAATGGAAAATTAACAGATATTTTACCAAAATGACAAAAAAAAGTAAATGGAAAAAAAGGTTACTTATAATAATTGTTTCTCTTACAGGTATAATCCTGGTACTTTTCATTGTTTTTAATCAACTAATATATGCTCTTTTAATAGGTATTGGTTCTATTGATATGAATTATGGAAATAACGAAAGAGGAAATAAGATAATGAGTTATGCTTTATCTAAAATAAAAAAACCGAGTGGAAATACTTATTATGCCATATCCGTGCAAAACACAAAAAATGGTAATTATAGTATAGCTATTCCTGCTTTAGAAAAAGCTTATAAAATGAATCCAGAAGGTGCGGGACCTTATTATGGTTGGGTTTTGTTATATTATTATCATGACTATGAAAAATCATTAAATGTTTTAAATATTTATGATGATTCAACTCCAAGTTTTTCTGACTATCCTATGGGAGAGTGCATTCATTACCTGAAAGGTCTTGCTTATAAGCAGTTAGAGAATCATGAAGAGGCTGTAAAAGAGTTTGATCTTTCTATTAAGAATCAAATAAAGGAAAATAGTGAAGATTGGATTGATTATCAAATTTTTCTAAACAAAGGAATAAGTCTATTTCACTTAAAAAAATATAAAGAGGCTATTATAGAACTTGAAAGAACATTAAAAAATTATGATAAGTGTTCAGAAGCTTTTTATTTTATTGGACTTTCCAATTTAAAACTAGATTTTAATGAATTAGCGTGTGAAAATCTAAAAAAAGCAGATATTTTAATTAGTCAAGGATATAAATCATCAGATGATTATGTTGAATTATTTCATGAAATATATAAGCAAGAAGTAGATAGTGCTTTTTTAAAAAATTGCATTAATTAATGCCTAAAAAGTTCCCTTTTTATAAGCAATTAGACTTGAAGGATTGCGGTCCTACTTGTTTGCAAATTATAGCCAAGTTTTATGGGAAAATATATAGTATTGATTTTTTAAGAGAAAAATCTCATATTACTCAACAAGGCTCATCATACGGTGGCATCGCAGAAGCTGCTGAAATTATAGGGATGCATTCACTTGGTGCAAATTTAACTTTTGAAAGCTTATGTAATGAGGCACCTCTTCCTTGTATTGCTCACTGGAGGCAAAGACATTTTGTTGTTGTATATAAAATTGAAAAGGGTAAGGTTTATGTTTCTGACCCAGCCCATGGTCTAATTAAATACACAAAAGAAGAATTTATAGATGGTTGGATACCAACAAAACAAAAAGTATCACAATCTGAAGGCTCTGTTTTACTACTAGAGCCTACACCAATATTTTACAAAAATGAGAACGATTCTACCTCTAAAAATCTTGGTTTTAAATCTTTAGTTCCTTATTTCAAAAAATATAATAAAACCTTATTTCAAATATTTCTTGGCCTTTTTATTGTTACATTATTACAATTAACAATGCCCTTTTTAACCCAAGCGGTTGTTGATTATGGCATCAATTATCAAAATTTAAATTTTGTATATCTTATTCTTGTTGCTCAATTGGTATTCTTTATTAGTACAACTTCTATTCAAATAATAAGGGATTGGTTAATGCTACACATGACAAGCAGGATTAACATACGTTTATTATCCGACTTTTTAATGAAGTTAATGAAACTTCCAATTTCATTTTTTGAAAGAAAGAATATTGGAGATTTATTACTCCGAATACAAGACCATACAAGAATTCAAAATTTTCTTTCTTCATCTACTCTAGGAGCTTTATTCTCTTTTGTAAATATTTTTGTTTTTTCTTTAGTTTTAGCATATTATAATATGTTTATTTTTACCATTTTTTCTTTAGGAACATTATTGTATTTAGGATGGACTATTTTATTTTTAAAAAAGCGTAGAGAATTAGACTATAAGCAGTTTGATTTAGCTTCTGGAAACCAAAGTAGTGTTATACAGCTCTTAAATGGTATGCAAGAGATTAAATTAAATGGCTCAGAAAGAAGAAGAAGGTGGGAATGGGAAACAATTCAAGCTCGTTTATATAAGGTATCAATTAAAAGTTTAGCACTTCAACAAATGCAAAACATTGGAGGCAATTCTATTAATCAATTAAAAAATATTATAATAACATTTCTTGCAGCAAAAAGTGTTATTGATGGAAATTTAACATTGGGAGCTATGCTATCAGTCCAATATATACTTGGACAATTAAATGTTCCCGTTAATAGTTTAATAACTTTCATCCAGTCTGCACAAGACACACAGATTAGTTTAGCAAGAATTTCTGATGTTCATTTACAAGAGGATGAAGAAAATAAAAAAGAGTATAATATTAAACAATTGCCTAACGATAAGTCTATATTCATCAATGATTTAAGCTTTAGATATGGTAGTAAGCACTCTCCTTTAGTAATTAAAAATATAAATTTAGAAATTCCTGAAGGTAAAGTTACAGCTATTGTAGGGGCAAGTGGAAGTGGTAAGACCACTTTATTAAAACATTTATTACGAATAGTCGACCCTACTATTGGTTATATTAAGATTGGCAATACTGCTTTAAACAATTTTAGTGTTTCATTTTGGAGGTCAAAGTGTGGCTCTGTTATGCAAGAAGGTTATATTTTTTCAGATACAATAGCTCGAAATATTACAGAATCTGATTCTGAGGGATTAATAAACAGAGAAAGACTTTTACAGTCTGTTAAAATCGCAAATATTGAATCCTTTATTGAATCTTTACCTATGGGTTATAATACTAGAATTGGAGCTAGTGGTATGGGAATTAGTGGAGGGCAAAAACAAAGAATTTTAATAGCAAGGGCAATATATAAAAATCCTGATTACTTATTCTTTGATGAGGCTACAAGTGCGTTAGATTCTACTAACGAGAGTGAAATTATGAAAAAATTAGATTTGTTCTTTAAAAACAGAACTGTTGTTGTTGTTGCACATCGATTGAGTACAGTAAAAAAAGCAGATAATATTATTGTACTTGACAAAGGAGAAATCATAGAACGAGGAGACCACCAGGAACTAGTTAATAAAAGAGGAGTTTACTATCGATTAGTAAAAGATCAATTAGAATTAGGAAATTAAGATGAAAATTGACGAAATAGAAACTAATAGCGAACAGGTAAGAGAAATTCTAGAAAAGCAGCCTAATATTTTTTTGAAATGGGGAATAACAGTCATTTTTGTTGTTATCTTTTTTATGTTTTTAACTACTTGGTTTATTAAATATCCGGATATTATTACATCAAACGCAATTATTACTACGCAAATTCCACCTCAAAAAGAGTATGCCAATAGTACAGGAATGTTAGATACTGTTTTAGTAAAAGATAATCAATTAGTAAAACCATTACAGCCATTAGCAATTATAGAAAATACGTCTAATTATCAAGATGTTTTATTATTAAAAGCTGTAATAGACACCATTAAGATAAATAATAAATCCTTTAGTTTTCCAATAGACAGTCTTCCTATATTATTTCTTGGAGATATAGATACTAATTATGCACTTTTTGAAAATAGCTATATTCAGTATTTACTTAACAAACAATTAGACCCATTTTCAAACGATGCCATTGCAAATAAATTTTCTTTAGTTGAATTAAACAACCGATTATCAAATTTGAAGGCTCAAAAAAAACTAAACGAATCTGAACTTGAATTTAAAAGAAAAGATTTAGAACGTAATAAAACACTTTTTAATAAAGGTGTTATTTCTGCTATGGAATATGAAAACAAGCAATTAGAGTATTTGCAAACAGAACGCAATTTTAAAAATATGAGTGTTTCTGTTTCACAAATACGAGAAGCAATAAGCAATGCTCACAACACATCAAAAGGAACAGAAATAAACAGAACAAAAGAAGAAATGGTATTGCTTAAAAATGTATTACAATCTTTTAATCAGCTTAAAAAAAGCATAAAAGATTGGGAGTTTCGCTATTTGCTAAAATCTAATATTGATGGCAACGTATCTTTTCTAAATTTCTGGACAAAAAACCAACAAGTAAACCAAGGCGATTTGGTTTTTACAATTATTCCTTCAAAAAACTCATCTTTTATAGCAAAACTAAAAACACCAGCACAAAATTCGGGCAAAATAAAAACTGGTCAACAAGTAAATATTAGATTAGAAAGTTATCCAGACACAGAATTTGGAACGCTACCAGGAAAGGTAACAAATATTTCCTTACTACCAGACAATGAAGGCTTTTATCTTATAGACGTTTCTCTATCTTTACCCCTTATTACATCTTATAATAAAGAGATTGTCTTTAAACAAGAAATGAGAGGTGTTGCCGAAATTATTACCGAAGATCTTAGACTAATCGAACGTTTCTTTTATCAATTTAAAGAAGTTTTTAGGCGTTAATACCAATAACACTTCATCATTTAAACAATTATTCTTAATAAACTTCCTTACTTTACTATCTTCGCTACTTTATATATTTATAAAGTACTGAAACCGATTAATTACATAACCATTCTCTTATTCCTTTTCTTAGGAAACCATATTTCTGCACAAGAAAAAGACAGTATTTCATCAAACGAAAAAACACAAGTTACTATTAAATCTGGATATTGGGAAAAAAAACCTGAATTTCCAGATGCTGTTATTTATACGCGAGATAATTCTGGACAAGTATATATAGTTCACGAAGGCGTAGAAATGTGGTGCGACCAAGCGTATGTTTATACCAAAGATAATTTTGTGAAAGCGTACGGCTCTGTTAAAATTGCTCAAGGAGATAGTATTCAAATGCTAAGTAAATACGGAGAATATAACGGAAACACCAAATTTGCTTTTGCAAGCGGCGATGTGTTTTTTAATGATACAAAAACAACATTACGCACAGACACCTTATATTTTGACCGAATAAAACAACAAGCTTTTTACCGAAGCGGAGGAACAGTAAAAGACTCTGCAAGCACTTTAACAAGTAGAGTTGGACGTTATTTTGCTGAATCTAAAAAATACCAGTTTCTATCAAATGTTGTGATTAAAAATCCCAAATACACTATTAACTCTGAGCAATTAGATTTTTATACAGAAACAGGTGTTGCTTACCTCTACGGAAAATCGACCATTGTTAGCGAAACCAGTACCGTTTATTGTGAAAGAGGCTATTATAATACCAGAACCGATATTGGAAATTTTGTAAAAAACTCCCGAGTAGATTACGGGAATAGAACTATATACGGCGATAGTATTTACTTTGACCGCAACCGTAGTTTTGCTTCAGCAACCAATAATATTCGAATGATCGACACCTTAAACAACAGTTATGTAAGGGGTCATTATGCTGAAGTTTACAGAGAAAAAGATTCAGTTTTTATTACCAAAAGAGCGGTTGCAATAACGGTTAGAGATAACGATTCTATCTACATACACGCTGACACATTACGAATTACAGGTAAGCCAGATAATCGAATTTTAAGAGGGTATTATAAAGCTCGGTTTTTTAAACAAGGATTGGAAGGCGAAGAGCCTACTAGCGGAAAGTGCGATTCAATTTATGTAAACGAGAATACGGGTTTAACAAAACTACTTCAAAACCCTGTTTTATGGAGTGGCGAAAATCAGATTACAGGCGACACCATACATCTTTTACGAAATATAAAAACCAGTGAATTAGATACTTTAAAGGTTTTTAAAAATGCTTTTTTAATTCAGAAAGACAGTGCAGGTTATAATCAAGTAAAAGGAGAACGACTCATTGGACTTTTTACAAACAATGAATTAGACACTATTAATATCGAAAAAAACACACAAGTAATTTATTATTCCCGAAACGAAAAAGAAGAATTAGTAGGAATAAATACTACCAAAAGCAGCACGATCCAGATGTATTTGGAAGCACAACAAATTATTGGCATTCGCTTTAATACAAAAGTAAAAGGTGAATTAACACCTCCTTCCCAATTTCCTGAAAATGCAAGAATATTACCCGGTTTTGAATGGCGAGGCGAAGAACGACTTTTAGAGATTAACGATTTATTTAAAGGAAAACCAATTCCTATACTTCCAAAAATTCAAGGAATACCATTACCAAAAGTTGAAGAAGATTTTTTTAATGAAGACCCCGACAATGAACTTATTATTCCAGAAGCCTCCAAACTTTCTCCTGAACATTTTAAGAATAAAGAAGGAGATGCAACTTTAAAGGAAGAAGAAATTGAAGAGAATAATAACTGATGTTTACTCATTTTAAAAAATACCAAGCACAAACCACATCGCATCCTTTAGCACTAGAGGTTTCTCACGCAAAAGGAACTTATATTTACGATACCAACAATAAAAAGTACTTGGATTTTATCGCAGGAGTTTCGGCATGTAGTTTGGGTCATTCGCATCCCAAAGTGGTTTCAGCAATAAAAAATCAAGCAGAAAAATATTTGCACGTAATGGTTTATGGTGAGTTTATTTTACAACCTGCCGTGGAGCTCTGTAAATTACTTTCAGAAAATCTACCTGAAAATCTCACGACTACTTATCTTACAAATAGCGGTACCGAAGCCATTGAAGGCTCCATAAAATTAGCAAGAAGAGCAACAGGAAGACAAGAAATTATCTATGCAAACAAAGCCTACCACGGAAATACAATGGGTGCTTTAAGCATCATGGGCTTAGAGGAACGTAAAAAAGCTTTTTATCCTTTAATACCAGGTTGTAAGTCGATTGAATTTAATTTAGAAAAAGATTTAGCAAAAATCACCAATAAAACTGCTTCTGTAGTTTTAGAAACCATTCAAGGTGGTGCAGGTTTTATTCTTCCAAAAAACGACTATTTAAAAAAAGTTAGAAGCCGTTGCAATGAAGTAGGAGCTTTACTAATTCTGGATGAAATTCAACCAGGATTTGGCAGAACAGGAAAGCTTTTTGGTTTTGAACATTTCGGAATTTCCCCAGACATTTTAACCATCGGAAAAGGAATGGGAGGTGGAATGCCTGTTGGAGCTTTTATTGCTTCAAATAAGCTAATGTCTTTATTAACACATAACCCCAAACTTGGACACATAACTACTTTTGGTGGAAACCCCATAATTGCAGCAGCAGCTTTGGCAACTTTAAAGGAAATTACTGAAACTGATTTAATTCCACAAACTCTTCAGAAAGAACAACTTTACAGAAAATTATTGGTACATCCTTTAATTAAAGAAGTCCGAGGAAAAGGATTAATGTTAGCAATACTAATGGATTCTCCTGAAATTGCTTCCGAAGTAATTTTAACTTGCAAAGAAAAAGGTTTGCTATTATTTTGGTTGCTTTTTGAAACAAAAGCAATTCGGATCACACCACCTTTAACCATTTCAGAAACAGAAATTGAAGAAGGTTGTCAAACAATATTAAATACCCTAGATCAAATTCAAGCTAACAATTAGCAGCTTATTTTCTAAATTTCAGTATTTTACTGAATATAATTTAGTGTTAATAAGTCCGTTAACAACAAAAGCGGCATAACTATTGAAATTTCATCTACATTAGTATCTTTAAAACAATAGAAACAGCAAAACAAATCAATGCAATTAAGCCCTAACGAGCATAACAATTTATCACTTTCCCGTTTCGAATCCATGCTAAAAACAAACAGTGTGCTTTTCTTCGACTCCGATGAGTTTGAAGAAATTATACATTATTATTTGGAAAACGGAAAAATGGCACTTGCGAAAAAGGCAACAAAATTAGGACTTGAGCAACACCCTTCTTCTACTTCTTTAAAATTATATCAAGTTGAAATGTTCATTTTCGAAAATGAATTAGACACAGCCGAAGTGCTTTTGGAAGACCTTTTCTTAATTGAAAAATCCAATGAAGAGGTTTATATTCAAAAAGCAAATATCCTTTCAAGAAGAGATCAACATTTGGAAGCTATAAAAATGCTCGAAACAGCCTTTGAACTTACTACGGATGAGTCGGACGTTTTGTCATTAATAGGTATGGAATACTTGTTTTTAGAAGATTTTGAAAATGCAAAGTATTATTTCATTCAATGTTTAGAGCAAGATCCAGAAGATTTTTCGGCATTGTATAATATTATTTATTGTTTTGAATATTTAGATCAAACAGAAGGAGCAATTGAGTATTTAAATAGTTTTTTAAATAAAAATCCTTATTGCGAAGTAGCTTGGCATCAAATTGGAAAGCAATATTATAGCTTAAACGAATATACAAAAGCTCTGGCTGCTTTCGATTTTGCTATTATTAGCGATGATACATTTATTGGTGCTTATCTAGAAAAAGGAAAGGTTCAAGAAAAACTAAAAAAATACAATGAAGCCATTGAAAGTTATACCGTAACTTTAGGTTTGGATGATCCCACATCATTTGCATTATTAAGAATTGGAAGATGTTACGAAAAACTTGGAAATCCAGAATTAGCTATTCAGTTTTACAACAAATGTGTTGAAGAAGATGCCTTATTAGACAAGGGTTGGATAGCAATTACCGATTATTATTTAAAAAATAAAAATTACCAAAAAGCACTTTATTATATTGATAAAGCTATTAATATTGACAGTGAAAATGTACTTTATTGGAAACGGTATGCTAAAATTAATTTTAGACTCAACTTTTTTGAAGAAGCAGAAGTTGGCTATCGTAAAACTATAGAATTAGGCAATTACGAATTAAATACTTGGCTTAATCGAAACGATATTTTGCTTCATTTAGGTGAATATGAAGCTGCTCTCAATAATCTTTTTCAAGCGATAGAATTTTATCCAGATTGTGCAGAAATAGAATTTAGATTGGCTGGTGTTTTTTATTATATTCAAGATAAACGTAAAGGAGAATTTCATTTAAAAAATGCTTTAAAATTAGATGCTGAATACCTTATTATTATTGAAGAATTATTCCCTACAGTTTACGAGCAAAAAAAGGTGCAAGAAATAATTAAATTACACAAAAATCCTTCTCTTTAATTTGTGTATTTTTGACTTGCTTTTTTGATTGTTTTTTCTATAATTAAAAAGCAAAAAAAAATTAATTTATAAGATTGCTTCGCCTCAAAAAGGCTCGCAATGATATGTTTTAATAATACAACCACAAACCAATAATTTTCATGCCAAAAAGAAATTTAAAACAATACTTATCTATTACCGCAAAAGGTTTAGCAATGGGTGCAGCCGACGCTGTCCCTGGAGTTTCTGGCGGAACAATTGCTTTTATTTCTGGAATATATGAAGAGTTAGTTACTACGATAAGTAATGTAAATTTATCACTTTTTAAAACCTTAAAATCGGATGGCTTTTCAGCTTTTTGGAAACAATTAAATGGAAATTTTATAATCGCTTTACTAACGGGGATTTCAATTAGTTTTGTGAGCTTTATGCGTTTGGCAAAATACTTAATTGAAAATCATTCAATTTTTATTTGGTCTTTCTTTTTTGGACTAATTATCGCAAGTATTTTATACATGGGAAAACAAATTAAAACTTGGAATATCAAAGTGATAATTTCAATAATTATTGGTGCCTTAGTTGCTTATTACATTACGACTATTCCTGCTTTAGGAACAAACGAAAATCCCTACTTCCTTTTTATAGCTGGAGCCATCGCAATTTGTGCAATGATATTACCTGGAATTTCAGGGTCGTTTATTTTAGTAATTTTAGGGGCTTATAAAGCATTGAGTAATGCATTAGATATTGCTATTCATAATTTTGAATTTAA
>CAZIMW010000057.1:0-14857 GCA_964540425.1 uncultured Flavobacterium sp.
GTATTACCACCTTATTTTGGTTTTGAAGGTGCTATTGTAGATGTTTCCATTGCAACTATAGCAGAAAGTGTCGCTATTTATTTAGGAATTCCTTTTCTGTTAGGAATTTTAAGCCGTCTAATATTAGTAAAACTGAAAGGAGAAAAATGGTACTCTGAAAAATTTATCCCAACCATTTCACCAATTACTTTATTAGCTTTATTATTTACCATTGTAGTAATGTTTTCATTAAAAGGAGAAATGATTGTTGAAATCCCAATGGATGTATTAATTATTGCAGTTCCGCTATTAATTTATTTTACAATCATGTTTTTTATTAGCTTTTTTATCAGCAAAGCAATGGGAGCAGATTATAAAAAAAATGCTGCGATATCCTTTACCGCTTCCGGAAATAATTTTGAACTAGCTATCGCTGTAGCCATCGCCGTTTTCGGTCTAAATTCTGGTCAAGCATTCGCAGGAGTTATTGGTCCTTTAGTAGAAGTTCCCGCTTTAATTTTATTGGTTAAGGTTTCTTTTTGGTTAAAGAAGAAGTATTATTAATGCCAATAAAATTGTTGTTACCAAATATAAACTTATGTTAAAAATAACGTCTTTACATATAATTTTGTAGCTTTGTCAATGTAATGAAACAATTTACCCACAAAATAGCGTCTGTATTAATGGCATTTGTAGTCTTATTCTCTACGATGTCCTTTACTATAGAAATGCATTATTGTGGTGATACTTTGGTAGATGCTGCTATTTTCTCGAAAGTTAAAACTTGCGGAATGGAGTCTATAGAAACCTCCACTTGTAAATCGTCAGAACTAAAGAAAAAATGTTGCTCAGACGAACAGCTTACTTTTGAAGGCGAAAACGAATTGCAACTTACTTTTGAAAAACTTAACTTCAAACAACAAGTATTCGTTTCAAGTTTTATTTACACTTACATCAATCTTTTTGAAGGATTAGAAGAAAACATTATTCCTTTACAAGATTACTTGCCACCTCTGGTCGTTAAGGACATACTGTTACTTGACCAAGTTTTTTTAATTTGATTTTATAATTTAGATTCTTACTACACTCACGTCTTTGCGAGGAGTGACGTAGGAACGACGAAGCAATCTCATAACGAGATAAATTAGGTTGTTTCAAAATTCTAAATTAATTCAAATTAAAATTTTATGCTACATAAAATTATTCGTTATTTTCTTGAAAATAAGCTAATAACATTTATTTTACTTTTCGCTTTTGTTATTGGTGGCTATGTAACTGCTCCCTTTAATTGGGAAACTTCAATAATAGAACGAAGCCCTGTTCCTGTAGATGCTATACCAGATATTGGTGAAAACCAACAAATTGTATTTACCGAATGGATGGGACAATCACCTCAAGATATTGAGGATCAAATTACCTACCCTTTAACAACTGCCTTATTAGGTATTCCAGGCGTAAAAACAATTAGAAGCAATTCTATTTTCGGAGTTTCAAGTATTTACATTATTTTTAATGATGATGTAGATTTTTATTGGAGTCGAACTCGAATACTCGAAAAATTAAATTCCCTTCCACCAGGAACCGTTCCTGCTGAAGTAAAACCTGCTTTAGGTCCAGATGCAACAGCCTTGGGCCAAGTATATTGGTACACCTTAGAAGGAAGAAATCCTAAAACAGGAAAACCTACAGGAGGTTGGGATCCTCAAGAACTTAGAACCATACAAGACTTTTATGTTCGTTATTATTTAATGGCTACCCCTGGTGTTTCTGAAGTAGCTTCCATTGGAGGTTTCTTAAAAGAGTATCAGATTGAGATAGATCCTGCTGCTATGAAAGCCAGTAATGTGAATATAACAATGATAATGAATGCTGTTAAAAACAGTAATCTTGATATTGGAGCTAGAACAATAGAGTTTAATAGAGTTGAATATTTAGTTAGAGGTTTAGGGTATATAAAAAACCTTTCAGATTTAGAAGAGAGTGTGGTTACCGTTAGAGATAATGTGCCAATTCGTTTAAAAGATGTTGCTAAAATTCAGTTTGGACCTTCCACTCGAAGAGGTGGTTTGGATAAAAGTGGTGTTGAAGCTGTTGGTGGTGTGGTTGTTGCTCGTTATGGTGCAAACCCGCAAGAAGTAATTCAGAATTTAAAAAATAAAATTGATGAAGTTGCTCCAGGATTGCCGCAAAAAACGTTGGAAGATGGTACGATTTCAAAAATAACGATTATTCCTTTTTATGACCGTTCAGGGTTAATTCAAGAAACATTAGGAACTTTAGAGTCTTCTTTATCTCACGAGATATTGATAAGTATTTTGGTGGTACTAATATTAGTATTCAATCTTAGAGCCTCTGTTTTAATATCTAGTATACTTCCTATAGGCGTATTAATGACATTTATATTGATGAAATATTTTAATGTAGATGCCAATATTGTTGCACTTTCAGGTATTGCAATTGCGATTGGAGTAATGGTCGATGTGGGGATTGTATTCACAGAGAATATAGTCCGGCATCTCGAAATGCCCGAAAATGAAGGAGCTAGAGGAAAAAGATTACTTCAAATAATTTACGAAGCAACGATTGAGGTAGCTTCAGCAGTTATTACGGCATTGGCAACCACTGTGGTAAGTTTCTTACCAGTATTTGCAATGCAAGCTGCCGAAGGGAAACTATTTAGACCTTTAGCATTTACCAAAACATTTGCTTTAATATCTTCCTTATTTATTGGGATTATGTTTATTCCGGCAATGGCACACGTATTGTTTTCGATAAGATTAGATAAAAAACGAACCTCAAGAATTTTTGGATCGCTATTAGTTGGTTTTGGTATCGTGTTCTTACTTTATTATGGAAGTTTTATAGCCATAGCATTAATCGCTTTTGGAATCAATAATATTTTAACACAAGTAGCACCAAGGAGTCTTTTAAACGGAAAAATTAAATTACCCTACGCTAAAAAAACATCAAATTATATAAACATTGTCATTTCAATAATTGTATTGCTTTATTTCTTAACGGTAGAGTGGATGCCTCTTGGCGCTTCAAATTCCACTTTTGTTAATTTTATATTTGTAATCGTTGTCCTTGGAGTTGTTCTTGGTTTTCTGATGACGATCGTTCATTTTTACAAACCAATATTAATGTGGTGTTTAGATAATAAATGGAAATTTTTAGCATTTCCAATTATCATTGTCTTTTTTGGAGTTACTATTTGGTTAGGGTTTGCGAATGTTTTTGGCTTTATGCCAGAATTTTCAAAAAACAATGTGGCTTGGCAAAAAATGGAAAAAACCTTTCCTGGATTGGGGAATGAGTTTATGCCAGCCTTAGATGAAGGTTCCTTCCTATTAATGCCTACTACAATGCCGCATTCGGGGATTGCTGAAAATATGGAAGTGATTGCGACCATTAATAAACGTATGAATTCGATTCCTGAAATTGCTACTTCGGTAGGAAAGTGGGGTCGTGTAAATTCGGCTTTAGATCCAGCACCTACTTCTATGTTTGAAAATACCATTAACTACATTCCTGAATATATTTTGGATGCCTACGGAAGAAAATCTCGGTTTAAAGTAGATAATGACGAAGCATTTGTTTTAAAAGATGGAACCACTTATAAATATAGTGAAGATAAATACCGTAAAATTTCTGAAGAAGAATTAACCTTAGATGAAGATGGAGAATATTTTAGACAATGGCGAGTAAAAATTAAGAAGCCCGATGATATTTGGAAAGAGATTGTAAAACATTCTAAATTTCCAGGGCTTACTTCAGCACCAAAACTGCAGCCTATACAAACCCGTTTAATTATGCTGGCAACAGGAATGCGTGCACCAATGGGAATTAAAGTATTTGGCCCAAGCCTAGAAATTATCGAAAAAGTGGGTTACGAATTAGAAAATATTTTAAAAGAGGTACCAAGTGTAGCACCACAAACAGTATTTGCCGATAGAGTTGTTGGAAAACCATATCTAGAAATTAAGTTGAATCGTCAGGCAATGTCTCGTTACGGATTGACTATTAAAGATATGCAAACCCAATTATCGGTTGCTATTGGAGGTAAACAATTAACCACTACGGTGGAAGGTCGGGAACGTTTTCCAGTTCGTGTTCGGTATGCAAGAGAATTTAGAGATAATCCAGACGATATTAAGAAGATATTAATTCCAACTCCTGCTGGACCTCAAGTAGAATTGGGCGAATTAGCAAGTATCGAATATGCTAGAGGACCTCAGGTTATTAAAAGTGAAGACACCTTTTTAACAGGTTATGTGATTTTTGATATGAAAGATGGCTATGCAGAAACCAATGTAGTAGAAGAGGCACAAGCTCTAATTAAAGCAAAATTAGATAGTGGAGAATTTGTATTACCTGCTGGAGTTACCTATCGTTTTACAGGGAATTATGAAAACCAAATTAGAGCCTCCAAACGTTTAATGATTGTGGTTCCTATTTCTTTGATTGTTATTCTAATAATTTTATATTTCCAATTTAAATCATTAACCCCAGCTTTAATGGTGTTTACAGGAATATTTGTAGCGTTTTCTGGAGGATTTATAATGATTTGGTTATACGGACAAGGGTGGTTTTTAAATTTCAGTGTTGCAGATGTCCATATGCGGGATCTATTTCAGCTTCACACCATAAACCTGAGTGTCGCCGTCTGGGTTGGTTTTATTGCCCTCTTCGGAATTGCTACCGATGACGGTGTAATTATGGGAACCTATTTAACAAAGGTTTTTGAGAAAGAAAAACCAAAAACAGTTAAAGAGATAAGAACTGCAACCTTACACGCAGGTTCAAAAAGAGTACGTCCAGCAATAATGACAACCGCAACTGCAATTATCGCTTTAATTCCCATATTCACAGCCACAGGAAAAGGAGCAGATATCGTAATACCAATGGCAATTCCAGCTTTTGGAGGAATGTTATTACAAGTAATGACGATGTTCGTAGTTCCTGTACTGTATAGTATGTGGAAAGAAATAGGTCTTAAAAAACAATTAAAATCATAATCTTATGAAGATATATAAATATATAATTTTAGTCTTTGTACTAGGACTTTCACAGCAAAGTTTTAGCCAGGTTAGCAAAGACAAATTAGACGTGTATTTGGTGGAAGCTGCTGAAAATAATCCGGGTTTAAAATCGAAATTTAACCAATATATGGCTGCTATGGAAAAAATTCCTCAAGTAGGAACACTTCCAGATCCACAGTTTGCTTTTGGTTATTTTATTCAGCCAGTAGAAACCCGTTTAGGACCACAAAAGGCAACATTTGCTTTAAAACAAACATTCCCTTGGTTTGGTTTATTAGCTTCAAAAGAAACAGTGGAAGCTGAAAAAGCAGCAGCAATATACGAACTGTTTGAAAATGCCAAAGCTAATTTATACTTTGAAGTAAAATCGGCGTATTATACCTATTACTTTTTCAATAAAGCCATTGAGATTACTGAAAGTAATATGGAAATACTTCGAGTATTTAAAAGACTTTCCTTGGTAAAAATTGAAACAGGACAAGCTTCTATTGTAGATGAATTAAGAGTGGAGTTAGAGATTAACGATTTAGAAAATCAGTTGGCATTGTACAAAGATTCTAAAAAAGGATTTCAAGCAAAATTCAATAACTTATTAGACAAAGAATACGATGCTCTTATTGAAACACCATTAGATTTATGGAAAGAAAAACTACCTTATGAGTACGAAGCGATTACAGATTCGATTAATTCTAATAATCATCAACTAAAAAGTATCGACCATAAAATGAATGCTTTCTTAAAACAAGAAGATGTAGCAAGAAAAGAAGGAATGCCAAAATTTAATATTGGCATCAGCTATATTATCGTTGGTGAAAACCCAAATTCGGTAGATCCAAACAATGGAAAAGATGCGATTTTATTTCCTTCCGTAGGGATTTCAATTCCTATTTATAGAAGAAAGTATCATGGTATGATTAAGGAAGCACAACTCTTAAAACAAGCTGAACTTGACAACAAAGAGGATATGAAAAATACCTTAAGCAGTGTTTTTGAAAAAACATATACCGAATTTTCTGATGGAGAACGAAGAATAGCTTTAAATGAAAGACAAACCGAAATTGCTAAAAAAATACTAGACGTTTTAATTACTTCGTACTCAACAGATTCAAAAGATTTTGAAGAAGTTCTGCGAATAGAACGTCAGTTGTTAAAATATCAATTGGCCTACGAAAAAGCAATGATAGACAATAACACCGCAGTAGCATTTATACAATATTTAATAGGAAATTAAACCTATCCTGCAAGGTTTTGAAAACCTTGTAGGTATAAAAGATTAAAAGACAAGATAATTAAGAATTATGAAAAAATATAAAAATTATATCATAGGAGTAGGAATATTAATCCTAGGAATCATTTTAGGAAATGTTTTTTCTGGAGGAAGTGACTCAAATAATACTTCAAGCACAGAAGAACACAATCACGATATAGAAGAAGCAACTATTTGGACTTGCTCAATGCATCCAAAAATTAAAATGAATAAACCAGGAGATTGTCCACTTTGCGGTATGGAATTAATTCCGTTAGAAAGTACAAGTGCTACTGAAGGAATATCTTCAGATGAAATTATAATGACTGAAGAAGCCATTCAATTAGCAAACATTCAAACATCGGTTGTTAGTAAAACTGGAGCCAATAAAGAGATTCGTTTGTTAGGAAGAGTACAACCAGACGAACGTAAATTATACTCTCAAGTATCTCATATTCCTGGACGTATCGAAAGGCTGTACATCAATTTTACAGGAGAAAAAGTTTCGAGAGGACAAAAAATGGTTCGTATTTATTCACCTGAATTAATTTCGGCTCAAAAAGAATTATTTGAAGCAATTCGTTCAAGAGATATTTTTCCTCAATTATATAAAGCAACTCGTAATAAATTAAAACTTTGGAAGCTTTCAGATAAGCAAATCGATGCAATTGAAGCAAGCGGGAAAATTCGAGAACAAGTTGATATTTATTCAGATTATTCAGGATATGTAATGAAGAGAAATGTAGAATTGGGTGATCATATTATGGCAGGAACGAACCTGTTTGATATTGCAGATTTAAGTTCGGTTTGGGTAATGTTTGAAGCTTATGAAGCTGATATTCCTTGGATAAAAATTGGAAACGAAGTTGATTTTTCCATTCAAGCAATCCCTGGAAAAGATTTTAGTGGAAAAGTAACTTATGTAGATCCGTTTGTATCTTCAAATACCAGAGTTGCAAAAGTAAGAGTGGAATTAAATAATCCAGGCACTAAATTATTGCCAGAAATGTATGCAACAGGAATTATTAATGCGACTTTAAACAATAAAGAAAAATCGTTAATTGTGCCTAAATCGGCAGTGCTTTGGACAGGGAAAAGATCGGTGGTTTATGTGAAAGTTCCTCATAAAGATATTATTTCATTTATATATCGTGAGATTATTTTAGGCGAAGATTTAGGAAATTTCTACATCGTTGCCAAAGGATTAGAAGAGGGAGAAGTGGTAGCAACCAATGGAGTATTCAGAATCGATGCTTCCGCACAATTATTAGGTCAAAAAAGTATGATGAATCCCGAAGGAGGAAAAGTTAGTACAGGAGGTCATGCAAAAATGGATATGGGTGAAAATGATGCTTCGACAGGCTCAACAACCAAAGAAGATATGAGCAAAATGATGATGATCGATAAAAGTAAAATAGATGCTAGATTTAAAAAACAATTGGGCGATGTGGTAGCTGAATATATTAAATTAAAGGATGCTTTTACAAACGATGATCCTGCCTCTGCACAAATTGACGCTGTAAAAGTGAAAGAATCTTTAGAGAAAGTTGATATGCTTTTATTAATGGGCGATGCACATAATGTTTGGATGAAGGCTTTAAACCCAACTAAAAAGCAAGTGGATATGATTATCAATTCCAAAGAAATAGGAACACAACGTGCAGCATTTTTAATACTAAGTAAAAATCTTTCCGAAGCAATTAAAACCTTCGGAATGGATACCGGAGGAAAAAAGGTTTATTTAGGGTTTTGTCCAATGGCAGACGATAATAACGGTGGTTTTTGGTTAAGTTATGATAAAGAAATTAAAAACCCTTTCTTCGGAAAAGCAATGATGAGTTGCGGAGAAGTGAAAGCCATTTATTAATTCTTTCCAATTCCTTTTTAAAGATTTAATTGCAAAAGGAGTGAAGAGGATAACTGCGACTGTCCATCTCCAAAATGCCAAAGATATTGGTGGGGTTTCAGAAGATAAATCCCTTGCAACAATAAAGTTTCCAGACCAGATTGCTGTTGCCAATAAAGCAAAGAAGAATCCAAGTAATGAGTTATTTGTATGGAGTTTTTTCAATTAAAAGTAATTAGTTTCTTAATAATTTTATAAATCATATCTACAGGGCAAACTAATATTTTTGTAATTCTAATATATCTGCCACGAATTCACAAATTTCATCCATAAATAAAAAGCTTAAATATTTTCACAAATTAAAAACCCTAAGGGTTTTTTTTAGATATTTGTGTCAATTATTGATACTTTACAAACTTCTGATAACAAATTAGTGAATTAGTGGCTTTAAAAAAAAAGCATAATTTTAATCTAAGCATATCGATTTTAAAAATGAAAAGGGTCAATAAAATCCTTATTTTTGCCAAAGAACAAAAGTAAACAATTATGGCAAGCAATATTATAGAACAGTTAGAATGGCGTTATGCTTGTAAAAAATTTGATGAATCTAAAAAGCTTTCCGAAGAAAAACTTTCTACTCTAAAAAAAGCTTTCAATCTTACAGCAACTTCGTATGGCTTGCAACCTTTGAAATTAGTTGTAGTTAGCAATCTTAAAAAAATTAAAGAGTTGGTTCCAATGTCCTATAATCAAGAACAAATTGGAAATGCTTCTCAAATATTAGTGATCTGTACAGAAACGAATATAGACGAAAAATATATAAGAAATTACTTCGATTTGGTAGAGAAAACCAGAAACACTTCCAGAGAGATATTAAGTTCGTTTGAAGAGTTTTTAATTTCAGATTTTGGAAAGAAAACTCAAGTTGAAATAGATGTTTGGGCAGCAAAACAAGCCTATTTAGCTATCGGAAATTTACTAACCGTTTGTGCTGTCGAAGAAATTGATGCTTGTCCAATTGAAGGATTTGTATCAAGTAAATACGATGAACACCTTCAGTTAACCGAAAAAGGATTGAAGTCCGTTCTAGTATTAGCAGTAGGTTACAGAGCTGAAGACGATCTGTTTTCTGAAATGAAAAAAGTTAGAAAAGGAGTGGAGGAGATGGTCATTGAAATTAAATAATTTGACTAATTTTGAAAGACAACAAATAGAAATTAAAAATAATTAATAAAATATATTATGCCTGGATTTGAAATATTTGGCGACGAAGAGCGCAAACAAGTAAACGATGTACTAGAAAGCGGAATTTTAATGCGTTACGGTTTCGATGGAATGCGAAATGGACATTGGAAAGCCAAGGAGTTTGAAACTTCTTTTGCCGAAAAAATGGGAGCGGAATACTGTCAGTTAGTTTCTAGCGGAACTTCTGCATTAACAACCGCATTGGCTTCTGCAGGGTTGGGAGCCGGTGATGAGGTGATTATGCCTTCCTTTACTTTTGTAGCAAGTTTTGAATCTATTTTGGCATTGGGAGCAATTCCGGTGTTGGTGGATATTGATGAAACGTTGACTTTAGATCCAGCTGCCGTGGAAGCTGCAATTACTTCAAAAACCAAATGTGTGATGCCCGTGCATATGTGTGGTTCTATGGCAGATTTAGATGCGTTACAAGCTATTTGTACCAAACATAATTTGTTGTTGTTGGAAGATGCTTGTCAGGCCTTAGGCGGAACTTATAAAGGAAAAGCCCTTGGAAGTATTGGTGATTTAGGTTGTTTTTCTTTCGATTTTGTAAAGACAATTACTTGTGGAGAAGGCGGTGCTATTATCACCAACAATAAAGATTACTATGTAAATTCCGATCAATACCAAGATCACGGTCACGATCACGTCGGAAATGACCGAGGTGCAGAAACACATCCAGTAATGGGTTATAATTACCGTATTTCTGAACTACACGCAGCCGTTGGAGTTGCACAATTAGGAAAGTTAGATCATATTTTAGCCTTACAGAAAAGAAACTATACAATTGTAAGAAATTCTTTAGAATCTATTGAAGGAGTAACCTTCAGAAAAGTTCCTGAAGGAGGAGAGGAAAATTACTCTTTTGTAAGTTTCTTTTTACCTAATGAAGAATTGGCAAAAAAAGCACATAAAGCTTTAGGAGAAGGAGGCGTTGATGCTAATTTTTATTGGTACACCAACAGCTGGCATTATATCAACGGATGGGAACACTTACGAAACTTAAAATCTTTAGGAAACCTTACTAACGAAGTTAGAAATCAACTAAAAAAACTGAATGATACCGATTTTTCTAAAAGCGATGCGGTAATGAGCAGAACCATTTCATCTTTAGTAAAAATAGGATGGACTGAAGAGGAAGTGTTTGAAAGAGCTGCGAAAATGAAAGCGGCTATTTTATCTGTATTATAAGTTTTTTAAGAGTACTATATATTTAGTAAAATTTATTAACCTGCAAGGTTATAATTTATCCTCCGAAGTTTTTTTAGTGAAGGAGGAAAACCTTGCAGGTTTTAATTTAGCTTAGTTAACCAGTATTGGAAGTGTATTCGTTATATACATGTTGTATTCCATTAAAACGGTACGCTCGTACCTCGCAATACAACACCGTATAACAAAAATAAAATTACTTACTTTCGTTTTTTATTTGCTCAATTTTAGCCACTACATTTTCTCTTTTCCTTATCAAACTATCAAACATTAAATGGTCACAATAAGGGTTTGCCATTAATTCTAAAATTGACTTTAATATTTCTTAAAAGTCTTGCAATGTTTTTGGTGGTTCTATTTTCATAATCGTAATTTAAAATTTGTTATACAAACCGTTGCCTGCAAGCTGAAAAAAAATCCAGCCGCACAAATAGCACATTTGGTTTTTGCCGACACACAAGCCAAAACTTAAAAAACCAAAAGAGCTATTTTTAGCCAACGCTCGAGATTCCGTTAGCCGAAAAAAATGTAAATTGTGAACGAAAAAACCGATTTAGTAAATGACTGAAAATATAAACCAAAACCCTGAACAAATAGCTCGTGATAAAATAGATGAAATGCTACGTCAAGCAGGTTGGGAAGTACAGTCAAAAAAGAAAGTAGACCTTTCTGCAAGTAAAGGTGTTGCGGTTAGAGAATATCAAACTGATGTTGGTCCTGCTGATTATGTATTGTTTGTTGACAGAAAACCTGTCGGAATTATAGAAGCAAAACGAGAAGATGAAGGACACCGATTGACAGTTGTTGAAGAACAATCATCAGAATATGCAAAAGCAAAACTAAAATACTTAAACAATGACCCTTTGCCTTTCGTTTATGAAAGTACAGGAACTATAACTCGATTTACAGATTACAGAGACCCAAAACCAAGAGGTAGAAATGTTTTTTGGTTTCATAAACCTGAAACCATTGCCGAATGGCTCAAAAAAGGAAAAAGCTTACGAGAAAGACTGTTCAACATTCCTAAATTAGATGTAACAGGATTGCGACCTGCTCAAATTGTAGCCATTGAAAACTTAGAACATTCCTTTAAAAAAAACAGACCAAAAGCCTTAATTCAGATGGCAACTGGTGCAGGTAAAACATTTACAGCAGCAACTTTTGTGTATCGTTTGTTAAAACACGCAGATGCAAAACGAATTTTGTTTTTAGTAGACACCCGAAATTTAGGCGAACAGGCAGAACAAGAATTTATGACTTTTCAGCCCAATGATGACAATCGGAAATTTACAGAATTGTACAATGTGCAAAGATTATCATCAAGCTATATTGCTTCCGATAGTCAAGTGTGTATTTCTACCATACAACGCCTCTACTCTATTTTAAGAGGAGAAGAATTGGAAGAAAGTGCAGAGGAAGAAAACCCAAACGAATCGTCTTGGATAAAGCAGCAAACAGCCAAAAAGCAAGCTGTTCCTGTAGAATATACAGCTAAAGTGCCTATTGAACAATTTGATTTTATTGTAATAGATGAAGCTCACCGTTCTATTTACAACCTTTGGAAACAAGTATTAGATTATTTTGATGCTTTTCTTATCGGACTTACAGCAACACCAGACAAAAGAACTTTTGGGTTTTTTAATGAAAATGTAGTCAGCCAATATACCTATGAAGAATCTGTAATAGATGGTGTAAATGTGCCTTATGATGTCTATACCATAGAAACCGAAATTTCCCAAAATGGTGAAACTATAAAAGCGGGTTGGTTTGTAGATAGACGAGATAAACTCACCAGAGCAAAACGCTGGCAACAAGAAGATGAAGACACCAATTACAAACGCAACGAATTAGATAAAAAAGTAGTTAATCCAAGTCAGATTAGACATATTATAAGAGAATATAAACGAGCTTTAAAAACAACCATTTTTCCAAAACGTGTGGATGAAAATGGAGAATATGAAGTGCCTAAAACCTTAGTTTTTGCCAAAACAGATAGTCACGCAGATGATATTATAAAAATTATTCGTGAAGAATTTGATGAAGGTAACGATTTCTGTAAAAAAGTAACCTACAAAATTGAGGAAGACCCAAAATCGGTATTAAACCGTTTTCGTAATTCATACTATCCAAGAATTGCTGTTACTGTAGATATGATTGCAACAGGAACAGATGTAAAACCTTTGGAAGTGCTTCTCTTTATGCGAGATGTAAGAAGTGTAAACTACTTTGAGCAAATGAAAGGAAGAGGGACAAGAACCATCAATAAAGATACCTTGCAATTGGTTTCTAAAACAGCTAAAACCAAAACACATTTTGTAATTGTAGATGCTGTTGGTGTTTGCAAATCTAAAAAAACAGATAGCCGACCATTAGAACGTAAAAAAGGTGTGGTGCTTAAAGATTTATTGGGTGCTGTGAAAATGGGCGTAGCAGATGAAGATTTGTTTTTGTCTTTAGCAAACCGATTAATTCGTTTAGAAAAACAAATAACGGATAAAGAAAAAGACAGACTTTTAGAATTTTCTAAGGGTAAAAACTTAAAGCAAATTACCAAAGAACTGATAACGGCTTTCGACCAAGATGTTATTGATGACAAAGCACAAATTATTATTGAGCAAATACCTATTGAAGATAGAACGCCTGCATTGGTAGAAAATACCAAAAAAGAAGTTCAAAATCATTTGATTTTAGAAGCATCAAAAACTTTTAATGGCGAATTTTGTGATTATGTAGAAAATGTACGTAAACAACACGAGCAAATTATTGATAGTGTAAATATAGATACCGTTACAAAATCAGAATGGGACACCACTTCTATAGACAAAGCACAAGAAATTGTAAAAGACTTTTCTGAATATTTAGAACAACATAAAGACGTAATTAAAGCATTAAGTATATTCTATAATCAACCTTACAACCGTAGAAACATTACCTTTAAAATGATAAAGGATGTGATGGAAAAAATACAATTAGAAAAACCTACTTTAGCACCCGATTATGTATGGAATGCCTATGCTTCATTAGAATATGTAAAAAGTAAACAACCCAAAGATGAATTAACTGCATTGGTTTCTTTAATTCGTAGAGCTTGCGGAATTGATAAAGAACTAAAAGCCTACGACAAAACCATAGAAGCCAATTTTAATAAATGGATTTTTAAACAACACACAGGAAAACACAACCGTTTTACACCAGAACAATTGGACTGGTTAAAAATGATAAAAGACCATATTGTAAGCTCTTATCATATCAAGCAAGAAGATTTTGAATACACGCCATTTGACGGTTTAGGCGGAATAGGAAAATTCTATAAAGTATTTGGAAAGGAGTATCAAAACATATTAGCCGAAATGAATGAGGTATTAGCAGCGTAATTAATTATGAATGACGAATTGAAAATTATGAATTATTTGGGCGTGCCCTTCGGTCGGGCTATTCGCTATATCTTTTTTGTGTCAGTTCGAGTTTTTGTCAAAAGCAAAAGTATCGAGAACACAAAAAAGGATGCCGCTACTATCCTTCACGCAAACCATAGTTAATTAATGGACAAATTTAAAAACAAATATAGAATACAATCTGCAAGATTAAGAAATTGGGATTACGGATGGAATGCATTGTATTTTGTAACCATTTGCACAAAGGATAGACAATGTTTTTTTGGTAATATAGAGGATGGCAAAATGAAATTAACAAATATTGGTGAAATGGCACAAAAATATTGGTTTGAAATACCAGAACATTTTCCATTTGTAAAATTGGATGCATTTGTGGTAATGCCCAATCATATTCACGGTATTATTGAAATCGCAAAAAAGAATGACGAACGAAATGTTGACGGCTGTAACGATGACGGTTGTAACGTAGAGACGCAAAATTTTGCGTCTCTACCACCAACCGTACCACCAACGGATTCAAAACCCAAAAATAAATTCGGACCACAATCCAAAAATTTGGCGTCAATTATTCGTGGGTATAAAATTGGTGTAACCAAAAATGCAAAACAATATGAAAAAACACAAAATATTGTATCTATACCTTTTAAATGGCAACCCCGTTATCACGACCATATCATCCGAAACGATAAATCATACCACAACATAAAAAATTACATCATCAATAACCCTGCAAAATGGCAGGCTGATAAATTTAATACCGAAAACCCAAAAACAGACAGATGATAAAGGACAAAATAAATAGATTAAAGGAGGATTGGGTAAAATGTACTTTGGGAGAAGTTTTAATCTAAAGAATTCCCCGAGGCTCTGCCTCGGTGGTCAAAAAGGAAAGTTT
>CAZIMW010000058.1:0-14835 GCA_964540425.1 uncultured Flavobacterium sp.
TACTTTGGCAGAAAATTAAGTGAATATTACTTGTTTTTTAGCTCAGTTCTTTGTTAGCTTACGTACTTTATTTAAGATTCAGATTGAGCAATCGTGGAATCTTTTCCGTTCTGCTTGGAAATCAAATCAGTTTTATTTGTAAAAATTCAGATTAAAATTCAGTTCAGATGATTGTAAATCCGATAGCATTTGGAGTTTAGCGAGGACAGGATTTCCGAATTATAAAACAGATTCTCGTTTAAATCTATTCCGAAAGTAGCACGCAATATTGGTTTATTCCGCTATAATTTTAAGAGTAAGATTTGCCTCTTTGTTTATGGAAGCTAACGCAAGTATATCAGCAGTTTCGCTTATCGATATTGACTGATATGCATTGTTGTAAAGGTAGCCTAAAAAAATGAGAATTTAAGTGAAAATTAATTGTACTTAATATAAACTTCCGCTTTTAGCTGAGTTAATTTAGTGTGTTTTTTTGCAATTTCACCTTTAATGGTTAAGTTGCTTTCATAAAATGTTTGAAAATTTAGCAGGTATAAATCACTCAAAAAAACTAAACACAGAACCTCCATACCTTCTCGCATCAACAAAATGAGAAACCTTGGATAGATCGGTATGTTTGGAATGTTCTATAATTAAGAATCCTTCTTCATTTAAAAGATTTCTATCGAACGTTTTATTAACGATGGATTCAAATTCTTCTTGTTTTAAATTATAAGGAGGATCTGCAAAAATAACATCGAAAGTAAAGGGAGTTGTTTTCAAGTATTTAAATACATCAGACTTTACTGTTTTTATTGAAAAATCCAATTCGTCAGAAATCTGATTAATATATTTTACACAACCATAATGAGTGTCAACAGCGGTTATTTCTTGAGTTCCTCTAGATGCAAATTCAAAACTTATATTCCCTGTTCCTGAAAAAAGATCTAATAAAGATGCTTCATCAAAATCAATTTTATGGGTTAGAATATTAAATAATGCTTCTTTTGCAAAATCGGTTGTTGGACGAACGGGCAATTTCTTCGGTGCCATTAGTCGTTTTCCTTTGTATTTTCCTGAAATTATTCGCAATTTAAAAGTTTTAAAATTAGTTGTTGATGGTTAGAAACCTTGTTATTAGGAATGTTAATGTCACTTTCCTTACTAGTATAAAAAGATATATTCCGAATATAGTTATAAAGAATAGTATAGTTAGGATCTTCTTTAGTAATAGCTCCAGAAAGATAAATATCCACACGGTCTGGATTTAGTTTTAGTTGTTCCAAGCAAAATAATATATAGTAAATAAAATCTTCGGATGTCTTGTATTCATAGGTGTTACAAATTAATAAACTTCCGTTTTTAATAGCGATAAAATCGAATGAATTTTTATAGATATTAATATAAACTTTAGGCAACGAAAAATGTTTTTCTTTACTTAACAGATGTTTTAATAAAATAGTTGTGGAATGAAAATAATTAAAATGCCCAAACCGATCGAACAAATAATTATTGATATTAATAAACGGAATATAAACGGTACAAATATCAAATTCTTCAATAACATCGTAAGCTACAAAGTCGTTTGCTAGAATTTTAGAATTAAATTTAAGATATTCACTAGCCTTGGTTTCGTCAAATAATTTTTTTGGTACAATATTATAAAGGTTCGTCGTATAGATTAAGGACACCTCATTAAAAGTACTTTGAAGTTCTATTTGTTCTAAAAAAGCCTTTTGTAAATGTAACAGTAATTCTTCTGGTGAAGAGGTATATTCAAATTCTGTTTCAAAGAAAAAGAGGCTCTCTTTATTTGTAGAATCTGTAATTAAAAAAGAAAGCCCGTACAATGATAATTGCACGGACAGTTTTTTATTTGAAATATTAGGTATGTTATTGTCTTGGAGAGTCATAAAGTTTTGGCCAGTTACCGCTTGTATCAACATCATCCATTGCTCCAACTTTAACAGTAGGACCATTTATACCATCAACCGAAACTAGTTGTTCTTCTTGTTTTAATAGATCTTTATCTTGATCGTTTAAAATTAAACTTTTTGGAACACTTGCTTCAAATACAGAATAAGAAACGTCATTTTTCTCAAATTTTCCAGCTTTTAAGTCAAATTTAGCTCCATTAACATTTTCTAAAGGAATGATCATCATCGTTTTAAAACGATCAGAATTTCCGAAAAGAGAGTCTTTTACTGAAGCAAATCCTAAAGTGTCGATAATTATTGCTTCTAGATAATACCCTTCAACGCCATAAGCTTTGTTTTTTTCTACATCAGCATAACTGGTGTCACGTCTTTCAATAATAGCAAATTTTGCAGTATCGATAAATTGTACCAAGTTGTCAAAACTATCCGAAAAGTTTCCGGTAATTTCTTGATGAGCTAACTGAGCAATTCTTATATCTTTTAAGTTTTCAATAACTTTTTGATATCTTGCAACCTTTGTTTTATTAAATTCAACGGGGCCAATTACAGATTTGTAAAGGCTATATCCAAGAAATAAGATAACTACCCAAAGTAAAATTGAAATAACAGGGTTTAATTTTAAGGGAACAAACTTATCTAATAAAACTGCTAACCCAACGCAAATTAACGTTCCTAGTACTATATTTAAAATCATAATTTATAAATGAGGATTATTTTTACTAATTAACATGGTTTAACGCAAATCTACAATTTTTTTTTAACCGTAAAAGTAATTTCTGAAAAAAAACATAACTATCTTTAAACCCTTAAAGCAACAATTGTTAATGGAAACACCAAAATTCTACTTAAATTTAGTAAAAGATTTCCCTCATAGCCCTACAAATAAGCAAGATAGAGCCTTACGCTTATTAGCAGATTTTATGTTGAATAAAAATGAAAATGAAGTATTTTTATTAAAAGGATATGCTGGAACTGGAAAAACGACTATTGTAGGAACTTTAGTGAAAAATATTTCAAAAGCGCAGCAATCTGTTGTGTTATTGGCACCTACGGGTCGAGCAGCGAAGGTAATTAGTAATTATTCGAATAAGGAAGCTTTTACAATTCATAAAAAAATATACTACCCAAAGTCTCAAAAAGGCGGAGGAATTGCATTTACACTTCAAAAAAACAAACATCGAAACACTATTTTTATAGTCGATGAAGCTTCTATGATTCCAGATATTAATCAAGATGCCAAACTTTTTGAAAATGGATCTTTATTAGACGATTTAATTCATTTTATTTATAGCGGTCACCAATGTAAACTTTTGCTAATTGGTGATACGGCACAACTTCCGCCTATAAAATTAGATGTTAGCCCAGCTTTAGATCAACATACTTTAGAAAATTACTATAATAAGGAAGTAATTTCGATTGAATTAAATGAAGTGGTTCGACAGAAAGAAGGCAGCGGGATTCTATTCAATGCAACACTAATAAGAAACCAGTTGGAGGAAGGTTTCTATGATACGTTTAAATTACAAGAAGAAAATTTTCCAGAAGTTATTCGACCAGTTGACGGACAAGAATTAATGGATGCTTTAGAGGATTGTTATTCAAACCTGGGAAATGAAGAAACTGTTTTTATAGTTCGTTCCAATAAAAGAGCCAATTTATACAATCAAAATATAAGGACTAAAATTTTGTACCAAGAAAGTGAACTTGCCGCAGGCGATTATTTAATGGTCGTTAAGAATAATTATTTCTGGGTAGAAACTAATAGTGAAGCAGGTTTTATAGCCAATGGCGATATTATTGAGGTGTTGGAAATATTCAGTATTAAGGAACTATACGGATTCCGATTTGCAACGGTAAACATAAGGATGATCGATTATCCAAGTATGAAACCTTTTGAAACGGTATTGCTTTTAGATACACTTTCTTCAGAAACACCTTCCTTAACTTATGAACAATCTAATAAGCTGTATCAAGAGGTTATGAAGGATTATGAATACGAAACTTCTAAATATAAAAAGTTTTTATCCGTAAAGAAGAATGTGTATTTCAATTCACTTCAGGTTAAGTTTTCTTACGCAATTACTTGTCATAAATCGCAAGGAGGGCAATGGAACACCGTTTTTGTAGAACAACCTTATTTGCCAAACGGAGTTGATAAAGATTACTTACGTTGGTTATATACAGCAATTACAAGAGCCAAAGAAAAATTGTATTTAATTGGTTTTAAAGATGATTTTTTTGAAGAGTCTAATTAATTGTAGAATCTTCCTTATTTTTGAAGATTAATAAATTAATGTTTAAACAAAAAAAACCTGCTGGAGCTCCTATTGAGCGTCCCGACTATTCGAGAGAAATGCAGAGGATGAATACTGAAATAAATTCAGCATAAGTATGAAAATAATAGCAATGATTCCAGCACGTTATGCTGCCACAAGATTTCCAGGGAAACTAATGCAAGATTTAGGAGGTAAATCGGTAATTGTTCGTACGTACGAATCTACCAAAACCACTAATATGTTTGATGAAGTGTATGTGGTAACCGATAGTGAAATTATTTTTAATGAAATTGAATCTCACGGCGGAAAAGCAATCATGAGCATCAAACAACACGAATGCGGAAGCGATCGTATTGCCGAAGCCATTGAGAATATGGACGTTGATATTGTTGTAAATGTACAGGGAGACGAACCTTTTACCACCAAAGACGATTTAGAAAAAGTACTCGATTTATTTAATGGTGAAGATGCAGACCAAATAGATTTGGCTTCACTAATGACTAGAATGACCGATTGGAACCAAGTAAACGACCCCAATTTTGTAAAGGTAATTGTAGATCAAAATAATTATGCTTTGTATTTTTCTCGTTCTCCAATTCCGTATCCTCGTGATCGATCCATTACTATGGAATATTACGAACATAAAGGTATTTATGCTTTCCGGAAACAAGCCTTAATGGACTTTTATAAATGGCCTATGCGAAACTTGGAAGCTTCCGAAAAAATTGAATGTATCCGGTATTTAGAATATGGTAAGAATATAAAATTAGCAATTTCAACCACCGAAAATGCGATTGAAATAGATACTCCAGAGGATTTGTTGAAAGCGAATAAGGTGATGAAAGGAGAGTAGTTTTTGTACTACTTTGTCATCCTGCCCCGAAATTTCGGAAGATACAGGATCCAATAAAAATAAATAAAAAGTGTAATTAAGCACTTCGACTGCGCTCAGTGTGACATTAGGTTCAAGTTTAAGATGCTTTAATTAATAAAAAATAGTAATAAACAATAATTATGTCTGTAAACAACGAATATAGAAATTTTCCGATGGTACCAAGAGTGGTTTTCGGAAAAGGAAGTTTTAGTCAATTACCAAGTATTTTAGAACTTCAAAGAGAAGAAGAAGCTCCTTTTATTTATTTGGTGGACGATGCATTCGAAAATCATGGAACTATTGTAAAACGTATTGTTTTAAAACAGAATGATAAAATATTATTCGTTTCAGCAGAGGAAGAACCTAAAACTTCTCAAGTAGATGCGATTGTTTCAGATATATTAAAGGAGTTTAATAAATTACCTTCTGGAATTATTGGAATTGGTGGTGGATCTGCATTGGATTTAGCAAAAGCGGTTTCTTTAATGTTAACCAATAAAGGAGGTGCAGCCGATTATCAAGGTTGGGATTTAATTAAAACCAAATCTATTTATCACGTTGGTATTCCTACTATTTCTGGTACAGGAGCCGAAGTATCTAGAACTTGTGTGCTTTCTGGACCTGTTCGTAAATTGGGGATTAATAGTGATTATACAACTTTCGATCAAGTAATTTTAGATCCGTTGTTGTTAGATGGTGTCCCTAAAAATCAGTGGTTTTATACTGGAATGGATTGTTTTATACATTGTGTGGAATCGTTGGAAGGAACTTTTTTAAATGATTTCAGCCAAAGTTATGGTGAAAAAGCGTATGATTTATGTTTGGAAGTGTATTTAGAAGATAACGATTATACCGAAGCTGAAAAGCAAGGTAAATTAATGATGGCTTCTTGGCACGGTGGAATGAGTATCGCTTATTCACAAGTAGGTGTAGCACACGCGATGAGCTACGGCTTAGGTTTTGTTTTAGGAACCAAACACGGTATTGGAAACTGTATCGTATTTAATCATTTACAAGATTATTATCCTGAAGGAGTTGCCATTTTTAAACAAATGGTAGCTAAACATCAAGTAACTATTCCTACAGGGATATGTGCAAACCTTACAGATGAACAGATGGAAACGATGATTAATGTTGCTTTAAGCCTTGAACCTCTTTGGGAAAATGCTTTGGGTAAAGATTGGAAAACTATTATGACCCGCGAAAAGCTAAGAATAATGTATTCTAAAATGTAATTATTTTACAACGGTCACTGAGCGGAGCCGAAGTGTCGAAAATATTAATATAATAAAAACCTCTTTTTTAACTTTAATATGAACCTATACAAATATATATTCACCAAACTAATGGGTTGGAAAATCGATGGTGATTTTAAAGAAAAGGAAATTAAAAAAGTTATAATGATTATCGTGCCTCATACCAGTTGGCACGATTTTTATATTGCCATATTTACTCGAAAAACTCTTGGGGTAATGGTAAATTTTGTGGGTAAAAAAGAATTGTTTATTTGGCCTTTCGGGTATTATTTTAAATGGATGGGTGGTGCAGCTTTAGATAGAACTTCTGGACAAAATAAAGTAGAAGCAATAGCAGAAATATTCAAATCTAAAGAAGAGTTTAGACTGGCAATGGCTCCTGAAGGAACACGTAAAAAAGTGAAAGAATGGAAAACGGGCTATTATTACATTGCAAATTTAGCTCAAGTACCAATAATGCCAGTTTCTTTCGATTATAAAAATAAACGAGTTACTATTGGAGAACCTTTTTATACCACGGGAGATATAAAATTTGACACCGATTTTCTAAAAAGCTTTTATAAAGGAGTAGAGGGAAAGGTTGCTGAGTATTCTTAGTGTCTTAATTTGTTTTTAAAATCACTACGCTCCTTAGATTGTTAGTGAAGACTGCGTTAAATAAACCCTCCGTGAAACTCTGTGTAATAACACGTAATTAGTGAAAATCCGTGAAATTAGTGTCTTGCTTCTACTCACTCTCATCCATAGTATGATACACATTCTGTACATCATCATCATCATCCAACTTTTCTAAAAGCTTATCAACATCTACTTGTTGCTCAGCTGTTAATTTTTTGGTTACTTGAGGGATACGTTCAAATCCAGAAGATAATATTTCAAATCCTTTTTCTTCCAATGCTTTTTGAATATTTCCAAAGCTTTCAAAAGGAGCGTAGATTAATATTCCGTCTTCATCTTCAAAAACTTCATCAACACCATAATCTATGAGTTCTAATTCTAGTTCCTCTAAATCTACTTCTGTTGGATTAATTCTGAAATTACAGGTATGGTCAAACATAAAGACTACTGAACCTGAAGTCCCCATATTTCCGTCGCATTTGCTAAAACAAGCACGAACATTGGCAACGGTACGGGTATTATTATCGGTGGCAGTTTCAACAAGAATAGCTATTCCGTGGGGTGCATAACCTTCAAAAAGCACTTCTTTAAAATCACCTAGACCTTTTTCTGAAGCCTTTTTAATGGCCCGTTCCACATTGTCTTTGGGCATATTTACCGATTTCGCATTTTGAATCACCGCACGTAAACGAGCGTTAGAATCGGGATTTGGACCTCCTTCTTTTACTGCCATTACAATGTCTTTTCCAATACGTGTAAACGCTTTAGACATTGCAGACCATCGTTTCATTTTTCTTGCCTTTCTGAACTCAAAAGCTCTTCCCATAATATAATTTATTTAATGTGTTAATGTTGGAATGATTTAATGTGTGATACTTAAAACATTATTCTTTATAAAATGGAAGTTTAATTACTGTTGCAGGAACCGCTTTTTTACGAATTTGAATATAAATTTCAGTGCCAATTTTTTTATGTTCGGTGGTTACATAACCCATTCCTATTCCTATTCCTAAAGAAGGCGACATTGTTCCACTGGTAACGATACCAATGTTATTTCCGTTGACGTCAACTATTTCGTAATCGTGACGGGGAATTCCTCTTTCGTTTAATTTAAAAGCAATTAATCTTCTTGAAGTTCCTTCTTCTTTTTGAGCTTTTAAAGCTTCCCAATTGGTAAAATCTTTAGTGAATTTTGTAATCCAACCCAATCCTGCTTCAATAGGCGAAGTGGTATCGTTGATGTCGTTTCCGTAAAGGCAATAACCCATTTCTAAACGTAAGGTATCTCTAGCTGCTAATCCAATTGGTTTAATTCCGAAGGCTTCTCCCGCTTCAAAAACCTTGTTCCAAACTTGTTCTACTTCGCTGTTTTTACAATAAATCTCGAAACCACCACTTCCAGTATATCCAGTTGCACTAATAATTACGTTTTCGATTCCTGCAAAATCTGACACTTTAAAATGATAGAATTTTATTTCAGATAAATCTACTGAAGTTAATGATTGCATTGCTATCACCGCTTTTGGTCCTTGTATTGCAAGAAGTGAGTAGTCTTCAGAAAGGTTTTTTATTTCAGCATTCATTGTATTCTGACTGCTAATCCAGTTCCAATCTTTTTCGATATTTGAAGCATTTACAACCAGCAACCATTTTTCTTGATTGAAACGATAGACAATTAAGTCATCTACAATTCCGCCAGTAGCATTAGGAAAACAACTGTACTGTGCTTGCTCATCAACAATTTTGGAAGCATCGTTACTTGTTACTTTTTGAATTAAATCTAAGGCATTAGGCCCAGTTATTAAAAATTCGCCCATATGTGAAACGTCAAAAACGCCTACCGATTTACGAACCGTTTCGTGTTCTGCATTTACGCCTTCATATGAAACAGGCATATTATAACCAGCAAAAGGAACCATTTTTGCTCCAAGAGCTTCGTGAGTTTTTGAAAGTGCGATATTTTTTGTCATGTTTATACCTTAAAAAGCAAGGTTCTTGTTTTAATTAAACTTCAGTTTTATTGTTTTGCAAAGGTATTAATAATAAAAATAATGTTTTGATTAAAATTTATATTGAACTTGTTTTTTAACGAATATTAATATGTAATCGCTATAATTTTGATTTTTTCAAATAAGAGATTAACTTGCAAAAACAAATTTAAACAATGAAAGTCCTCTCCACAGAGCAATTTTACCAAGCAGACAAAGTAACTATAGAAACTCAAAAGTTAAAATCTATTGATTTAATGGAACGTGCTGCCGAGCAGTGTTTTAATTGGTTTGATGCAAATTTAAAAGGCTCTCCGGTTCCTATTCATGTTTTTTGTGGCATTGGTAATAATGGCGGTGATGGTTTGGCTTTAGGCAGAATGTTGATAAAACACGGTTATAACGTTACGGTTTACATTGCAAATTTTACAGACAAACGCTCTCCCGATTTTTTAATCAATTACAATTTAATAAGAGAAGTTAGTGATGTTTGGCCCAAATTAATGACTTCGGAAGATGATTTTCCTACCATAAATAATGAAGATATTATTGTAGATGCTTTATTCGGAATTGGATTGAACCGTTCACCAGAAGGTTGGGTTAAGAAGTTAATTCAGTATTTAAATGAAATAGAAGCTTTTAAATTAGCAATTGATATTCCTAGTGGATTGTATGCAGAAAAGACGATTGAAGATGAAGAAGCTGTTTTTAAAGCGAATCATACTTTGACTTTTCAAAATCCTAAATTAGCTTTATTCTTACCTGAAAATGCAAAATACTCTCAAACTTTTGATGTTTTAGATATTGGCTTAGATGCTAATTTTATTAATAAACAAGAGCCTTTAGCTATTGCCATCGGTAAATTTGAAGCTCAAAATATTTATAAACCTAGAAATAAATTTGACCATAAAGGAAAGTTCGGTCACTCCTTATTAATAGGCGGAAGTTATGGCAAAATTGGAGCTATAACATTAGCTGCAAAAGCGGCCATAAAAGTAGGAGCAGGGTTGGTTACAGCTATGATCCCTAAATGTGGATATACTATTATTCAAACTTCCATACCAGAAGCGATGGTAATTACAGATGCTTCAGAAAAAATTATCACTCAAATAGCACCAAATTTTAAACCTTCATCTATTGCAATTGGACCTGGATTAGGAACAGATAAAAAAACGATAATTGCATTCAAGAAATTTCTAAATGAAAAGAAAGAAATTCCATTAGTGATTGATGCTGATGCATTAAACTGTATTTCAGAAGATAAATTATTGTTAAAATTACTTCCTGAAAATTCAATTTTAACACCACATCCAGGAGAATTAAAACGATTGATTGGTGATTGGAAAAATGATTACCATAAAATAGAATTAACCAAAAAGTTTTCAATAATAAACAAAGTAATCGTGTTAATAAAAGGTGCAAATTCCTTAATAATTAATGGAAATGAAGTTTATATAAATCAAAATGGAAACCCCGGAATGGCAACAGCAGGAAGTGGTGATGTATTAACGGGAATGATTACTGGCTTGTTGTCGCAAGGATATGAACCATTAGAAGCTACACTTTTTGGAGTGTATTTACACGGGAATGCAGGTGATATCGCTTCCAGCTATTTAGGTTTTGAAGCGTTAATAGCCTCAGATATAATTAATAATATTGGAAATGCTTTTCAAGAGCTTTTTAAAAGTGACGCTTCACCACAAATAGAAAATTAATTGTCTGCTTGAGCGCAGTCGAAACCTAAAATAGTTCTCGCTGCGCTCGAACAGACAAAATAGATTAAATCAATCCATCAATTACTTCTCTTATTTCAGGGCTTGAAGGTCTTGGTGCATCAGAGTTGATGATGTTTCCGTCTGCATCGATTAGTAAAAACCTTGGAATTCCTTTAATTCCGTAGTCTTCTACAAATTTAGATTTCCAATCATTATCTGCCATTAATTGATAACCACCTAATTCTTTTTCGGTAACCGTGGTTCTCCAAGCTTCATAATTTTTCTTTTCATCGATAGAGATACTTACAAAGGCAATGTTTTTTCCGTGATAATCTTTATCCAACTCTTTTAAGAAAGGGATTTCTCTTTTACAAGGTCCGCACCAAGTTGCCCAAACATCTACATAAACTACTTTTCCTTTTAAATCTGCTAAGCTAGTTTCGCCACCTTTATGGTTTTCATAAGTAAAAGTAGGAGATGCTTTTCCGGGAGTTAATGTTTTTAATAACTCGTAGCGTTTTGTTAATCTTGGTAAGTTTTCAGAAGTTGGATTTGCAGTTTTGTATAAAGTGAAAACTTCTTCTAAAGAGTTGTCTGCTTTCATACCATAACGCAAATAATTTGTCATTAGCTCGTCCTTTTCTTTTCCGTTAGGTATATTGTCATTAATTACTTGTAAGTAGGCCAATGTTTCAGAAACACCTTCATTTTCTTTAACAACTTTTGCCATTCTGTAAAAATGAGTTTCTAATAAAGATTTATAGGCTTTAGACGAATTATACGCTTTCATATCTGAATAATCCACTTCTTTTAATACGTCATAAAAGTTTTCGGAAACAGCAAACTCATTGTCTTTTGCAAAATAACGATGGTAATCTTGATAGTTTTCAATGTTATTAAGGTGTGCATATTCTAATTCTTTAGATTCTTTTATTTTAAATTCCTCTGAAGCTCCTTCAGTAGTACTTAATAATGATTTATAAGAATCGTTCAATTTATTTACTTCTACAAGAAATTCTGCTTCATTTAAAGAATACATTTTATCTATTTCCATTCCTTTTTCTGAAAGCAAATATTTTGCAGCTAGATAATTATTTTCATTTGATAAATTTCCTGTATATACAAGAGATTCGTCAAACTCTTTTACATTAATTGTAACACCAACAGTTGCCCCTTTAGTTAAATAGATTGGAGAGCTTTCACGACCAACAAGCAAGGTGTAAAAACCGTCATTTGGTATTTTTAAAGTATCTCCAAAGGTTCCGTTTTCTGATATAGTAAGATCTTTATCGAAATCATTTCCAAATATTTTAACTGCTTTGGCATTTGCATTTTCAACGGTTCCGTTAAATAATACATACGTTGGTTTTACTTCCTCTTGACAAGAAAATAAAGAGATAGCAATTAAAAGTAATAGTAGGTTTTTCATTGGATTGTTATTAATTTTTGCTAATGTAACATAATATTTATTTCACAAAAATAATAACACCAATCTTAACAAGGAATTAGTATTTTTGTGTCCTCAAAAATGTATATTTCAAGATGTCAAAAACTCATTATGTTAGTTCCGAATTACTCGATTTACAAATAATTAAATCGATCCTTGAAGAAAACAAACAATTAGCTCTTTCTGAAGAAGCTACCTTAAATATAAATAAATCGAAGCGTTATTTAGATTCAAAAATAGCAAATAACAACACGCCAATTTACGGTATTAATACTGGTTTTGGATCTTTGTATAATGTAAAAATTGCTTCCGACGACTTAACACAATTGCAGGAAAACATCGTAATGTCACATGCTTGTGGTACGGGAGATTTGGTTCCGAAACCAATTATTAAGTTAATGTTATTACTTAAAATACAGTCCTTGAGTTATGGTTATAGCGGAGTTCAATTAGAAACAGTTCAAAGATTGATCGATTTTTATAACCAAGATGTTTTACCAGTAATTTATGAGTTGGGATCTTTGGGTGCTTCGGGCGATTTAGCTCCGTTGGCACATTTAGCATTGCCATTAATTGGAAAAGGAAAGGCATATTATAATAATGAAGTTGTAGAAGCGGAAGAAATTTTAAAACAAAACAACTGGCAACCAGTAAAACTTGAAGCAAAAGAAGGATTGGCATTGCTCAACGGAACTCAATTTATGAGTGCCTATGGAGTTTATTGCTTATTAAAAAGTCATAAATTATCGTATTTATCAGATTTAATTTCGGCAGTTTCTATCGATGCTTTTAACTGTAATATGAGTCCTTACGATCCATTGGTGCATTTAGTAAGACCACATCGAGGCCAAGTAAAAACGGCAGAACGTATTTTGGAGTTATTAGAGGGAAGCGAAATAGGGCAAGCAAAAGGAAAATCTGTTCAAGATCCATATTCTTTTCGTTGTATTCCACAAGTTCACGGGGCTTCAAAAGACACTATTGGGTTTGTTACCAAGACTTTTAAAACTGAAATTAATTCAGTTACCGATAATCCTAATATTTTTATTGAAGAAGATAAAATTATTTCAGGAGGAAATTTTCACGGACAACCCTTAGCATTGGCATTGGATTATTTAGGAATTGCAATGGCAGAATTAGGAAGTATTTCTGAAAGAAGAACGTATCAACTTATTTCTGGTTTAAGAGAATTACCAGCGTTTTTGGTAAAGAATCCAGGATTGAATAGTGGGTTTATGATTCCGCAATATACGGCTGCAAGTATTGTAAGTCAGAATAAACAATTGGCTTCACCGGCTTCGGTAGATTCTATTGTTTCTTCTAACGGACAAGAAGACCACGTAAGTATGGGTGCGAATGCTGCTACCAAATTATTGCGAATTGTAAATAATCTAGAACGAATTTTGGCGATTGAATTAATGAATGCCTCCCAAGCACTTTCGTTTAGGGAACCTTTAAAATCTTCAGAAGGAATTGAAGCTTTTATTAAATCTTACAGAAGTGATGTGCCTATTATTGAAGACGATCGGATTTTAGCAATCGATATTGAGAAAACCATTTCTTATTTGCAGGAATTGAGCATTGACAGTGAGATACTTTTCTAATTAAAAGGATATATTTACAAAAATAAAATTGGATTATGTTTAAAAAAAGTATTGTTTTATTAGTAATATTTTTTAGTATTAATGCTTCTAGCCAAGAGTACAAACCATTATTAGATAATTTGAACGAATGGCATTTTACAACATGTTATTTTGGATGTTTAACAGATGTTTATTACACAGATGGGGATACCTTAGTAAATGGAAAATCACATAAAATTCTTGATGGATACCATTATATTTCCAGAACATTTTTACTTAGAGAAGAGGTTGAAAATAGAAAAGTGTATATGACTACCGTTAATGAGACTAGTATTGATGAGTATCTTTTATATGACTTTTCATTATCTGAAGGAGAAGAAATAAATTTGTATAATCCAATTAGTCCATTCCCAGAAGACGGGGGCGTTTTTGTAGTAGATTCCATAAGATTAAGAGAATTAGCAGATACTAATGAGTATAGACATTTTTATTTTTCACCTATACCTTCCAATACAATTAGCACAGAAAATTGTGTTTGGGTTGAAGGTGTTGGTTCTATGTCTATAATAAATGCTCCAGGAGGGAAGCCAGATATTAATGAAGTTGGAAATTTAAGTTGTTTCTTTAAAAATACAGAATTATTTTATTCTAATTTAGATTCTATTGATGTTTGTGAGCCTATACATTTAGGAATAACAAAACCGCTACAAAATCTAAATGAAGTAGAAATTTATACTTCAAATAAAATAAGTAATTTAATAAACACTAGCAATGTGACAATGGTTAATGTTTATTCAATTGCTGGTAAAATGTTGACTTCAGAAATTAATTTTGAAAGAAAGGAATTAATCTCTTTAGATTTAGCAAGCTTTACAAATGGGGTTTATATAATTGTTGCATATTCCATAAATAACACGAAAAAAACTTTTAAAATAATTATCTAAATATCTAATTTAAAGGCATTTGTTCATATTTAGAAACCTCATATTTCGCCCAATCTATTGCTTTTTCTAATTCAAAAAAGTGTTTGAATGGTTTCTTTAAAAATATTTTTTCAAGTTGAGTATTACTTACGTCAATCTGCTTTGACGAAACTACAGCAAATGCTACTAGTGTCAAGTCAAGTTTAAATCGGCGTAATTTTGTATCTTTGTAAAAAACC
>CAZIMW010000059.1:0-11274 GCA_964540425.1 uncultured Flavobacterium sp.
ATAATGCTTTTGAGGATAATTATTTTTTGCCTAATTTGGGTGAATAGTTACGATTGTGTTAATTTAATCGAAAGAATTCCCCGAGGCTCTGCCTCGGTGGTCAAAAAGGAAAGTTTGAAAACCTGAGGTTTTCATCAAACTAAAAATAAAATTTTTTCCGCTTGATACCTCTATGGCTCTGCCTCGAGGTAGTTCATTAAGTATTTTAACTACAATAGACAGCTCAATGTCTTGTTTACTTTGTTTTTTATCAACTCATTAAAAACTTCTCTTTATACTAAATAATAAACCCTTATATTTGAGAAACTCCTCAATTAAAATTAAGCATTGCCTAATTTTAATTATAAATGAAATTCGTTAATTTTTCGGTTGTAAAATTCTCTTTCTTGTTGACGGCAGGGATTCTTGTTGCTCATTTTTTTATGTCGCCTTCCTACACCTATTTTTATGGGCTTATCTGCTTATTGCTTTTGCTTGTGTTTTTTTGGTTAATTGCTAAAAGCCAACTTTTTCCAACTCCTTATTTTGGAATTATTACTTATGTTAGCTTCTTTTTATTAGGAATTGTCACCTATCAAATCCAGTTACCAGAGAATATAAAAAGTCACTATTCCAATAATGTTTCTAGTATTTTAGAGGAAAATAACTATCAACTAAAAATTAAAGAAGTTTTAAAAAAAGACAGGTATAATTCAAAATACATTGCTAAAGTTGTTGCTGTAAATCAAGAAGCTTCAAAAGGAAAAATCCTGCTAAATATTAAAAAAGATTCGTTAATAAGTTCACTAACTATTGATGATGTAATCTTTGTTTCTAAACCACTTCAGTTAATAAACTCACCCTTAAACCCAAACCAATTTGACTACGCAAAATACATGAAAACATTGGGTGTAACACATCAATTACGCATTAACAACAACGAGATATTTAATCAAACTAAAGGCAATTCTACTTTAAGAGGAAAGGCAGAAAAAGCAAGAAACTACATTATTAAAAAACTAAAAAAAAGTCCCTTAACTCCCGATGAACTTTCTATAATTCAGGCTTTAATTTTAGGACAACGAAAAGATATTAGTAAAGAAATGTACAGCGATTATGCAGCAGCTGGCGCCATACATATTTTGGCAGTTTCGGGCTTGCACGTTGGGATTGTATATTATATTTTGCTGCTTTTACTAAGCCCTTTAAAGCATATAAAAAAGGGTTCGGCTATCATTTCGGTTTTGATTGTAATTTCGCTTTGGGCATTTGCATTTATTACAGGATTATCGCCTTCGGTGGTTCGAGCCGTTACCATGTTTTCGTTTTTTGCTTTTGCGACGATTATTAACAGAGAAACTAACTCGATTAACACCTTGTTTCTTTCCTATTTCACGCTACTGTTAATCAATCCAATGTGGTTGTTTCACGTTGGATTTCAGTTAAGTTATTTGGCAGTTTTCTTTATTTTATGGATCCTGCCAACATTAAACAGAATGTACTATCCAACCAATTTTTTTCTGAAACGTATTTGGGGAATTATCACCGTAACCATTGCAGCTCAAATTGGAATTATCCCTTTAAGTTTGTATTATTTTCATCAATTTCCAGGCTTATTTTTTCTAACCAATATTATTATTCTTCCGTTTTTAGGAATTTTATTAGGTGGCGGAATTTTACTTATAATTCTTGCCGTTTTCAACGCACTTCCAGATTGGTTGGCAATTGGATACAACTATATTATCAAAGGTTTAAACGGGTTTATAAACTGGGTAGCACATCAAGAATCCTTTTTGATTAAGGACATTCATTTTACTTCAGAAAAAGCAATAATGAGTTATGTTTTTATTGTTTTTACAATCTTGCTTTGGAAACAAAAAACGACCAAATACATTTTATATTCCTTAGGTAGTTTGTCATTATTAATTGCCGTTTTTGTGTTGGATAATTATGTTGTTTCTAAAAACGAACTTATTATTTTTCAGAAAAACAGGCAAACAGTTATTGGCTATAAACATGCGAACGAGCTAAAACTATTTAGAAGCGATACGGTTTTAAATTTAAAAAACACGTATCCAATTAAAGGATATCGGGTGGCTAATAATATTGGTATTTATTCGGAAGAAAAACTACCTCAACTATTTTCTTATAAGCAAAAAAACATCCTAATTTTAGATAGTTTGGGCGTCTATCCTACGAACGAATATATTGAAATCGTATTGTTAACTTTAAGTCCGAAGGTGAATTTAGAGCGATTAATAGATAGTCTTCAACCAAAATTAATCATCGCAGATGGAAATAATTATAGATCGTATGTAAGACGTTGGAAAAAAACCTGTGCAGAAAAAAAGCTCCTTTTTTACCATACAGGAAAAGATGGAGCGTTTGTTTTTGAATAGAATCACTCAATGACCTTTGAGGTTAGTACTCTGAGTGTTTTTCCTAATAAAAACGTATCGAAGAGTACTTTTGGAATTTGGAATTTTATTTAAAATGTCCCTTTAAAATTTTCTTGGTATTTCTGCCAAGCCTCACCAGTAGTTAGTTTTAAATAATCATCGTTAGCAATCATTTTTAGAAATATTTCTATTTGAGCTGGAGTTTTATAACCCACAACTGGTTGGATTAATTCTCCTTTTTCGTCAAAGAAAACGATGGTAGGATAACCTGTTATCTTTAAAGCATTAGCCAATAAATGCTGTGAGTTTCTGCCTTTTCTTCCAGCCTTATGATTTGGATTGGTATAGGTAAAATCTTGGTAAGTGATTTCTTCAGTACCTTCAGCATTAAACTTTACAGCATAGTAATTATCATTTACAAATTTTGCTACTGTACTATTCTGAAATGTGTTTTTATCAAGTAATTTACAAGGCCCACACCAATCGGTATAAACATCCATAAATATTTTTTTAGGATTTTCTTTTTGAGCCTCTAAGGCTTCATTCATTGACATCCAATTGATTGTTTCTTGTGCATTAAGTTTAGTAATTCCTATTAAAATAAATGCGATAAGTAGTACTTTTTTCATTTTTAAATATTTAATTATTCCTAATAAACACTCCCAGAGGAGCGTTTATTGTATAGTATGTCGTTTGTATAATAATTACTTTACTCCGTGCATTAATTTTTTAACCACAGGAGTTAATCCCATTACAATTAGTCCTGCGATAATAGGTATAAATGTAAATATTAAAAAGAAGGTACTCATAGAGTATTCCGTTGTAATTTTATCAATCATTCCTCCCATAGAACCTGCTAGTTTATTCCCCATACCAACCGCTATATACCAAAGTCCAAACATCATTGCTATTTTAGTAGCAGGAACTAATTTTGAAACGTATGATAATCCTACTGGAGATAAACTAAGTTCTCCTAAAGTATGTAATAAATAGGCTAATATTAACCAGATTACACTAACAGAAGCAGTCTGTGCTCCCTGAGGGATACTTGCAGAACCATAGGCTAAAATACCGAAACCTAAGCCTAGCAATATTAAACCAACACCAAATTTAACTGTTGCTGGAGGGTTATATTTACTTTCCCAAATTTTAGAAAAAAGAGGAGCAAAAGCAATAATAAAAAATGAATTTAAAATTCCGAACCAAGAGGCTGGAATTTCAGTTTTTGTTTGACTAAATTGATTTATTAACATTGTAATTACTATAAACCAAATAATAGCAAAACTAATACCTAAGAAAGTATTTGATAAGGCATACTTTTTAAAGGTAATTTTAAATAATTGAAACAAAACATAAGTGATAATTGCTAAGGGAACAATAGTTAGTAAGGTGTTAGATATTCTAAAAATATTAGCAGCACTACCTTCTAAAACCCGATTTGTATAATCTTTTGCAAATATGGTCATAGAACCCCCTGCTTGTTCAAATGCAGCCCAAAAGAAAACGGTAAAAAATGCTAAAATACCAACTACAATATATCTATCTCTCTGCACATTAGCAGGTACATCGTCGTAACTTTTTACAGCTCCATTTTTATCAGAATCAGATGAAACTTTTATTTCACTAGGTTTTTTACCTACATCGCCAAAAATCCCTTGTGCAAACCAGAATTGTAACATTCCTAAAAACATAAATATTCCAGCAAGACCAAAGCCATAATGCCAACCATAAGTTTCGCCAATATAACCACAAAGCATAATTCCTAAAAACGCTCCTGCATTTACACCCATGTAAAAAATGGTAAAAGCACCGTCTTTTTTATCTTGAGCATTTTTATAAACACCATTAATTATTGCAGTTATATTTGGTTTAAAAAACCCATTCCCAGCAATTAAAAGACCTATTCCCACATATAAACTCCAAGGAGTATCAAAAGCCATGGAGGCATGACCAAGGGTCATTAATAAAGCACCAATTGCAACTGCATTTCGGTATCCTAAAAGCCTATCTGCTAATATTCCTCCAATAATAGGAGTAAAATATACCAACATCGTATAAGTACCATAAAGTCCTAGAGCTTCTTCACGACTCCAAGCCCATCCCCCATCCATTATAGCCGAAGTTAAAAACAATACTAAAAGTGCTCGCATTCCATAATAGGAAAAACGTTCCCACATTTCGGTAAAAAACAGAATAAACAACCCAGATGGATGCCCCATTAATAGTTGGTTGTTCAGTTCAGTTCCTTCAAATTTATACTTTGCTACATTCATATAATTTAATTTTTAAATTTATATTAATTAAGAAACCTCATAGGTTTTAACTTATGAGGTTTTGTTTGTTTTTATTTTTCTTCTACTAAATCAAATCCTTCAGCTTCGTGCATTTCTACTTCGTTGTCTTCAACTCCGTGAGTGAACACTTCCAGTTTCGGTCTAATAAAAAGGACTAATCCTCCTAAGATTACACAGAAAATAGCTATTCCAGTAAAGATGGTATATTCTCCCAAACTTTCTGACCATTCTCCTAATAATCCTGCAAGTTTACTACCAAAGCCTGTCATTGCAAAATAAACTCCCATCATTATGGATGCGTATTTTACCGGTGCTAATTTTGTAATAAAGGACAGTGCTACTGGAGACAAAAATAATTCTCCAACAGTATGAAATAAATAAGCCAGAACTAACCAATACATTGCTGAACTTCCTGTAGCTTCATACTGTGCTGTAGCTCCTGTCATAAAGAAAAACCCTGTTCCCATTATTATTAATCCTAAAATCATCTTAAAAAGTGAAGTAGATAATTTACCTTTTAATTTTCTATTTGCCCAAAATGCAGCAACCGCAGTTCCTAAGAAAATAATAAACATCGCATTTAAAGACTGAAACCAAGATGCTGGAATTTCCCATCCCATTAATACCCTATCGGTCTTTTCCATTGTATATATATTCAATAGTCCTCCTGCTTGTTCAAAAGCTCCCCAAAAAATAATTACTATTAAAAATGAAATCAATAGTACCACAACTCTATCTTTTTCAATTTTAGTAAGTGGTTTATTTAACAAAGCCTTTTCTTCTTCATTTTGAGAAGCACCTAAAAAATTACCGACATCTTTTAGATATTTTTGTCCAGCAACATATTGAATAATTCCAAGTGCCATTCCTATCCCAGCTAAACCGAAACCATAATGCCATCCATATACCTCACCTACATAACCTACAATTAAACTAGATAAAAATGCTCCTACATTAATACCAATATAGAAAATCGTAAACCCTTTATCTCTTCTAATATCTCCCTGTTTGTACAAACCACCTACCATTGTAGATATATTTGGTTTTAGCATTCCAACGCCACAAACAATCAAAACTAATCCTGTGTAAAATGCCCACATTTCTTCAACGGCTAAAATACTATGCCCAAAAAGCAATAAAACACCACCAACTAAAACAGATTTTTTCTGACCTAACAACTTATCCGCAATGATTCCTCCTGGGATTGACATTACATATACCATCATCGTGTACCATCCATAAAGTGCTAAAGCTTCACCGTTTGTCCAGCCTAGTCCTGGGTTTACGGCATCGGTAAGTCCTACTAAATATAAAACTAAAATTGCCCGCATTCCGTAATATGAAAAACGTTCCCACATTTCAGTAAAGAACAATACATACAATCCTATTGGATGTCCAAATAATTCTCTGTGATGTGGTAATTGTGTAGTTGTTGACATATAAATTATTATTTATTGGTTATTTTTATTCTTCATACTTATACAAACGTATAATAAAATTATCTTTTTTCTCTTTTTTATATTTTGCTGGAAACCTGCTTACTTGCTCCATTAAATTTAAAAACCGACTAATTCTTTCTGCTCCAGATAAGCTTAGAAATTCTTCTAATTGTTTTTGATTGCTCTCTTCTTTTGTCTGAAACGTAATTTCCATATTCAATTAATCTCTTACTGATTCTGTTTTCGCTGTTGGTTTCCCTAAACTTTCTCTCACAAAATTTGTCATTTTTGTATATAAATGAATTCTGGTATTTCCGCCGTAAATACCGTGATTTTTATCTGGGTAAATTGCCCAATCAAATTGTTTATTGGCTTGTATTAAAACTTCCGAAAGTCGTAAGGTATTCTGTAAATGCACATTATCGTCTGCTCCACCGTGTACCAATAAAAAATTACCTTTTAACAAACCTGCGTATGTTATTGGTGAATTTTCATCATACCCAGAAGCATTTTCTTGCGGTGTTTGCATATAGCGTTCTGTGTAAATAGTATCGTAAAAACGCCAGCTACTTACGGGTGCTACTGCAATTGCCATTGAGAAAATATCGTTGGCTTGAAACAAGCAGTTAGAGGACATAAAACCACCATAGCTCCAACCCCAAATTCCAATTCTACTAGCGTCAATGTATGGTAAATCACCCATTTTTTGGGCTACTGCTATTTGGTCTTCTACTTCGTATTTACCTAGCTCTAATTGTGTGACTTTTTTAAAGTCTCTCCCTTTTAATCCTGTTCCTCTTCCGTCCACACAAATTACAATAAAGCCTTCTTGTGCTAACATTTGATGCCAATAATCGTTTCCGCCATTCCATCTGTTTGCTACTTGTTGTGATCCAGGTCCAGAATACTGGTACATAAATAATGAATATTGTTTTGTTTCATCAAAATCCAATGGTTTGATGGTGTACATATTCAAATCGTTTCCGTTTATTGAAATGGTTGAATACTCCTTTGGAGACATTTTATAGTCTTTCAACTTATTAATTAAAGCTGAATTATTTTTAATTTCTCTAACTACATTTCCTGTTTTCGAATCGTTTAAGGAGGAAACATAAGGTGTTGTTGAACTGGAAAAAGTATTGATATAATAGGTGAAATCTGCACTAAAATCGGCTGCATTAGTTCCTGTTTCTTTAGAAAGTCTTGTTTTATTGGTTCCTTGAATTGAAATGGTATAAACATCTCTGTTAATACTTCCGTTTTCGGTAGATTGAAAATAAATCATTGCCGATTTTGGATCAAAACCATAATAATTGGTTACTTCCCAATCTCCTTTTGTAAGTTGCTTTTCGGTTTTACCATCTTTACTGTAATGGTATAAATGATTCCATCCGCTTTTTTCGCTGGTCCAAATAAAACTGTTGTTGTTTAAAAAGGTGAGGTTATCTTTTACGTCCACATAAGCGTCATCTGTTTCTTTGTGAAGTAAGGTTGTCGCATTATTTTTTGAAGCATCCACCAGAATCAAATCCAATACATTTTGATGCCGATTCATTAACTGAACACTTAATAAGGAAGCGTCCTCGGTCCACATAATTCTAGGGATATAATAATTTTCAAAACCTGAAATATCAACTTTCGATGTTTTATTTGAAGCAACATCGTACATCCATAAAGACACTTCAGAATTATTCTCCCCTGCTTTTGGGTATTTAAAAACTTGTTGTGTTGGGTATAAATCTTCGCCCATAATATCCATAGAATATTCGGGAACATTAGTCTCATCAAAACGAATGTAGGCAATTTTATTGCCCGTTTTATTCCAATCAAAAGCTCTTACAAAGGCAAATTCTTCTTCATATACCCAGTCAGTAATTCCGTTGATGATGCTATTCTTTTTACCATCTGTAGTAATTTGCTTAGTATCTCCAGAAACTAAATTTTTAATATATAAGTTGTTTTCAAATCCATAGGCAACTTTGGTTCCGTCGTTATTAAAAGTTGGTTCTTGAACATTATCTTGGGTTAAAATATTTAGCTTTTTTGTGTTAATATCATACACATAATAAGTCCCAACTGAAGAATGACGGTATATTTGTTTTAGTTTCGTAGCTAATAATAATTTACTTTCATCTTCGCTAAATTTATACGAAATAATATAGTCTATTCCTGCTAAATTCTTAGAGTTAACAATTGTTCTAACTTTAGTTCCTTTTTTATAATCATACACGTCTATAGTCGAAGCTCTTTGTGTTTTATCGTAATTTTGAACAATATATTCTTTACCGTTTTTCAACGATTTCAATGAGCCTAAGTACTCAGTCCTAAAGGCACCACCAGTTATTTCTTCTAAGGTAATCGATTTTTTTTGAGCAGAAAGTGATGAAAAAGCTACTATAAAAAGAAGCAATAAACTTTTGGGAAGTATTTTATGCAAAGCTAATATTTTTTTGATATGCCAAGTTTACTAAATTTTAACGAATTTAACACGTTTTTTTTTGTTAAAAAGCAGCTTATTGAATTCATAAATCAATAATCGGGATGATTTTAAATACTATATTTGTTTTTTTAATATATCCTACAATGACGGAGTTAATTACTGGGTTTTCAAAAAAATCCAAGGAAGAAAAAATAAAATGGCTCGTAGCTACACATTTGGACAGCAATACCGATATCATTAAAACACTTCGTCAATATTGGAACGATGACAAAAAGCTTCAAAAATTACACGATGGTTTTATTGAAAACACAATTAGTAATTATTATTTACCTTTTGCAATTGCACCAAATTTTTTAATAAACAATAAGCCTTACACCATTCCAATGGTGATTGAAGAAAGCTCCGTAGTAGCTGCTGCTAGTTACTCTGCTAAATTTTGGATAGGAAAAGGTGGTTTTACTTCGGAAGTAATTTCAACTACAAAAAACGGACAAGTTCATATTAATTATTACGGAAATGACACCGCTATCCAATTGTTTTTTAAAGAAATAAAACCGAAATTATTTGCAAGTATTTCTGGAATAGAAGCCAATATGAAAAAACGTGGTGGCGGACTTTTAGACATCCTATTAAAAAATTCGACCAAAGCTTTGGAAGGCTATTATCAACTGCACTGTACCTTTGAAACCAACGATGCAATGGGTGCTAACTTTATAAACACCTGTTTAGAATCGATTGCCAAAACATTTGAATTTGAGGCTGAAAAACATGCTTCTTTTACAGATAACAATTCGATTCCTGAAGTAGTAATTAGCATTCTTTCTAACTATGTCCCCGAATGTTTGGTTAAAGCACAAGTTCAATGTCCTGTTGAACAATTAACTTCAGAAGGTGTGGACGGAAAAGTATTTGCTAAAAAATTTATAAGAACCATCGCTATTGCCAATACCGAAATTCGCAGAGCCGTTACTCATAATAAAGGAATCATGAATGGGATTGATGCGGTAGTTATAGCAACTGGAAACGATTTTAGATCTGTTGAAGCTGGAATACACGCTTATGCTTCAAAAAGCGGACATTACAAAAGTTTAACCAATGCTTCTCTTAAAGATGAAATATTCACTTATTCTATTGAGATTCCTATAGCATTAGGTACTGTTGGTGGATTAACAAGTTTACATCCCTTAGCAAAACTAGGGCTTTCAATATTACAAAACCCTTCCGCTAAAGAACTAATGCAAATTGTTGCCGTTGCAGGATTGGCTCAAAATTTCGCAGCATTACGTGCCTTAACAACCACCGGAATCCAGAAAGGGCATATGAAAATGCATTTAAAAAACATATTAATACACCTTAAAGCTACGCCTTCTGAAATTGAAAAAACGGTACATTATTTTGAAGAACATACCGTTTCGCATAGCGATGTGGTAAACTTTGTAAAAAAACTTCGTAACTAATTTTGAACCATAAATTTTATAGCAACGGTAAATTATTAATCACAGGAGAATATGTGGTGCTTGACGGCGTGAATGCTTTGGCATTACCTACTAAATTTGGGCAATCACTAGAAGTTGAACCCATTGACAAACCTAAAATTATTTGGAAAGGCATTGATGTTAATGGAAAAATTTGGCTGGATTTTACATTTCCTATTTATGAGGTTTTAATTGAAAAATCTCAAATTACTTCACTTTTAAAAACTGCGGATCCTGTTTATAATGAAGAAGAAACTCGGTTGATTTCAATTTTAAAAAATGCACAAAAACTAAATGCTACTTTATTTAAAAAAGAATCGGGATTTCTTATAACAACAAAATTAGATTTTCCTAAAAACTGGGGTTTAGGAAGCTCTTCAACGCTAATAAATAACATTGCCACTTGGGCAAATATTAATGCTTTTACTCTTTTAGAAAATACATTTGGAGGTAGTGGTTACGATATTGCTGCTGCACAAAACAATCAAGCAATTGTATATTCCAACGCCAACAATCAAACTCAAATTGAACTTATTAATTTGAATTGGGCTTTTACAGAGCAACTATTTTTTGTTCACTTAAATAAAAAACAAAATAGTCGGGATGCCATCAAACAATATCAATCACAAAAAAGTGTTATCTCTGAATTTAAAAACAGAATTAATACGATTACCAAGAGCATTTCGGAACGCACAACCCTTTCAGAATTTGAATTATTAATTACTGAACACGAAAAAATAATTGCTTCAATTATCCAGCAACAACCAATCAAAGAAAGACTTTTTCCTGACTACAAAGGAAGCATAAAAAGTCTAGGAGCTTGGGGCGGAGATTTTATTTTAGCTACTGGAGACCACTCAAATTGGGAATACTTTAAAAATAAAGGATATAATACTATACTTTCCTTTAGTGATATGGTCTTATAAAAAAATCCGATTTCAATAAATTGAAATCGGATTTTTAAAATTTAGTTTGTCTTTATTTTAATAAAATAAAGCTCTATTATCTTCAATAGTTGCAGCATTTTTAATTGCATTAAAAGCGTTTACATTAACTGATGGAGCTATTTTTGCATTTAATTGATTTACATAAGAAGCATATTCCTTAATATCTGGTGCAATATTTATAGCCAATACTCTTACCATAAACACTCCTTTTTTACCGTCTATTAAACCTGATGTTTCTCCAGCTTTTAACCCGAATGCAGCGCCAACTATTTTAGGCTCTGTGCCTACACCAGCAATTGTT
>CAZIMW010000059.1:11291-14700 GCA_964540425.1 uncultured Flavobacterium sp.
CATTTGCCGTTTTTACTGTTACGTTTTGACTTGATGCAACTTCATTGATATCTGCACTAGAAATAGACTCACGTATCTTCGCTGCTTTCTTTTCATTACGTAATATTGGCGATACTGTTGCCGAAGCTTCAGCAATACTCATTAACCCTTTAGAATTTCTACGTGTAAGCTGTACAATCACATAACCGTTGTTAATATTAACTCTATTAACATCACCTATATTAGTATCTTCATTAAAAGCCCAAGTAACAATACTTCTGTTTTCGCCTATTCCCGGAATATTTGCATCTAATTCACCAATTTTGTTTACTGGTTTCAATGCTAAATCTGCTGCTTTTGCCAACTCTGAGAAATCACCGTCTTTTGATGCAATCTCAAATTTGGTTGCTTTTGAAAACACTTCGTTGATTGTTTCTTCTGAAGGTTGAATTTTTTTTATTATTAAAGCAATTTTAACTGCTTTTTGAATGTTTTTTTGTTCATCGATAGAAATCACGTGGAAACCGAAGTTTGTTTCAACAACCCCTACATCTCCCGTCTTGTTATCAAAAACAAAATCGTTAAATGCTTGTACCATTATTCCTGGTGTAAAATAGCCTAAATCTCCTCCTTTATCTTTATTTGAAAGGTCTTCAGAAAAATCTGCTGCCAGAATCTCAAATTTACTAACGTCTCTTTTAACAACATTTAAAAGGCTATCCGCTAATTTTTTAGCATCTTCTTTAGTTCTAACTACATCTTGCGGTGCTGTCTCTAAACCTGCAAATCTTACTAGTATATGTCTTGCTTTTGCAGAATCTGCCATTTGTCTAGTTTCATAAACTCTAGCAAGGCTAAACGTGCCAGCATCTTTATAAGGGCCGTAAATTTTATTAACTTCAATATTCATTAAAGTGTCTGCAATTTCAGCAGGCAAATTAGCTTTCATTAGCCAGTTATCTTGAAATGTCATTTCTGAATTCGCATTTACAAATTCTGGAATATCTGTTGTGGTAGCAAATTCGCTAGAAAGTTTTGCAATTTCTATTTTTGCATTTTCAATATCTTTAGTTGATGGGTCTTCAGTAAAAGTTACATATTGAATGTCTACTTGAGGAGCAACTTCATATTCTTTAGAATGTGCTCTAACATACGCTTCAATTTCTGCATCTGAAATAGTTACATCCTCATCGGCTATTTTAGTATAAGGAATATGAACAAACTCAATATTAATATGATCGTTTTGAAAATGATATTCTTGTTTACCTTCAGCCAATGTAGTAATTAATCCACCTTTAATTAAATTGAAATAATTATTTTCTAAAGCTGAATTAGCCATGCTTACTTCAAAATCTAACCAAGCTTGGTAAGCCTGTGAGTTTCCAGAGTCTGCTTGTGCTTTAATACTAGCAATATATTCTTGCATTATAAGCTCGCTAAATTCACCAATCTCATTTTGAAATGTTGGATTGGCTGCCAAAGTTATACTTAAAGAGTTATTTATTTGTGCTCTTTCTGCTCTTAAACCTAATGCTTCATATTGTTCGCTTAACAATACACGACGTAATTCGTTATTCCAAACATTATTCATTGCTTGTGCAGAAGAACTTCTACCGCCTAGGTTACGTTGCATTACTTCAACTTTTTTCATAAACTCCTCACGAGGAAGCTCAACACCATTAATAGTTGCCACAATGCTTTCGCCTTTCGGAGAATTACCGCTACCTAAGACACCACTTAATATAAATGCAAAAAGTGCTAATGCGATGATGATGATTAAGAAAATACCGTTTTTTCTAATGTTATTTAAAACTGCCATTTGTTATACTTATTTATGCTTTTTTAAAAAATTACTATTTTAAAAAAGTTTTTGTTAGTCTTTGTTTTTGGTTAAAAATAAATTAATACTTAGCTTATTTAAAGGCTTGGTTTTAATTATTTCAGTGGGCGAAAATACTATTTTCTTAGCTTAATAAAAAGGTTAATTTAAAAAATTGACTGAAATCTTAAAAATCTAATCTTTAGGAGTATATTTTACTTCTACAAGTTCGATTTTAGTTTCTGAAACTTCTAAAACATGAAATGTAAAGTCCTGCATTTCTATAACTTCATCTTTAGTTGGAATTTCTTCTGTAAAACTCACTATTAATCCACCTAAAGTTTCGTAATTCTCATTTTCCGGAAAGTTAAGTTTATAGGTTTCATTCAAGTAATCAACTTCTAATCGGGTTGAAAAAACATAATGTCCTTTGGCAACGACTTTTTCAGTTAACAATAAGGTATCGTGTTCATCTTCAATTTCGCCAAAAAGTTCTTCAATTATATCTTCAACAGTTAAAATTCCAGATGTTCCACCGTACTCATCTATTACTACTGCTATACTTTTTCGTTTTTTGGTAAGAATATTAAGCACATCTTTAATTAGCACTGTTTCTGGAACAAAAATCACAGGTATTAAAATGCTTTTTATAGTATTTGGTTTTTTAAACAGCTCAAACGAATGTACATAACCCAAAATATCATCTATGTTTTCTTTAAAAACCAATATTTTTGAAAGCCCTGTTTTTATAAATAATTCTCCCAGTTCTTTTGGGGAAGTGTCAATTGAAACAGCAACAACTTCAGTTCTAGGTATTAATACTTCTCTTGATTTTACATCTGAAAAGTCTAAAGCATTTTGAAAAATTTGTATTTCGCTATCTACCTTATCTTCGGTCTTTACGGTTTCCATTTGTTCCGAAATATAATTTCCTAATTCAATTTTACTGAAACTTAATTGCACCCTATCTCCTTCCGTTTTAAATAATAACTTTAATACTTTATCTGAAATCCAAATAACAAATTCTGAAATTATTGAAAAAAGAACATAAAATATATAGGAAGGTAAAGCGAAAAACTTCACCAAACTATTTGCATAAATTTGAAAAAATACTTTGGGTAAAAATTCGGCTGTAAGTAAGATAACCAACGTAGAAATGATGGTTTGAAGCAAAATAGCTAAAAACCCATCCGGTTCAATAAGCTGAATATTATCAATATAACCCATTAGTAAATCGCCCATAAAAAAACCATAAATTACTAAGGCGATATTGTTACCAATTAGCATGGTAGCGATAAACTTCGAAGGTCGTTTGGTTATTTTCTGAAGTATTTTAGATAGAAATCCTTCTTGTTTTTTTTCAATTGCAATATGCACTTTGTTGGACGATACGTAGGCAATTTCCATCCCTGAAAAAAAGGCAGAAAGTATCAACATACTCAAAATCATAATAATACTATAATCCATTGAAATTAATAAGTTGTTACATACTCAATGCACATAGTTTTTCGGGTTTTTTACTCTTTCTTTTTCCCTTTCTCATTGTTAAAATTTTCAACCATAGCGGTGCTATGATTGAAAATTTCGCCTTGATAAAGAAAAAAATAAATT
>CAZIMW010000060.1:0-14688 GCA_964540425.1 uncultured Flavobacterium sp.
TTCAGTAAAACATTTTTTTTATTCAATTAAATGGTCTAGTTATTAAAATAAACTCCACCTGGAATAATCCCCACTTCTATGTTTTCAATTTCAGTATTTGTAGAAAGATCAATAATATGTAAAGTCCCGTTACTTGTAAAATCTCCCGCATCGGTTGCATATAATAAGCCTTCATTTGCAGTCATAGAATAAAAGAAACCTGACAATATACTTATTGTTGGTAATTCTGTGCTACTTACTTCTTTACTATAAACACCACCATTTAATCCGTAAATTAAAAAAGAACCGTCAATCGTTAACTGATTCGGATGCTCTGTTGCTCCAAAATCAAAAGCTTGTGAAATTTCATTGGTATCTGTGTCTATTCTAACCAATCTTCCGTTAGTTTCATTTCCTGTATAATCTGGATTACCTCCACAAAGCACCCATAAATCTCCATCACTTAAAACCATAGAATTTGGCACATCTCCAACCTCAATAGTGGTGACAAATGAATTTACAGCAGTGTTTATTACAGAAAGAATAGAATTTTGCCCATAACCTCCTTGATGCGCCACATACAAATTACCACGAACCATCATTAATTTTTCAGGTCCAAATGCTACTGGAATAGTCGAAGTTACTTCATTTGTTATTAAATCTATTATTGCAATAAAATCATCGTTATTATTAAATGGATCTCCCCAGTTAGACACATAACCTGTATCTCCTTCAGCAACAAAATGTCTTGGATTATCCAATCCATCTGTAATAGTAGCAATACTTTCAAAAGTAAAACGATTTACAATTTCAATTTTATGCGAATTATTCACAACAATATAAGCTTTACCATCAGCAAACCCCATTGACTGAACAATATTCCCAAGATCCGAAGAATTTACATCGTTAAAAATTGTATGATTAATATTAGAAAAATCTTCCGAAATAAAAGATACAGTTCCCGTTCCAGTTCCAAAAGGTCCTTCATTGGTTACAAAAAAACCATTTTGAAAAGCTCCTAAAAATGAATCTGTAGGGTCTGTTCCGTTTTCACATTCAGTAAGATTGTTAAAACCATCTCCATCGCAATCTTCTAAACCAAGAGGGTCTGATGAGTTGGCAGCTAAAATTTCACAAATATCTATTGTTCCATCTAATACGTCTTCACAAGTAGGTTCGGTAATTATATTATCATCATCGTTATTACACGAAGCTAATAACAATACAGTAATAAATACATAAGTAATTCTTTTTAATAAGTTCATTTTTTTAAAATTTAAAGTTTATAAAGGTTTGAAAATTTCTGTTAGGCATTGGCCTGTATGCAACATTTTCGTAATATTTATTGAAAATATTGTTGATTTTAATTCCTATTTTAATAGGAAATGATTGTTTGTTAATTTCAAATTCAAGTCCGATATTTGAAATGGAATACGCATCTAATATTCCTAAATTATCGGTTGTGGTAAATACTTTTCCATTATATAAAAGCTGATAATATGCTGAAATATTTTTAAACCTATACGAAAACAATCCCGTTACTTTATGATACGGAACATAGATTAATTGCTTATTCTTTTCTTTATCAATAGCTGAAGTATAAGCGTAATTTGCTGAAATTTTTAGTTGATGTTCTTTTATGGTTTTTGAATATTCTGAAGAAAATTCCAAACCATAATTTTCGCTTTCCAAAACATTTACAGGCATCCACAATCCACTGTCCGAAGGTTGCCATTTTATTAAATCTTCTGAAGTGATGTAGAAAGCATTCAGACCAAACTGAATGTTTTTCCATCGAAAATCATTTCCTATTTCTCCTTGATACGAAGTTTCAGGTTGCAAATTTTCATTACCTCCAGTATCCCAAAACAAATCGTTGAACGTTGGTACTCGGAAGTTTTTGGAAGCATTAAGTTTTATGGAATACCAAGAATTAACATCATATTTCGCATCGAAAGCAAAAAGAAACGGGTTGTCAAAATCGTTTAAAAATTCTTGCCTAAAATTAATTCCGTAGCTCAATTTTTTATTTACTTGATGTTTCAAAAGCAGAACGGCAGCAAGGGTATTTCTATCGTTGACTCCTACATTGCTTCCTTCAGCATTAATATAGGTATAATTAATTACCGAACTGATTTTAATAGCTGGATTCAACTCATATTCCAATAAATAATCCCCTAAATAGGTATTAGATTTTCCTTCAAAATAAAGCTCATTTTCTTTGTTTGGATAATAGCGATAACGTTCAAAAAGGTGGGCAGCTTTTATTGTAGATGTAAATTTATTTTTATTGGTTTTCCAACTTACTAAATTTCGAGTCGTAACATCTTTATAATTATCATCGGAAGGAGCCGTGATACTTCCCGAAAAATTCCGATTGCTGTTAAAGTAACTACTGTTAAAAGTTAGGGTACTTCGATTTAATTTAACTCCTGTGTTTAGAGAAACATTAAATCTGCTAAACTCCCCATTTTCGTTTTTCTGATTTAAATCTAAATATTCATAATCGTTTTCAGAAGAAATAAAATCGACTCCCAAGTCAAAATATCCTTTCTTGTTAGATTGAATGGTTTTAAAATTTCCTTCCAAAGCGGAAAAACTTCCGTAGCCTAGTTTAAAATTCGTATTATTCTTATTTTTAAATGCAATGTTATTATTTAAATGAATGCTTCCACCCACAGCACCGCTTCCATATTGGGTGCTTCCTCCTCCGCTTCTAATGGTAATATCACTGAATGAATTTGGAGAAATTAGATTAAAATCGGTTTGACCATTTAGATTGGAGTTGATGTTAATTCCGTTCCAAATCACAGCCGTTTGTGCGGCATTGGTTCCTCTAAAAGAAGGAGACGAGACCATTCCGTAGCCATTTTCTTTAAAATAAATAGAAGAATTTAATCGTAACACATCGGTTAATGAAGCCGAATTTCGTTCGATTAATGTATCTGATAATTTTGTGAGTTTGTATCCTTCAGAATAATCTGTAAGCTTAGAATCTATGATAATTTCTTCCAAATTCTGAATAGAATCCAACTGCGCATACATAGGTGTAGCACAAATAAAAAGCATCATATAAAGGTAAAATCGTTTCATATTCATTTGCTTTTATCCCGAAAGCTCGATGATTAAATTATAAATATGGCAGGTCTCCTGGCTCTCTTTTCAACTAATTGTCTTCCCATCCCGAAACCTCGGAACAGTGACTTAAGATTATTAGTTATTCTCAATTAAAAATTGAAAATCAGATTACAGTTGCGGGAACAGCTTCGGATTTAAACCGAATTCCCTTTTAAGAACGTTGTCTGTCGTTTCTGGTCGCTGAGCGAAGTCGAAGTGCAAACATTGTTCACCAAAATTCATTACAAAAGTAAGATAATATTTAATAAAACATCGTAAAAGTATATTTGTTTTAGACCTCACAGGTTTTGAAAACCTGTGAGGTCTTTATTAAAATTTCTTTATGTAGTTTTGCGACTTCTTTTTATCCCGAAATTTCGGAACTATGTAACAAATAAAACATCAATGCAAAAAACACTTTTACTTTTTAGTTTAATATTTATTCTTTTTTCTTGTCAAGAAAATGATAAAAAATCATCACCAATTTCTGAAATAAAAACACAAAATTCTACAATAGAATTCGCTAAAGGATTTGATATTTCCTATCACGAAGGCTATAAAATCATCACCTTAAAAAATGCTTGGCCAGGAGCAGACAAAGAATTTAAATATGCTTTAATTGACAATGAAACCGTTTTAGAAAACCCAGAAAATTACGATGCAATTGTTACTGTTCCTATAGATGAAATAGTCGTAACATCAACCACTCACATCCCTTCTTTAGAAATGTTGGACGTTGGCAAAAGTCTTATTGGATTCCCTAATTTAAATTATATTTCATCTGAATTTACCAGAAAAAGAATCGATGAAGGAAAAGTTATCGAGCTCGGAAGAAATGAAGACATCAACACAGAAATACTCATTGAAATCAATCCAGATTTGGTAGTTGGCTTTGCAGTTGATGGAAATAACAAATCACTAAATACCATAAAAAAAACTGGAATCCCGGTAGTTTATAATGGCGATTGGACAGAAACTACTCCTCTCGGAAAAGCAGAATGGATTAAGTTTTTTGCAGCTTTTTATAATAAAGAGGAAAAAGCAAATCAATTATTTACCGAAATAAAAACCGAATATCAAAAAGCAAAAGAACTTGCATTACAAGCTAAAAACTCACCAACCGTTTTAAGTGGTGCAATGTATAAAGATGTTTGGTATTTACCGCAAGGAGAAAGTTGGGCAGCACAATTTATAGCCGATGCCAACGGAAATTACATCTGGAAAGAAAGCAAAGGAACTGGAAGTTTTTCATTGAGTTTAGAGAGTATTTTAGACAAAGCAGAACACGCAGAAATTTGGATTGGACCAAGTTATTATACCAATTTAAAACAGCTACAAGAAGCACATGCAGTTTACGAACAATTCGATGCGTTTAAAAACAACCAAGTACATAGTTTTACAAATAAAATAGGTGAAACTGGCGGACTTTTATATTTTGAATTAGCTCCTAATCGTCCTGACTTAGTTTTAAAAGATATAATTAAAATTTTGCATCCTGAGTTGTTACCTGATCATGAGTCGTACTTTTTTGACAAACTGAAATAATACGACTATAACACAAAGTACCGTTATTTTTTTTTATAAACTTTATGTAACTTTGAACTTTATTTACTTAACATTAAGACCTACTAGGTTTTAAAAACCTAGTAGGTCTAGTCAGTTTTTAAACAATGCAAACCCAAAAATCATACAAAACTCATTTTTTAATTTTAGGAATTCTATTAGTACTTTCATTTTTGTTAAATGTAAGTTTGGGTTCGGTTACTATTCCTTTTAATGAGGTGATTTCTGGACTTTTTGGAGGAGAAACCTCAAGGACTTCTTGGCAATTTATCATTCAAGACTACCGTTTACCAAAAGCAATTACCGCGATTTTAGCAGGTGGCGGATTGGCAGTTTCAGGGTTGTTAATGCAAACCCTTTTCAGAAACCCTTTAGCGGGTCCATTTGTATTAGGGTTGAGTAGTGGTGCAAGTTTAGGTGTTGCCTTTCTTATTTTAGGAGCGGGAATATTTGGAGGAGCTTTAGGCGGATTACTACTCAGTTCCTGGAGTTTAGTGATCGCTTCTGCCTTGGGTAGTTTTTTAGTTTTATTAGCAGTTTTATCGGTTTCGTTTAAGGTAAAAGATACCATGACTTTATTAATCATCGGATTGATGTTTGGAAGCGTTACCGCAGCAATCGTATCGGTCCTCTCCTACTTTAGCAATGCCGAACAATTACAGCAATTTGTATTTTGGAGTTTTGGAACTTTAGGAAATGTTTCTTGGCAAGGGATTTTTATATTATTTACCACGGTTGTTATTGGATTGGGATTAAGTATCATTTCAATAAAACCTTTAAACGCTTTATTATTAGGTGAAAATTACGCAAAAAGTATGGGAATTAACATTAAAAAAACAACCCTATTTATCATTTTAGCAACAAGTTTATTAGCGGGTGGAATTACCGCCTTTGCTGGCCCAATAGCTTTTGTAGGCTTGGCGGTTCCGCATTTGACTCGGCAGTATTTTACTACTTCTAATCATTTAATTTTACTTCCTGCTGTATTAATAAGCGGTGCAATATTAATGTTGCGATACGGTGGCACAGATTCCGTTTACTGAATACACCTTACCAATCAATGCAATAACCTCCTTGATTGGTGCACCGGTGGTGATTTGGTTGTTGGTTCGAAAAAAGAAAATGTTGTTTTAATTGTTACGCAGAATCACACAGAGAAATCGCAGAGATTCGCAGAGAAAGCTTTGCGAAATAAATAAAAAAAGTGAAAAAGAATATAAAAAATATCGTTCTTGAAGTTAAAGAGTTAGCTATTGGTTATTCCACAAAAAAGAAAAACTTAGTTATTTCTGAAGGAATTAATTTCTCAATTAAACAAGGAGAACTCGTTGGATTGGTAGGCACTAATGGTGTTGGAAAATCTACATTATTAAGAACCTTAGCTGGAATGCAACCTTTATTAGAAGGAAGTATTTCAATAAACGGAAAAACATTAATAGATATTTCAACTTCAGAATTAGCTTCTTATTTAAGTGTTGTTTTAACCGAAACTCCTGCGTCACAAAACCTTTCGGTTTTAGAATTAGTTTCGTTAGGAAGACATCCATACACCAATTGGATTGGAAGTCTTTCCGAAAATGATCAAGAAATAATCAATACAGCTATTTCGTCCACAAAAATTGAAGAATTATTAAATTATAAATGTTATGAACTCAGTGATGGTCAGTTGCAAAAAGTTTTAATTGCTAGAGCATTGGCACAAGATACTCCGTTAATTTTGCTGGATGAGCCCACCACACATTTAGATATATTTCATAGAGCTTCTGTTTTAAAATTATTAAAAAAATTAGCATCAGAAAAAGAAAAAACCATCCTTTTTTCTACCCACGAAATAGATTTAGCGATTCAACTTTCAGATAAAATGCTGGTAATGACCAAGGAAAAAGTATTTTTTGACACTCCCGATAATTTAATTCAGCAAGGTTGTTTTGATGATTTATTTCCGAAGGAATATATATATTTTGATAAGGAAAAGAAACGTTTTATATTAAAAGAATAAAAAACTATTACTAACTTTAAAGTTTTAAATTTTATCTTATAATTTATGGCTGAATCATTTATTTACTTATTTATCGCAATTATTTCAGTAATAATAGGTTTCTTTATAGGAAAGCGCTTTTCAATGTTAAATCAAAAATCTGAAACAGGAAAACTGGAAGCCGACCTTAACAATGCCAACCTTCAAATTAAACAATTAGAAGCTAAATTAAAAGATATTTCTAATGAAAAAGATTTTATTAGGTCTGAAAAAGAAAATTTAAACCTAGAACTCACCAAAAGAACTTCCCAGCTAGAGAATTTAGGCGAAAAACTTTCAGAACAAAGACAAGAGGTTGAAAAGTTAAATGAAAAATTTACTAAAGAATTTGAAAATTTAGCCAATAAAATTCTAGATGAAAAGTCTGCGAAATTTACACGTCAGAATAAAGAAAATTTAGATTTACTATTGAATCCACTTCAAAAAAAAATAGAATCTTTTGAGAAAAAAGTTTCCGATTCACAGACGGATAGTGTGAAGATGCATTCCGCTTTAAAACAGCAATTAGAAGATTTAAAAGACCTAAATCAAGAAATGAGTAAGGAAGCTATCAATCTTGCCAACGCATTAAAAGGAGATAGCAAAGCACAAGGAGATTGGGGCGAAGTACAGTTGGAAATCATTCTAGAAAAAGCAGGATTGTCCAACGGAGTACATTTTACAACCCAAGGTGGTTATCGAGATGAAGATGGTAATTTAAAAAAACCTGATTGCATTATTAACCTACCAGACAACAAGCATTTAATTGTCGATTCTAAAGTTTCATTAACTGCTTATGAAGGCTATTATTCTACGGAAGATGAAGAATTAAAAGAAACAAATTTAAAAAAGCATGTGGCTAGTATTCGAAAACATATTAAAGAGTTAAGTGATAAACGCTACACCGATCTTTATGTAATCAACGCTCCCGATTATGTATTGATGTTTGTACCCATTGAAGCTGCTTTATTACTGGCTTTAAACGAAAATAATAAATTGTATTTAGAAGCATTTGATAAGAATGTGGTATTGGTTTCTACCTCTACCCTTTTGGCAACTTTGAGTACGGTTTCTTCCATTTGGAAACAAGAAGATCAAAAGAAAAATGTAATGGAAATCGCTAGACAAGCTGGAGCCTTGTATGACAAGTTTTCTGGACTGATTGACGATTTAATGGGCGTTGGAAAAAAATTAGATGCTGCAAAAACAGACTATTCTGCTGCTATGAACAAACTTTCCACAGGTAAAGGAAATCTGGTGGGCAGTGTTGAAAAAATTAAAAAATTAGGAGTAAAAACTAAAAAATCACTTCCGGAAGCCATTTTAAATAGAGCTGAAGAAGAATAATTTAGTAACTTAGCACAAATCAAATAGTTTATGAAAAGAGCACTTTACAAAATACTCGCTGTAATTATTTTATTAGCAATTGCTTGGTTTACTTTTATTTATTTTGTGCCTTATAGTGAAGGAACTCGCTCTGGTGAATTAATAAAAGTTACTCATAAAGGAGTGATTTTTAAAACTTGGGAAGGTGAAATAAGTCAAGGAATAAGTGGTGCTCAAATTTTTTCATTCTCAATCTTAGACAAAGACAATCAAATTATAGAAAATCTTAAAGAGTACCAAGGAAAATATGTAAAACTAACTTATGTAGAACGGTATGCTTCATTTGTGTTTTGGGGAGATACAAAGTATTTTATCACTGCAGTGGAACAGGATTCTTCACCTCATTTTAATAAGTAACTTTTAATAATAACTTTTATATGATTGGGAGGGTGATTTTTTAAAGGATATTAAATATTAGTTTTAAAGTAATAATTTCTTTTTGGCCATTTTCAATATTAATAGTTCTTTCAGTTAATATTTCAACATAATCTTCACCTTCAAATCCTAACTGAGGCTTGTATTTGTATGAAATATTCCCATTACTTTCATTTGTGTAAAATTCACTTATTTCAAAATGTAATGCTTGAGTTGTAATTTCAGCTTCATCTTCTTCTATAAAACGCCCTAAATAATATTGGTAAAACAAAGTATTTGAAAGGTTTATTTTTATTTCTTTTGTTTTATAAATAGTATTGTCTTCTTCTTTAGAACAAGAAATAGTTAGTAATACTAAAAACAAAAAGGTGATTTTTTTCATTGAAATAAAATTAAATTACTTGGTAAAAGTACAAAATAACTGTTTTTTATTCCTTTAAAATGAAATAATAAATAAAGTGACGTAATCTTAAAAAACTCGAACTAAATTAAATCCAAAGAAAAAATCTCCATCAGTCCAATCACCTCGGGCTTGGGTAATAAATCCTTCTTCGACCATTGCTTGTGCATTAGAAAAATGCACTTGAAAAACGTGATCTCCTAATTCTAAATCGGTTCCAATAGATAACGGATTTCTATAAACAGAATTGCTGTTTCTATTCATATGGATTCCGTAATCCATCGTAATGCTCACCACATCCGATATTTTATAACGACCTCCTAATCCTACAGCAAACTGGTCGTTCTCTTCATCGTAGGTTAAAGTGGTTCCATCTGGTTGTTCTACAAAACTTCTGGTGGCTAAATTTTCATGAATGTAAGTTGGCGAAACTAATAGGGATAAATTTTTAATGAACTACCTCGAGGCAGAGCCATAGAGGTATCAAGCGGAAAAAATTTTATTTTTAGTTTGATGAAAACCTCAGGTTTTCAAACTTTCCTTTTTGACCACCGAGGCAGAGCCTCGGGGAATTCTTTAGATTAAATTTTTATGAAAAAAATAGGCATCATAGGAGGCTCCGGATTTATAGGAAGTCATACGACAAAGAAATTCTTAGAAGAAGGATTTCAAGTAAAAGTATCGGCAACCGATATTAATAAAGAGGAAAAATACAAACATTTATGGCAATTAGAAAATGTCGATAACCTTCAGGTAAAACAATTAGATGTTGCCAACAAAGAACAGTTAACAGACTTTGTAAGTGATTGTGATTTGGTCATTCACGGAGGAACACCATTTCTATTAGATTTTAAAGACCCACAATCCGAATTGTTTGATCCCACCATCAAAGGAACCGAAAACTTTTTGGAAGTTATAAGTAAAACTCCTTCCGTTAAACAAGTGGTTTTTATCGCTTCGGTAGCGGCGTATAATACTAATTTTCCAATGCCTGCTGACGGTAAATACCCAAACGATCCTTTTGATGAAAACGATACGCCTTTTATAAGTAAAGAAAGTCATCCTTATGCTCAGGCAAAATTTATTGCCAATCAGACGGTTTCAAAATTTATAGAAAAAAATCCAAATACTCATTTTGAGATTACTTCTGTTTCGCCAGTAGCTGTTATGGGAAAATCGCTTTCCAACAGAGAAGATTCTACCTCAACGGGGTTGCAGTTTTTATTTAAAAATAAAATGGCTCCCAATCCATTTGTGCAAATGCTATACGATACCGATGCCGAGTTTGCGATGGTCGATGTAAAAGATGTTGCTAATGGGGTTTTTAAAGCAGCCACTATTTCTGGCTTACACGGAAAAAATTATTTATTGAGCAGTGAGACCTATCCTGTTTCAGATATTTCCTTAATGCTGAATAACGAAGCTCCAAAAAATAAAGCGAAAGTTATTTATCAAAACCAGTTAGCAGAACAAGAATTAGGAATTCCATTTCGAGCTGTAACTGAAACCTTAAAAGACTTTAACTCATAATAACTAATCAATTTAAAACCAAAAACCATGAAAAAACTAACACTATTATTCAGTATCGCAATTGCAACTATGTTCATCTCTTGCGCAGACCAACAAACTAACAAAGACATTGAATTGTACACCCATACTTGGGATGAAATTTTTAATAATAGAAACCTAGAATATTACAATGAAGACAATTTCGATAAAAATATCACGCTCATTATGGAACCTGAAAATGTCGTTGGCATTGAAGCTGTTAAGGACTATTACAACAACTTTCTTGATGGATTTTCTGATATAGAATTCACAATGAAAAATGTATTTGGTCAAAACAATAACCTTGTAAAACACTGGAATTTTAAAGGAACCCATACCGGTAATTTCTTCGGAATTCCCGCCACCGGAAACAAAGTAGATTTAGATGGAACCACCATCATAAAAATGAAAAACGGAAAGATTGCACAAGAACAAGATTTCTTCGACAATATGGTGTTTATGTCGCAACTAGGTTTGGTTTCAGATCCTAATAACCTAGCAGTGATACAAGAACTTTATAATAATTTTGGGAAAGGAGATGTTCCAGCTGTATTAGAGGTTTTGGACGCCAATGTAGTTTGGAATGAAGCCGAAGGTAATGCTTGGGCAGATGGCAATCCCTATAAAGGCCCAGAAGCTGTACTCAATGGTGTTTTTGCTCGTGTTGGCTCTGAATATGAGTATTTTAAAACTGCTGACATTCAACTTCACGAAATGTCTAATAATCAAGTATTAGCAACACTTCGTTACCAAGCGAAAAGAAAAGATAATGGAGCAATAATCGATGCACAAGCAGCACACTTTTGGACACTTAAAGATGGAAAAGTAACAGCATTTCAACAATATGTAGATACCAAGCAATTAAATGATGCAACTAATAAATAAATTCATTGTTATGAAACTCAAACAATCACTACTCATCACTCTTATTTTAAGTTTGGTTGCTATTGTTGCTTGGGAAGGGTATTGGCGTTCTCAAGGATATTACCCAACCTTAAGCGATGAAAAAGCCTTATGGGTAAAAGAACGAGCTAAACTTGAAAATGCTTCCGAAAGGGATGTCGTTATCATAGGTTCTTCAAGAGCGTATTTTGATTTTCAGAAAGATGTCTGGGAACAAGAAACGGGTATTAAACCCATTCAGTTGTCATCGGCGGGTTCTACTCCCCTGCCTGCTTTTCACGATATTGTTGAAAACACCGACTATAAAGGGACGCTGATTGTGGGGGTGACTCCAGGATTACTATTTTCAACTACCTATCCAATGGCTCCACCTTGGAATAGAATCCAATCGAAAGTAGATTACTATTTCGATATGACCTATGCACAAAAAGCCAATTATTTATTGTCGGTTCCCCTTCAGAAAAACTTGGTGTTGATGTCGGCAGATGAAGAAGAATGGGCAGATGATATTGATTTAAAATCATTGTTAAGAAGAATTAATTTAGGAAAAAGAACCAAAAATCCTGTAAAGCCACCATTCTATAATTTCGGTGAAGTTACTGCTGACAGGAATATGTCAATGGCACCTAAAACCGTGACCGATACTGCCTATGCAAATTCGATTATTCGAGTATGGAATTTCTTCGGAAAATCGGCTCCTCCACCTGATAAAAATGCAACTACTGAATATTTTGTAAGAGATGCTGAAAAATTTATCGCTCGTGGAGGAAATCTAATTTTAGTAAGACCTCCTTCTAGTGGCGGAACCAGAATGGCAGAAAATATGTTTTTACAAAGAGAACGCTTTTGGGATTCCTTAGTAGGAATTCTTCCTGTAAAAAATTATCATTTTGAATATTACTCACAGCTTAAAAATCTTACCTGCCCTGAAGAATCGCATTTAAGCAAAGAAGACGCAGAATATTTCACCAAAGAATTGGCGAATATTATGATCGAAGACCAAGCAATCACTAAGCTCAAAACCAATTAATCATGTTATTTAACTCACTAAGTTTTATCGTATTTTTTGCAGTGGTTTTGGTTTTTTATTATTCAAATTTTTTGAATTGGAAATCTAAAAAAGGACTGCTATTATTAGCCAGTTATATATTTTACGGAATGTGGAATCCGCCCTTAGTAATTCTTCTCTGGATTTCCACGATGATTGACTGGACCGCAGGAAAAAGACTCGCAGTTGAAGAAAACCAACGCAAACGTAAAATGTGGCTGTACTTAAGTATGACTGTTAATTTGGGATTTTTAGGTTTCTTTAAATATGGAGATTTCCTATTGGAAAATTTCACTTTGATGATGAATTCTATGGGAGTAGCCTATGAAGCGAGGCCGATGGATATTATACTTCCTATGGGGATTTCCTTTTATACTTTTCAGACAATGTCCTACACCATCGATATGTACAACAAGAAAATTGAAAGAGCCAGAACCTTTTTAGATTTTGCTTTGTATGTAACTTTCTTTCCGCAATTAGTAGCGGGACCAATTGTTAGAGCAAAAGATTTAATCACTCAGTTTTACGAGCCTAAAAAAGCAACTGTAAAACAATTTATTTGGGGAATGTTCTTACTTACTTTGGGACTTTTTCAGAAAGTAGTTTTGGCAGATACACTTTTATCCAATACAGCTGACACCGTTTTTAAACCTGGACAAATATTAAATTTTTGGGATGCTTGGAGTGGAACTTTAGCATTTTCGGGACAGATATTCTTCGACTTTGCGGGATATTCAACTTGTGCGATTGGGATTGCTTTAATGTTGGGGATTATCTTACCAGATAACTTTAGATATCCTTATGCTTCCCTTGGATTTTCAGATTTATGGGATCGTTGGCATATCTCCTTATCCAGTTGGTTGCGGGATTACTTATACATTCCTTTAGGAGGAAATCGCCACGGAATTACCAGAATGTACGCAGCTTTAATGATTACCATGTTATTGGGCGGATTGTGGCACGGAGCCGCTTGGACCTTTATAGTTTGGGGAGGATTACACGGTACGTATTTGATATTAGAAAAGCTTCAGAAGAAATCCCTTCCATTTAAAATCACTGCTTGGAACGGAATGTTTTTAGCATTCGTCACCTTTACCTGTGTAAATTTTACTTGGGTATTTTTTAGAGCCAGAGAATTTGATACGGCTTGGAATATGATTCAATCCATGTTATTCCTAAACCCAGAAGGAATTATAGTTTTAGACACTTTCGACATTGTTAAAGTAATGGTACTTACTGGGTTTTTATTTATTACTCATTGGTTCATGCGAAACACTTCGGTTAAAGAAGTTTCTACCAAAATATCACCTTTGTTATTGGGGATTGTTTGGACAATTATGTTTTTCTTGATTGTAATTTCTCAAGGAAGTGGAGAGCAGTTTATTTATTTTCAGTTTTAATACCCCGAATCCCAATAGCTATTGGGAAGGAATCTTATGAATAAAGCTTGTCTTTGCGAGAGCAACGAAGCAATCTTAATAATTGAAACTAAAAACAAACAGATTACCACGTAACTTCAAAAAAGGAGTTCCTCGCAATGACAAAACACTAAACCTATGATCAACTTCTTCAGAAAAAAACGTAAATCTCTAGCAAACGACCACTCCAACGCTAAAGCTTCGGATGGCACGAAAGTATTAAAATACACTCGCTATGCCATTGGTGAAATTGTACTTGTAGTTATTGGGATTTTGATAGCTGTACAAATCAACAGTTGGAATAAAACGCAACAATTAAAAGCAGATAATAAAATATTTTTAGATAAAATGATTCTAGAATTAGAATCAAATAAAACTAGAATGGAAGTGATATCAGTTAGTAGCACAGGCAATTTCATTAGTCTAGAACAAGCTGTAAATAATTGTGATTCACTATTGAAATTATCATATATAGGTCTTAAAGCTGCTGATTTAAATTTTATACTTAAAACTCGTTTTCATGCTGGCGGCTCAAAATTAAATTTACACGATGGTGTTTATGAAGAATTAATTAATACGGGTAAATTATATACTATTGGCTCTGATACCTTAATTACGAATATCAAAAATTATTATAAGAGAGTAGATCGAGAAACTGAATATAATAACGAAAACACAAAAAATATGTATGAGGGATCAAATTTAATGAAGCAGGGATTGCGGAAATTAAGATTAGACTATTATATGGATTCTATCAATTTTAATATTAATAATTATTCTTGGTATTTTGATTCCTCATCAAAACAATATCAAAATATTCAAATCGGAATTGTGGATATGTTATATAGTCAAAAAGATAATTCATATAAAATGAAACAGATTATTAAATATTCTGATTCACTTATTTATACAATAAAAAAAGAATTAAAATCAA
>CAZIMW010000061.1:0-14585 GCA_964540425.1 uncultured Flavobacterium sp.
TACTTCTTTTAATGAGCAATTTGATGTCATAAACGATCCTGATGATGTCATTATTGACTTTAAAAAAGCAAGAGTGATGGACTCTTCTGGTGCGGAAGCTATTGATGGTATTACAGAAAAATACAAAAAACTAGGGAAAAAGCTCACACTTCGTCATCTCTCAGAAGATTGTAAAAAAGCCTTACACTCTGCAGGTCCTTTCTGTACGTATGAGGAAGATGATCCAACATATAAGGTTGCAACAAACATATAACACAACCCTGTTTATCTAGCAGATTTTTTCTGCTATTACTTCCCTGAGCCCAAAGTTTTATGTTATTATATAAGTATAGTAATCTAATAAAGGAAAAAGCATGCATGATAAAAAAATTATTTTACCCTTACTCTTTACATTATCTCTACTTTTCGCAGAAAATACCAGTTTTGAATACAAAGGTATAGCAGTTAAAATACTAGATTCAAATGCTAAAGAAAAATCAATTATTGTCAAACGTGATATTCCCCTAGAGTGTGAAAAAATATCTCTTAATAATGATATGCTCTGGACAGGAAACTTTGCCCATAAAAAAGTACCTGAAGCATGTAAGTCTACCTTTGTACACACAAAAGGAAAGCTCTCACCTATGCAACTTTATGATGGCTTAGAAACCTATGGTGAGTTAGAAGTATTGGCTACTTTACGGGAAATACAAAACAGTGATAAAATAGCACTCATTGATAGCCGAAAAGAAAAATGGTTTAGATATAGAACCATACCTGGTGCAGTCAATATGCCTTTTCACTATTTTAAAGAGAGAGAGCACTATGAGTTTCATTATGAATATGCACTAAGATACCTAAGGGTTAACAACGATAAAAAAGGAGAATATGACTTTTCACAAGCAAAAACACTTGTTATTTTTTGTAATGGATCATGGTGTAGTCAGGCACCAAGCATGATTTCTGCCCTAATTGAGATTGGATATCCCCCAGAAAAATTGAAATGGTATCGTGGAGGTATGCAAGCTTGGCTTAGTTCAGGTATGACTTCTACACGGAAATAATGAAAAATTTAGTCCACAATAATTCTCGCATCTAAAGGCTGAATAGGTCTGTTATTGTCACCATGCATGATCTCGTGAAACTTGGCTATTTGTGCGTTAGAAATACTAAGCGTTTCTTTAAAGACAAACCATCTTACACCTTCTGTACAAGGGGGTGTTGTAAGCGAACCATTAAAACGGTAATAATGTTTATCTTTAGGTAGTAGTGCTTTAGCTATTTTAGAAAGTTTCAGCGTTTTTATTTCTCCCACTTTTATGGGCATGTCATCCCAAAACTTTGCTAAGTCTTTGTTTTCTTTCCCCTCTTTAAACATAATGGAAATTACCGCAATATTCCCATCTTTATCTAAATGTACAAAATGTCCTTCAAGCGGAAATTCTTTCCCATCTATATGATTTTCGCTCGGTGCATGAAAATGAAATTGTTTAAGTTCAAAAGTAATATCATCAATCACAAAAAAACTACCTTTACTCATATTTACTTGAACTGTATGTCCATTATCGACAATATAGTTAGAGTCACTCTCGTAGGATAAATCCAATGGTGGGAGTTTGGCATGTAGAGAATGCGTAATATTTATAGGTGATTGATTAAGTCCTGTACTACATTCTCTATATTTTTCAGAAAGGCTTGCCCATTTATCGGGTGTTGTGTGCCCTGTGTATCCCCAGTGTATCTCTTCATTTTTAGCTAATAGCATCATGGTCGATGCCAAAAGTATAGATGCAATCTTTTGCATAAGGTATCCTTTTTATATTAATAAGCAGAAGTATAAGGTGAATTAAATTAGAAAGAGATAAATACTATTAAATATAGTAAAAATAAGAATTTTAGTGTTCTATTTTGCATAATTCGAGTTTAAATAAAGAACATTCCAATAATAAAAATTATAAAAGGAAGTAATGCCAACATATAGATGGTCTTTTGTGTTTTAAGTGCTTTATAAATACCCCAAAAGAAAGCTCCTACCAATACAACAAATCCAATACCCCAAGGTAACAAGACATTAGAGTTGTCTGTGGCTAATAGTGAGAGTGTTGTAAAAACAAAAAGTAGAAAAACTTTTCTCATTTATCTAGCTCTTCCTTCCCTAGTCTATCTACCATCTTGATACTATCTATGGCATTATTAAGTATTTTTTTTGTAGACGTAAGCGGTTTCATATGAAGATTGGTATGTTTTTTGTCTAAACTCTCATCCATAAGTATAGCCATGACCTCTTTTTCTAATTCTTTTATTATCTCATTAAGTTTAATAATTTATTTAACTCTTTCTCACTATCAATATTTTCGCTTACTATTTTCATCTTATCAAGCATTATTTCATTTGGTTTCTTTTGAATTTCTAAGATAATTTCATAAAATTCTTCACTAATATTTACACACATTAAATACACAATACCATAGAATAAATTTTTTTCAGAAATTGTATTTGGTATTTTAAATTCTAAATGTTCTATTTCACTCGAAAAGAAAGATTTTCCTTTAATATCAAAACTATGAGCAACTAATTGATTTCTGAAATTAATTAAACCATTCCATTCATTAATTCGCTTCACTCCAGGTTTATTCTTCTTTTTGACGTTTATAATTCTGTCTTTATAATAATCATCAAATTTTGCAGGAATAAAATTTTGATTATATTCTTCTAAAAATGAGCAAAATATTATTATTGAATAGTTTGAAAGGTAAGCATTAACCGTGTTTTTAAACGAAAATTTTTTAAAAGGAATATTTAATTTAATTGTATTTAATAGACTTTCATTCTCTTCAATTCTATTCATCGTATCGATTAGAACTTTCATTTGATTTTGAAGTTGCAAGAGCGTTTTTATAGTATTAATTAAAGATCTCGATTTCATTAATGCTAATTTAGACCATAATGAGGCAAAATCCCCTTTTTTAAATTCAAATTAAAGTTTATTACTTTTAATATATGCTGTAATTTCAATCCAGCACTTATAATTCGTTTATATTTTTTTGATTTTTGATTTAATTTTATCTCAGGTTTATAAAATTCGTTCAAATCCCAATAATCTATTAATAGTTTTGCTAAATCAGTATCAATTATTTCATCTTTTAGTAATATACTAATTCCATTTGAAAAGGGAAAAACTTCTTCTTTTGGCACATTCGAATGGTTATGATAAATATTTTGAATAACCTGTTCAAGTTCACTTGATAAAACTGAGATTGAATACTCTTTAGGTAGGATTTGTATATAATTATCTATGTCTAAGTTTATTTTTTTAAGTTCTATTTTAAATTCTTCCTTTTTCACGTTCTTAAATTTAGGATTTTAGTTTTTTATTGCTCACAACGTAAGTATATCAGCAGTTTACTTATTAAATTGATGATATATATTGTTGTAAAGTTAGCCAAAAAAAATGATAAAGTCAAGTAAAAAAAAATAAGTAATCTAAAATAATTTTGTTATTTTAAAACAGGATCAAGAACATTTGTAATGTTCTTAGAAATATTTAAAAAAATTCCATTCCTAATAATAAGCCGTATCTTTGCAGCTCATACACAAAATGGCATTATATAATTTTAGCCATTTATACCAAATAAAATATGTCATTTAATTCTTTGGGCTTATCTAAAGCCTTATTAAAAGCCGTTGATAAACAAGGCTATACTTCACCGTCTCCAATACAACAAAAAGCAATTCCTTTAATTTTAGAACGAAAAGATGTCTTGGCATCTGCACAAACAGGTACTGGAAAAACAGCAGGTTTTACGTTGCCAATGCTTCAAATATTATCGCAAGGACAACAATTAAGAAAACGTCCAATTCGTGCTTTGGTATTGACTCCCACCCGAGAGTTGGCAGCACAAGTACACGCTAATGTAAAATCGTATAGTGAGTTTTTAGATATTCGATCTACGGTGATTTTTGGAGGTGTAAATCAAAGACCACAAGTAGCTACGATCCGTAATGGGGTAGATGTTCTTGTTGCTACTCCAGGTCGTTTATTAGATTTGCAAAATCAAGGATTACTATCACTTTCAAATATTGAAATTTTAGTATTAGATGAAGCCGACCGTATGCTGGATATGGGTTTTCTTAGAGATATTAAAAAAATCATAGCTTCATTACCTAGAAAAAGACAGACTTTATTGTTTTCTGCCACTTTCTCTAAAGAAATTAAAAAATTAGCAAACGACTTTTTACATCATCCCGTTTTGGTGGAAGCAACTCCGGAGAATACGACCGTAGATGCGATAGAACAAAAAGTATATCGGGTTGCAAAAGATAAAAAAACAGGATTAATTATTAAATTAATTTCTGAAGGCGATTGGAAACAAGTGTTGGTTTTTGCAAGAACAAAACACGGAGCAAATCGTCTTTGTGAAAAAATGATAAAAGCTGGAATTTCCGCAGCTGCTATTCATGGAAATAAATCACAAGGTGCTCGTACCAAAGCATTGGCAGGATTTAAAAATAGTTCGGTACGAGTTTTAGTAGCAACCGATATTGCTGCAAGAGGATTGGATATTCCATTATTACCTCACGTTATTAATTTTGAATTGCCTAATATTTCTGAAGATTACGTTCATAGAATCGGTAGAACAGGAAGGGCAGGAGCAAGTGGCGAGGCTTTATCGTTGGTAAGTGCGGATGAAACTACTTTTTTAAGAGATATTGAAAAATTGGTTGGTATGAAAATACCTGTTGAAATAGTGGAAGGTTTTGAACCAGATCCGAATGCTTCGACAGAACCTATAAAACAAGGACAAGGTGGTGGAAGAAATCGAAATAATAATTCGAGAAAATCTAATTCATCAAATAATAATTCTGATAAAAGTAATTCTTCAAGACGACCAAAACGAAATAGAAATAGACGTTCGAATTAATTTATTATTCTAAGTCAAATAAAAAAGCCAAACAGGAATGTTTGGCTTTTTTACTAAAAAACAGGTGACATATTTATTTATCTACTATTATTTTCCCTCTCATTACCACATGAAGAGAGCAATAATATTCTTCTGTTTCTGTCACGACTTTAGACCAAGATTCGCCTTTGTCAAGTGGTGAAGAATGCCAGGCATTGTCATCGTATTTTGAAACATCGTGTGGATAAAAATCATTATTAATCCAAACCACTGTATCTCCTTTTTTAACATTCAGTACTTCAGGTATGAATTTCATTTTCTTAATAAGAACAGTATGTTTCGTTGGAGTATTTTGAGAAATAATAGTAGTACTAAAACCAAAAACTAAAATGGTAAGTATTACTGTATTTTTAATGAAATTATTCATTATAATTTGCTTTGAACCATTTCTGCATGTTTTAAATGTGCTTGTAAAGCTGGTAAAACATCTTCTAATAATCCTTTTAATTCTTTGTTGTCAGATTCTGGAATAAGCAATCCTTCAATTGCACCAATTACTGCTTTATGATAGACTACTTCATTATCGATGTATAATTTATCGAAATCTTTAGCACTGGCATTAGTAAGCATTTTTATAGTTTTTTCTGCCCCTTCATTTAACGACTGACTAACCGCATTATCTTTTGGAGTAACGCTTAATTTTGTTACTAAAGCTACAGCTTGTTTTATAACGGCACTGTGGTCTGTTACCATTCGGTTTGCAAAAGCAAGAATCTCTTTGTTCTTAGATTTTTTTAAAGCAATTTGAGCATAGCTAATATCTATCTGGTTGGCAACTACAGCTACAGAAGCAATCTCGGAATCTGTTAATGTAACTTTATCCTGAGCTATTGCAGAAATGTTTGAGAAAATGGCAATAATTAATATTGCGAAAATTTGACTAGTTGATTTTTTAATTGTTTTCATTTTTGTTGTTTTATATTGTTTATAGCCTTTAGATATAAAACTTCAAAAAAGGTTACAAAAGTGGTGTAAAAATAAATTTGAGGAGAGAAATGAGATAAGAGAAGAGAGAAAAAAGACTAAAAAGAGAAGTTTTATTTCTTATAAAATCACTGCCATTACCTGTTCTGTTATGCGATCACATCGGCTATTGCCAAATTCATAGATTTCTTTTTGTGAAGCAGATTCATTAAATTTTTCTTTAAGCATGTTTTTAGCTCTATGAAGTCGAACTTTTACATTTGAAATGGATAAATTTAAACAGTCCGAAATGTCCTTGATTTTCATTCCTTCAACCTCTTTCATTATATAAACAACTTTATATTTTGAGTCTAAAGCATCAATAAGATATTCCAATAATTGTTTGGCTTCGTGAGCAATGATTTTGTTTTCTGCGTTTAATTGAGTCATATCTGGAATTTCTAAAATGCGATTAGTATCAAAATTGGAAGTCTGATTATTTATGGAGTATATTTTCGACTTCTCCTTTAATCTAAACAATGCTTCATTAATGCCAATTCTAATGAGCCAAGTTGAAAATTCTGATTGATGTTTAAATTGATACAGTTTTTCAAAAGCTTTGATATAGGTATTTTGCATAATGTCTTCAATTTCCTGTATATCATTAATATAACCTCTAATAACTCGATATAATTTTTGATTGTTTCTTCTTAAAAGAATTTCAAAAAGTTCTTTTTCTCCTGAAATGATTCGGTTGATAATTTCAGTTTCAGTTATTTTATAATTATTGAAATCATTAATATTTATAGCTTCCATATAGTACAGTTTTAACCTTAGATGAAGATAGGCTAAAATAGTTACAAAATTTTGTAACCTTTTTTAAAAATACCTATCTAAAAATTAGAATTAACATTTAAACCACTATGAATATTAACGGAAACAATACAGAATCATTTACTATTGAAAATAAAAATTTAAAAAATACTCCTATTAAAAACCCTTTACATAAAGATGCATTTGCCTTTGATGATGAAGTGAAAATTCAACTAATCAGGCAAAAATTTGAGGAGATTATTCATATAATAGGACTTGACTTAAAAGATGATAGCATAAAGGAAACGCCACATCGAATCGCAAAAATGTATATTAATGAGGTTTTTAGTGGGCTCAACCCTAAAAATAGACCTGAAATTACATTGTTTAAAAACACCTATAAATACAACAGTCCATTATTAGAGTTAAATATTCCATTTACTTCTTTTTGTGAACATCATTTTGTTCCAATTGTTGGAGTTGCCAATATCGCTTACATCCCAAATGAATATGTTATCAGTTTATCGAAATTGCATCGGCTGACAAACTATTATGCAAAGCGTCCACAAGTGCAAGAAAGATTAACAAAACAAATTCATCAAGATTTGATAAACTTACTTACTACTGAAAATATTGGGGTGGTTTTAAAAGCGACTCATAGTTGTATTTCTTGTCGTGGAGTTGAAGACGCTGGAAGTTCAACGATTAGTTCTGCAATTTCTGGAAAAATAAAAGATGATGTTGTGGTGAACTCAAAACTATTTGGTCTTTAATTAAAAATAATTACGCTACCATGTTCCAGCTGGTGAAAACAAAAAATCCGTAGGATTGTCAATTTCATATAAATATTGATGTCCCTTTGTGTTTTTTAAACAGAAAGGTTCTATTAACTTCAGCATATTTATATAATTATCTATTGTTAATGCACAGTGAAAAGTTTTGTTGTCGCTGCTTAATATTCCTTCATCGGTTTTAAAAAGCCCTAGAATTAAATTGCAGTTGCGGCTTTCTATAAAATCTATTTCTGATAAATCTAATCGTTGTTTCCTTTCCACGACGGTATTTATAATCAAATCCCTTAAATGGATAGCTTCCTCTTTATCAAAGTCGTAAAGTCTAACTACACTTTCTCCAAAGCCATTGATATTATCTATAAAATCTAATTTCATTTATTTTAAAATAACGGTTACTTGGCGTTTTATAGAACTGAAACTTTCAGTTTAGCACATAACTTTATTAAACAATAGTTCGTTGCTTTTTTAGATTTTGATAGTTTTTAGTTCGTAATTAACTGGTTGTTAAGTAGTTGTGAGCTTTATGAATTAACTATAAATAACTGATATTAAGCGTATTATTAAAACAACTGAACTTTAATTTAGAGCTATGTAGCCATTAACTATACAGATTAGGCACTGGCGGTGTTCATTCTTTGTTGAAATCCATCAATATATGATATAAACTAAATTTTTCTCCATTTCGAGAATGAAAACTTGTAAATGTATTTTCATTCTCAGCTATTGAATTTAGTTTAATCTTTTCATCAATTAATTTCCCATTTATATTTTCACTATAAACGGTCTGTATTTTAGTAGTTAAATCTTTTATTATATCTCCGTTTATTCTGCCAACAATAAACCCAAGCATTCCTCCAAAATTAATTTCACAAGCATATTTTTTAGTCATAAAACGATGCATTCCTCCGTCATCTTTATGATTTGAATAAACATACTCATTTAACATTGTCGAATGTTTAGTTGATTTTATTTCACCGAGATTTTTAGCTTCAAAAACAAAATATTTATCCCAGTCACTATGTTGAAATTTTAGGTCGTAAAAACCTTCGAAATTTTCAGAACTTGGTTCAAGATTTAAAATAATTCCCCATATATCTATTTTATCTGTTCTCTTGATTCTTTTATACCATTTATAAATATGTTCTTTTAATATTTTTTCAATTTGTGAATTTTGTTTTAACAATTCATCTTGAATAAGATTAACTACCTCATTATTATTAATTTCTTTGTAATATTTAAGCACAATATAAAAAATGTAGTTTTGCCAAACATCATCTGATAATTGTTGTTTCATTATACTGCTATCTGAAAGTGGTTTAAGAGGAGGAAGTTTAATATATGATTTCATTAATTTAAATTCTTTAAAATTAATTTACCATCTTCATAAGCTTTTGTTTCTGTCCAATTTTTTAATTGTCTATCTTTAATTATATAAATACAGTCTTTTCCAAACAAAAACCCACTCATTGCAAACAGATTATTATTAGTCTGTTGCATTATTTCATTTATTTTATACTTTAATACTTTTTCACTTGTTGGCATTTTGTCTTCTTTAGTGAAAAACACACCAACAACAAGCATATTAAATCCAAACTTTAAATCAATAGCATATTCAATTTTTGGTTTATTTTCAAAATACATTTCAAGCGTATAAAGCAATGTTTCTTTATATTTTTCTAAATCATTTGTTTCAACTATTCTTTTGAAAGTAGAAAAATCTTTTATCCTTTGACGTTCCAAATAATTTAAATCATACAAATCGTAGATTAACTCATTTAATTCATCTTTGGTTTCATTTTCATAATTTAGTTTGCCATTTGTTAATTGCTGACTTAATTTTGATATTTTATTGAATAAATCTTTATCAAATTTAGATGGAATAGGAATGTTTTTTATTGCTTTTGTATCTAAATTTGCAAAATTGTCATCAACTCGCATTCTATACCGCTGAGTTAAAAAGTAGTTTACTAAATCAGAATTAAGAATTGCAGTAAATAATAAATAATAATCTTCATTTTGAAGTTTAATCCCATAGATTAGGTTTGAAAAAAACAACTTATCTTTTGAATAAACGGCATTTATTTCACTTCCAAATCTATTAAATATTATATTCTTTCCTTTGTATATAAATATATTTCTAGGACGTTGAAAGTTTATATTATTTACATCTTTTTCATTGATATATCCATCATTCTCCAATATTAAGAACTTGGTAATTGTATTTTCTGGTTTGTATATATATTGCGTATCATAATAATCTGATTTTTTATTATTTAGATAATTCTGTAATGCAAACTTTATATGATATTCTTCTTTTTCTTTTTTTAATAATTGATTAAAAGTAGTTTTGTCTAAATTATGAAACGTCCTAATCATTTCATTTGTTGCTCTATCAATTCCTTTAAAACTATTTCCTTTTTCTATCAATAAATAGTCAATTAATTGATTATTATTATTTAATAGATTATTTAATATTTGCAAATCAAATTCATTTCCAACAAGTAATTCTCTTAATTTTAATTTGGAATTTAATAAATCTTTCTGCTGTATTTCAATTCTACTATCTTCTTTAATTACAAGAAGTTTAAAAGTTTCAGAGAAAAGTTCTAAATCAACAGGGTAATAATTAATTATATTATTATCAACTTGTTTATTATTAAAAATCACAACAATAACACTCTCAGTTGCTTTATTGAATAAAATTTTCTTTACTCTAGAAAGTTCATAAAAATTCTTTATTTGAAAATTTTCAAAAAAGAATTCTTGAAAATTTATTGATTTCCCTTCATTGTAGAAATTAGAACTATTTAATACAAAACCAAAATTTGTTTCATCATTTGCCCAATCTTTTATTTTTAGCATAAAAGCTTGTGAAATTTGATTTTTCCCAATTACTTTTTTTGCTGAATATTCTTTATTCTTAATAATTAATTTATATTCATTAAAGAAATCTATTTCCTCATCATTTTTTGAAACTTGTAAAAAAGGAGGATTGCCAATTATATAATCAAAAGTTTTATTTTCAAAACATAATTCATCCTCTTTGATTTCAAGAGAATTTCCATTTATTATATTAGTTGAAAAATCCTCAAATATTTTAATATTCCCACTCTTTATTTTCTGTGTAATGTATTTCTTTACTTCATCTGATTTAATACTATTGTCATTAAATATTTCGAGATAGAGTGCGAAAATAGTCAACCTCCAAGCTATATATTGCTTTTCTATTCCAAAAATATTTTCTTTTAATAATTTTATTCTTATTTCTATTTTTTCTGATACTGTGGCGTTTTTAGAATATTCATAATTCTCTAACATTTTTCGAAATGCCAAAATCAGAAACATTCCTGAGCCACAAGCAGGGTCAAGCACTTTGCCTTGTTTTGTGATTGTATCATCAATAATAAGTTGAGCCAGTTTTGGAGGTGTATAATATATCCCTTCATTAGCTTGTTTTTCTTCAAGAAACACTTCGTAAATATGACTAATAAATTCTATAGGAATAACATTAAATTGAAAATCGAATAATGATAATTGTCCTTTTACTTCTCCACTAATAGCATTGTAAATATACTTTGAGGCTTTAAGAATATATTGTTCTTCAATATTAGGTGTCTTAAATAAGACATTATCAAAAATTTCATTTATTAATTTGAATAATAAATTTATTTTTTGAAAATCAGGTTTGCCTTCTAATAAATTCTTATATGTTATCTTATCATCATCAAAGTAATGCTCGTAAAAGAAAGAGTTAATAATATGATTATCTTCAAGAAACTTAATAAATAGAGTCCTATCAATCAGAGATTGAACTTCTTTTTCTTTATCATTTCCTAAAGCGGATAAGAGTTCTCTTTTTAAATCAATTAATCGATTTATTAATAATTTATCAATCCGTTCATTTCCTGCTACTTTTTTTGCAAATTTTTCATAAGAAAGCCAAAAAGCTCCAGTTTCAAAATTCCACTTTCTTATTTTTTCAATTTCATCATCATCTTGTCCTTCAAAACTACTTATTTTACTTTTTTCTCGATCTTTTTTTGGGTTTAATTTTGCATAATATAACGAGATTGATTTTTTGCTATTGGGATAAAAATAAAATTCGCATAAATCTTCATTCCAAATATATCTTTTTAATTCAAACAAATCATCTTCATTTAAATCAAATAGGTCGAAAAGATAAAAGGATGTATTTACATTTTCAGGAGCATCATAAAAATAAATATTTTTTTTTATTTTTTTTGTAAGAGACTTATTATTCGAGAATTCAATATCTTTTCGAACAAAATCGTGCTCAAAAGAAAAATCTAAATTTTCAAAAAAAACTTTAAACGCACTCATAGATAGTTAATTACATAATAATGTCACAACATACAAAATTACAAACTATTTTCACACCAATAAATTATTTTTCAATTAATGTTCGCAATATTTTTTGGTTTCATACAACAAATCTAAGATTATGATTTGTTGCGTTAAGTTCTTGAATCTAGGTTTGTTTTTTTAGCTTGTGCCTAACATCTATACAAACACACATGTGTGTTTGTATAGATAAAAAAGACTTACAAATTTACATAATAATTATTTTAAATGCTTCGTAATTTTAGAACTCAATGGTTTAGTAATAGAATAATAATAATCAATAAATTCCCCTTTTGGTCCAATTAAATATTTTTGAAAATTCCATTTAACCGTCGTACTCGTTTTTCCGTTTTTAGATGTATTGGTTAACCATTTATATAATGGGTGTTTATTTTCTCCTTTTACATCAATTTTTTCAGTCATTACAAAGGTAACTCCGTAATTTGCTTGACAAAAAGTTTGAATTTCGTCTGAATTTCCAGGTTCCTGACTTCCAAATTGATTGCAAGGAACACCAATCACCATAAGCTTGTCTTTATATTGGTCATATAGTTTTTGCAATCCTTCATATTGTCCAGTAAAACCACATTCTGAAGCTACATTGACAAATAATAGATACTTGTTTTTATAAACTGATAGATCAAGTGGTTCGCCAGATAATTTATTAATTTGAATATCGTAAATAGATTCTGATGGGATATTTTGTGACATAGAATTTGTTGTTATAGTTAATAGTAAGTAGCATAAAATTAGTGATTTCATTTTTTTAAAATTATTACAAATTTAAAAGGTAATACATTTTATTATTAAATAGAATGATCTATAATGTCTTTTACTACTTCAGGATTCAATAAAGTAGAGGTGTCGCCTAAATTGCTAGTATCTCCACAAGCGATTTTACGTAAAATACGACGCATTATTTTTCCACTTCGGGTTTTGGGTAAGCCTTCCGTAAACTGAATTTTATTCAATTTAGCAATCGGACCAATATGTTCGGTGATGATTTGATTGATTTCTTTCCGAAGATTATTTGGATCTCTAGTGTTTCCTGTTTCTTTTAAAATCACATAACCGTATAAGGCATTTCCTTTTATATCGTGCGGAAACCCTACGATGGCAGATTCGGCAACTGCAGGATGTTCGTTTATGGCATCCTCTATAGGAGCGGTTCCTAAATTATGTCCCGAAACTATAATCACATCGTCCACCCTTCCAGTAATTCTATAATAACCGGTCGCATCTCGTAAGGCACCATCACCCGTAAAATAATTGTTTTTATAGGTTGAGAAATAGGTTTCTTTATAACGTTGGTGATCGCCCCAAATAGTTCTGGCAATCGATGGCCAAGGAAATTTTATACAAAGTCTGCCTTCAACCTGATTTCCTTTTAATTCATTTCCAGCTTCATCCATAATTGTTGGTTGAATTCCAATAAACGGAAGCGTTGCATAGGTAGGAATTGTTGGTGTTACATAGGGAATCGGTGAAATCATAATTCCGCCAGTTTCCGTTTGCCACCAAGTATCAATTACAGGGCTTTTTCGTTTTCCTATATTATCGTTATACCAATGCCAGGCTTCTTCGTTGATGGGTTCGCCTACAGATCCGATTACTTTCAATGAAGATAAATCGTATTTTTCAACAAAGTCTAACTTCTCTTTTGCCAAAGCTCTGATCGCTGTTGGTGCGGTATAAAACTGATTGATTTTATGTTTCTGAATTATTTCCCAAAACCTTCCGAAGTCAGGATAACTCGGGACTCCTTCAAACATTACGGTCGTCGCACCATTCGCCAAAGGGCCATAAACAATATAACTATGTCCCGTAATCCAACCAATATCTGCGGTACACCAATATACATCGTTTTCTTTGTACTGAAACATATTTTTGAAGGTATAAGCCGTATAAACCATATAGCCTGCAATGGTATGAACCATCCCTTTTGGCTTTCCGGTAGAACCCGAAGTGTATAAAATAAACAAAGGATCTTCAGCATCCATTAATTCAGGAATGCATTCTGAAGAAGCGTTGTCTAATAATGGTTGAAGCCATTTATCACGACCTACTTTCATAGTTATTTCTGAATGAATTCGTTTGGCAACCAAAACCGAATTTACATCGGGACAATCTTCCAAAGCTTCATCTACAATACTTTTTAAATCGATTGTTTTTGGACCTCGGAAGGAACCATCGGAAGTAATGACCATCTTACAATCACTATCGTTAATTCTTGTTGAAAGTGCTTTGGAAGAAAACCCTGCAAAAACCACCGAATGAATCGCTCCAATACGAGCACAAGCCAATACTGAAACTGCCAATTCTGGAATCATAGGAAGGTAAATACAAACACGATCTCCTTTTTTAATTCCTTCTTGCTTTAATACATTTGCAAACCTATTTACCTTTTTATAAAGCTCGTTATACGAAATATGTTGTGCTTCTTCATCAGGATTATTGGGTTCAAATATAATAGCCGTTTTATCTCCTTTGGTTACTAAATGCCTGTCGATACAGTTTTCAGTAATATTTAATTTTGCACCTTCAAACCATTTGATTTCAGGTTTTTGAAAATCCCATGACAGTACTTTATCCCAACGTTTTCGCCATAAAAAATGCTCCTCGGCAATTTCTTCCCAAAAAACTTCGGGTTCTCTAACCGATTTACGATATACTTTAAAATACTCCTCTAGATGTTTGATGTGGTAATTACTCATTGATTTAAAAATGTATTGAGTTTAAAAAAAATAAAAGTAAGGATTTAGAATTAATTTGA
>CAZIMW010000062.1:0-6225 GCA_964540425.1 uncultured Flavobacterium sp.
CCATAATGCTTTTGAGGATAATTATTTCTTGCCTAATTTGGCTGAATAGTTACAAAGTTTTTTTAGATTATAATTCACTCTATTACCTCATCAAGTTTGTTAAATTGACGACGCTGTTCGCTCGTAAAATCTAAGGCACTTTCAATAGAGAGTTTTGTAGGTTTTTGTAGTATTAAATAAAGCAATAAAATTCCTGAAACTGTCAAGTAAAACAAGTTGCCGTTGTCTAGAAACCCTATAATTCCAAAAATTGAAACGCCTTCAAGTAATGAGTATTTAATAATCGATCCTGTTTGGTATTGAGTAAGTTTTTCAAGTAAGGTATCTTTAGTTTTGGCGATGCTAATTTGTTTGTTGAAAAGATAGTTTCCTATAAAAACACTTAGAATTGCTGCAATCGGAATTAAATACTGAAATGAATTATTTGTGTCCGTCAACTCGAAAATTGTAGTGGTAATTTCAGAATACATCATCGCCGCCAAGCCTATTGGAACAACAAACATAGCAAAATGTATGATCTTAATTGTTCTAAGAAATTTTTCAGGAGTTATCTGTTGAGTTTGTTGCATTATTTAATTATTTTTTTTGAAATTGATTTAGTCAATCCATCTTTATGCAACGTAATACTAATGGTTTTTAAGCGAACATAAGCTTCACTAAAATAAACATAACCATCAAACTTGGTTCTTTTTTCATCGGTTCCCCAACTGTTTTTCACCATATAATATTTATTGCCTTTTTGGTCTTTAACTGTACCGGTAATATGCATTAAATGGTCGTCGGTAGTTTTAAAGTTTTCAAATTCTTGTTGTCGAAATTCTTGAGTAACTTCCATTTCAGGGTAAATACTATGCAATGCTTTTAAATTGTTTAATGAATTTGATGGAATCACAGCAATACCATCCTTAGAAGAAAATGTTTTTTCAGAAACATCACAATCAATTTCTACGGTATATCCGTTTTCTAAAGCGTGATCTAGAACTTCAACCAATTCATCTATTGGTACATTATAAAAACTTCCATTGCTAAAGTTATCTGGGATGTTTAAAATAAATTTACTATAAAAAGGAGCTTGTGTAAACGAAGTGATATTTACATAATCATTGACATCAATCTTTACTATTTCAGCAAATTGAAGTGGGGTGTATTTTTTTCCTTCAAAAGTAAATTCAGTTATATTATCACCCATATATACATCTAAAACCGACCCAAAAGCTTCACGCCATTTTGGATCTAATTTTCTGCCAGGGTTTTTAATATAAGTATCCAACATTGAAGTTAAAATAGCAACCATTTCCGCATGATTGTGGTTCGTATTATTTCCAAATAAACCACTGTAAGCATCTACAGGAACCAATCCGAAATCACGAATACTATTAAAAACATCGTGTGCCAATCCGCCTTCGCTAAACTGTGCTTTTCCTTGTCGCATCACATAATTTTCTGCTTTTACAGGATAGGTATTTCTTACATTATACATTTCAGAAATATCAATTCGTTTTCCAGTCAATCGTATAATTTCAGATTCAATAAAAGAAGAAGTAGAAAAACTCCAACAAGTACCCGTATTTCCTTGGCTAATTACAGGAGTAGCATCAATATCTATCATTTTAGTAAATTGATATTGCTCTTGTGCGTTTAAAAATAAACTACTGAATGCAATAGCGAATAAGAAAAGTATTTTTTTCATAATGTATTAGGGATTAAATGGGAAATGGTGACCCAATTGTATTAAAATAAAAATTATTTAAGTTTATAAGATTCCTTCCTTCAACGGAATTATTATATTTACGCTAAAATACAAAATAATGAAATCTCCCAATTGGAAAACCGCAAAAGTTTACACCGATATTACATATAAAAAATGTGACGGAGTTGCACGTGTTGCTTTTAATAGACCCGATGTTCGAAATGCCTTTCGACCAAAAACTACTAGCGAGTTATTAGATGCCTTTCACGATGCGCAAGAAGACACATCCATTGGCGTGATATTGTTATCTTCCGAAGGTCCTTCGTCTAAAGATGGGGTGTATAGCTTTTGTAGTGGTGGCGATCAAAAAGTTCGTGGTCACCAAGGTTATGTAGGTGAAGATGGATATCACAGGCTTAATATTTTAGACCTTCAACGTATGATTAGGTTTATGCCAAAAGCTGTAATTTGTGTAGTTCCTGGTTGGGCTGTAGGAGGAGGACACAGTCTTCATGTGGTTTGTGATCTAACATTGGCAAGTAAGGAACATGCTATTTTTAAACAAACCGATGCCGATGTTACCAGTTTTGATGGTGGCTACGGAAGTGCCTATTTAGCCAAAATGGTAGGACAGAAAAAAGCGCGTGAAATATTTTTCCTCGGAAGAAATTACAACGCACAAGAAGCCTATGAAATGGGAATGGTCAATGCTGTAATCCCTCATGCAGATCTTGAAAACACCGCTTTTGAATGGGCTCAAGAAATTCTTGCAAAATCACCAACTTCCATCAAAATGCTAAAATTTGCTATGAATCTAACCGACGACGGAATGGTAGGGCAACAAGTTTTTGCAGGTGAAGCTACCAGGTTAGCATATATGACAGACGAAGCCAAAGAAGGGCGTGATGCGTTTTTAGAAAAAAGAAAGCCTAATTTTGAAAAAAAATGGCTTCCGTAATAATTAGGGTTATATATTACAAACAAGTATCCCAAACAGTATCCTTTGGAGTTTCAGCCACAAAAACAATTTCCTCCTTTTTTACAGGATGAATAAAAGCAAGTCTTCGAGAATGTAAATGGATTCCGCCATCTTTATTGCAATAGTCAAAACCATATTTTAAATCTCCTTTTATGGGGCAACCAATCGCAGAAAGTTGTGATCGGATTTGATGATGTCTTCCTGTCTTTAAATCGATTTCCAATAAATAATAACGATCGGGGTTTTTTAAAACACGATAATCTAAAATAGCCTTTTTACTTTCAGGAACTTCATTTTTATGAGCGTATGATTTATTTTGCTTCGGATTCCTTTTTAAAAAATGAATTAAAGTATCTTCCGATTTTGGAGGTGAATTTTTGACAATTGCCCAATAGGTTTTTTCGGTTTTACGTTCCGAAAATAATTTGTTTAAACGAGCTAAAGCTTTGGTAGTTCTTGCGAAAACTACAATCCCGCTAGTAGGTCTATCCAAGCGATGCACCACTCCTAAAAATACAGCTCCGGGTTTGTTGTGTTTTTCAGAAATATACTTTTTTACAACTTCCGAAAGGGGAGTGTCACCCGTTTTGTCACCCTGTACAATATCACCCACACGCTTGTTGATAGCGATGATGTGGTTATCTTCATAAATTACCTGAAGATTATCTTTGTTGGATGTTATTTTTGAGGACAATTTTTATTTGGTTTTAAATGTCTTTGCGAGCCTTTTTGGGCGAAGCAATCTCATGAGATTAGTTCCAATCCGACTGCTTACTGAATACTGCTTACTGAATACTGCCTACTGAAAACTGCCTACTAGTACTGTTCCTTATCATTAGGAAAATCACCATTCTTCACATCGGTAATATAATTATGAAACGCATTGGTCATTTCAGAATACAAATCAAGATAACGTCTTAAAAAACGAGGGTTGAACTCGTGTGTCATTCCTAACATATCGTGCGTTACTAATACTTGTCCGTCCACACCGCCGCCAGCACCAATACCAATAATAGGAACGTGAAGACTTTTGGCAACTTCTTCGGCTAATTTTGCAGGAACTTTTTCTAAAACAATCGCGAAACAGCCTGCTTTTTCAAGCATTAAAGCATCTTTTTTAAGTTGTTCTGCTTCTTCTTCCTCTTTTGCTCTTACGGTATAAGTTCCAAATTTATAGATAGATTGTGGCGTAAGGCCTAAATGCCCCATTACAGGAATTCCCGCTTTCAGAATACGTTTTACAGATTCTTTAACTTCCTTTCCGCCTTCTAGTTTTACAGCGTGACCACCACTTTCTTTCATGATTCTAATGGCAGAACGCAAGGCTTCTTTTGGGTCGCTTTGGTAGGTTCCGAAGGGAAGATCTACCACGACCAAACTTCTTTCAATTCCGCGAACTACTGAGGATGCGTGATAAATCATTTCATTTAAAGTAATAGGAAGTGTCGTTTCATGTCCCGCCATTACGTTGGAAGCCGAATCACCCACTAAAATCACATCGATTCCAGCACTGTCCACAATTTTTGCCATCGTATAATCGTAGGCAGTTAGCATCGATATTTTTTCACCTCTACTTTTCATATCCACCAACGATTTGGTAGTAATACGTTTATATTCTTTTTTAGCTGTGCTCATATTTGTAACAAATTGGATGGTAAATGTACTAATTTTTGAAATGAGATACTTAATTATTTTCCTGTGGAATTATTTTTTATGTTATAAATCCAATTTGCTGTAATTTCTGAAACTTCCTTTCCTGAATTTTTATGTAAATGATTTCCATCTGTATAATTAAAGTCTGAATTTTTACTTGTTAAATCTAAAAAACCATTCGATAATTTTATTGCTTCGAGTATTCTATCATTAAAATTAGGCATTAGCTCGTTTTCCATTTCCATAATTTTAGGATGAATTGGTAACCTTACTAAAAAAACATCACCGTGTTTTTTTAAAAAGAGAATGGTTTGTTTTAAGTAATTAAATCTATTTTCTGAAAACTTGGCTTTTGGCAAGATATTCTTCCTATAAGTACTTACTTTTTTTGTTATGTTTCTTGAAACACTAACAGGGCTTAAATTAACATTAACTTCAAGCCAGCCGTCGTTATGTAAAAAGACCTTAGATTTTTTATTGGTTAATAATTTATAATATTTTTTATTCCAGTTGTTCATAATATAAATTGGGTTGGGGTTTAAGCTAACCATCCACATATTTTTAAGTGCTAATCTTAATTCTCTAAATAATAAAGAATCGTTTGGTGTCTTTGTGAAACTAGCAATACTCCAAGGGTCAACTGCAATTATAAAAATTCCTTTTTTCGAATTTTTATTTACTTTTTTCTTTATACTATTTAAATAGGTTTTTCCAAATGGACTGTGAGCAACCGTAAAAGAATAATTTGAAATATCAACCTTTAATATAGGATCAACTATTTTAGGTTGCAATCCTTGAGCAGCTCTTGAAGTTCCTATAATTAACGAGTTTTGTTTTGGAGTAGTAAACCTTATATAAAAAGGATCTGTATATCCATTTGCTTTTGAACATATCCAGACAAAAAACAGGAATGTTACCATTGCGAAAGCTAAAGATTTAAGGATAAATTTTTTCATTATTTCTAAAATTGAAAGTAAATAAATTCTTGTTCTTTACCTCCACTAAGTAAGAGGATAGAAAAAATTAAAATTAGATATAAAATATATCTAATTGCTTTCGGACTGTGTAAATGTATGTTTTCTAAAGCAAATTTGCCATTACGTCCAAGCCATTCTATAATTATAAAAAAGAAGAGGATAATAAACAGATTTTTTGGATGAATCTCAGGTATTGAAAAAAGTGATTTAGAAAAAATGTGTGAGATGTAACTTACTGCGTGGGTTATATTTTCTGCTCTAAAAAATATCCAAGCGAAAACAGTTAACCCAAAAGTTAGTATCATAAATAAAAACTCTTTTATACTTGGAAAGTATTTTCCTTGAGCGACTGTATCTAAATTTTTACGATTGTTATTTGTTAAAAAAACAGGTAAAAAATAGAGTGCATTTAATCCTCCCCATATAATAAATGTCCAATTAGCGCCATGCCAAAAACCACTTACAATAAAAATAATAAAAACATTTCTTATTTTTATCCATATACTACCACGACTACCACCTAAAGGAATATATAAGTAATCTCTAAACCATGTTGATAGTGAAATATGCCATCGTCTCCAAAATTCAGCAATATCTCTTGAGAAATAGGGAAATTTAAAGTTTTGTGTTAAATCAAAACCAAAAAGCCGAGCCGTTCCAATTGCAATATTCGAATACCCCGCAAAATCTCCATAAATTTGAAACGAAAAAAGCACAGCGCCTAACACTAAAGTGCTTCCAGAGTATTTATAAAAACCATCAAATATTTGGTTAGCATAAATAGCACAACTATCGGCTATAACAATTTTCATAAATAAGCCCCACAATATCTGGCGCATACCATCTACAGCTTTCGAGTAATTAAATGTTCTTTTCTTGTAAAATTGAGGAAGTAAGTGTGTTGCTCTTTCGATAGGACCAGCAAC
>CAZIMW010000062.1:6253-13396 GCA_964540425.1 uncultured Flavobacterium sp.
AAATGCAATGAAGTTTTTTGTAGGTTTAAATTTACCCTTGTAAATATCTATCGAATAGCTTAATGTCTGAAAGGTGTAAAAGCTAATGCCAACTGGCAAAATAATGTTTAGAGAATTTCTGTGTATTTCTGCCCCAAATAACGAAAAAGTATTTAAAAAATTTTCAATAAAAAAATTATAATATTTAAAAAAGCCTAACAAACCTAGGTTTACGATAACCGATGTCCAGAGTAAAAGCTTTTTTTGGTTTTTGGTTTTTTGTTTTGATAAGCCAATTCCTATTAAAAAATCAACAACTGTGCTAAAAAAAATTAATAATAAAAATCTCCAATCCCACCAACCATAAAAAACATAGCTAGCGATAACAATCAGTAAATTTTGTAGTTTTAGACTCTTACTCGTTAGAAGCCAATAAAGAATAAAAATAATAGGCAAGAATATTGCAAAGTCAATTGAATTAAAAAGCATTTTTCCTCTAATTATTTATATTGTTATTCGGATATGAAATTAATAAAAAACACACCATAAAATAACAGTCATTAAGTTTTTGTACTCATTTTGTAACAAATTGGATGGTAAATGTACTAATTTTTGAAACGCAATCCTTTAACTATTTTATATCTGCATTTCTAACAATCACTTAAACTCACTTTTACAGCCAAACCACCTTCACTGGTTTCTTTGTATTTGTGATTCATATCTTTTGCGGTTTCCCACATGGTTTCAATCACTTTATCTAAAGGGACTTTTGCTTTTTCTGGGTCACAATCCAAAGCCATTTCACAAGCATTAATTGCTTTGATAGCACCCATTGCGTTTCGTTCTATACAAGGAATTTGAACCAATCCTCCAATAGGATCGCAGGTAAGTCCTAGGTGATGTTCCATTGCAATTTCGCTAGCAATCAGTACTTGATTGGGCGTTCCTCCCATTAATTCGGTTAAGGCTCCAGCAGCCATTGCCGATGAAACTCCGATTTCTGCTTGGCATCCTCCCATTGCAGCAGAGATCGTTGCACCTTTTTTAAATAGGCTTCCAATTTCGCCAGCAACCAATAAAAATTGCTGAACTTCTTTAGCCCCACCTTTATGGTTTTCAATCACCAGATAATACATTAAAACAGCCGGTATAACACCTGCGCTTCCGTTGGTGGGAGCCGTTACCACGCGACCTAAAGAAGCGTTTACTTCATTAACGGCCAAAGCAAAACACGAAACCCATTTTAGGATTTGTCGAAATTTTACTTCCGTATTTCGGATGGATTGTGTCCATTCTTCCGTAGAAGTATATTTTGCATCGCCAATAAGCCGTTGGTGTATATCGAAGGCGCGCCTGTGTACGTTTAAACCTCCTGGCAAGGTTCCTTCGGTGTGGCAACCGTCGTACATCGAGGTGAGCATAACATTCCAAATATTTTCAAATTTCTCGTTAATTTCAGCTTTAGAACGCAATGCCAATTCGTTTTGCATTACAATTTCTGAAATACTTTTACCTTCCGATTTACAATAGCGAAGCAATTCGGTTCCTTTTTCAATAGGAAACGGAAAATGGGAAAATATCTCCTGTTTCTTTTTTGCACATTCTCGTTCTTTTTTTACTACAAATCCGCCACCAATAGAATAAAAGGTTTCGGAATGTTTTGAGCTGTCTTTTAGAGTTGCGTTGAAGGTCATTCCGTTGGGATGGAATTCTAAAAATTTCCGATGAAAGATAATATCGTTTTCTGGCTGAAACGAGACTTCTAACTCATCGTTTAGTTTTAAGATTTGCTTATTCTTAATTCTTGAAGCTACACCGTCAATTTTTTCAGTAGGAAAAGTAACTGCATCAAAACCCGAAAGTCCTAATAAAAGAGCAATATCGGTTGCGTGCCCTTTTCCTGTTAGAGAAAGCGAACCGTATAAATCTACCGAAACCTGCGTTACTTGATCGAAAATATTTTTGGTTTTTAATTCCTCAATCCAACGTCCCGCAGCACGCCACGGTCCTAAGGTGTGGGAACTCGAAGGACCAACACCAATCTTCAACATATCGAAAACACTAATACTTTCCATGATCTTTTTATAAGGTCACAAATGTAGAATTATTCTGTGGCATCAAGGTTTTGTTTTATTGAAAAGAGTAGGAGTCGAATCTAAAAAAAAAACTTATCAACAAAACAGAAATAATCCAAAATAAAATGGAAATATTCCATATTTTTGAACTGTGGAAATATTCAATTCAGGAAAACTCAATAAGGTAAAAAACAGACACGTTCCCGAAGTGTCCAAACAAACAGGCTTTCCAAGTCCTGCCACGCATTACGCAGAACCGAGTATCGATTTGCACAAAGAGTTAATCAACAACAGAGATGCGACTTTTTTTGTTCGGATTGATGGCGATGCACTTTCCGAATTTAATATTTTAGATAAGGATGTTTTATTGATAGATCGTTCCTTAGAGCCTAAAAAAAATGATTTGGTATTGGTGGTGATGGAAGGAGAATTCAGGGTTATTAAATTCCCAGATACCTCTTTAGAAACCGAATTTATTCTTTGGGGATTAATCAATTATATTATCCATTACGCCCGATGATAGTCTTGGTAGATTGCAATAGTTTTTATGCCACATGCGAGCAGGTGTTTCGCCCAGATTTATGGGGAGCGCCAGTAGTCGTGCTTAGCAATAACGATGGTTGTGTGATTGCTGCGAACAAGGAAGCAAAAGCAATTTCAGAAATCCCGATGTTTGAGCCTGTTTTTAAAATAAAGAAGCAGTTGATTAAAAATAAGGTAACATTTTTCTCCTCTAATTATACCTTGTATGGCGAAATGTCACAACGGGTAATGAATATTTTAAGTGCCTTTTCACCACAAGTAGAAATATATAGTATCGATGAAGCTTTTGTAGATGTTTCGGGAATGAAATACCGCTCGTTGAACAATTTAGGACATCAAATGAAAGATAGGATTTATCAATACACAGGACTTCCAGTAGGAGTAGGAATCGCACCGACAAAGACCTTAGCAAAACTGGCGAATAAGATTTCTAAAAAGAAAGTTTCAGAAAACAAGGGCGTTTTTGTCATAGATTCCGAAGAAAAAAGAATCGAAGCATTACAATGGGCAGATGTAAAATCGGTCTGGGGGATAGGAAGCAAGCACGCAAAACGATTAAAAAACATCGGTATTTTTACAGCGTATGAATTCACCCAACTTCCGGAAGAATGGATTCGGAAAAATATGTCGGTGGTTGGAGTTCGTATTTGGAATGAATTAAAAGGAATACCGAGTGTCGAATTTAAAACGATGTCCAAGCCCAAGCAAGGAATCGGTACGGCAAAATCGTTTGGTAAAAAGTTGGAAGATTTGGGAATGATTCAAGAAGCATGTTCCTATTATATTAGTGAGGTAAGTGAGGCGCTTCGGAGTCAGAATTCTTGTGCAACCTATCTTCAAGTGTTTTTGCATACCAATTATTTTAGCGACCGCGATAAACAGTATTCCAATAGTGTTACGGTAACATTAACGGTTCCTACGAGCGATACGTTTACCTTAATTTCTGAAGCAAAAAAAGCATTGAATTCCATTTACAAACCCGGTTATCGGTTTAAAAAAGTGGGTGTTTGTTTAAGTGGGATAATTCCGAAGGAATATGTACAAGGAAATTTATTTGCACCGCCAAATACTAATAATAAGGAGTTGATGAAGGTTTTTGATAGTATCAATCAGAAATACGGAAAATCTACCTTGTTTTCTGGCTTGGTGGGTACGCGAGTAAAAGAATGGGAATTGATAAAAAAAGATCGAAGTCCACGATATACTACGCAGTGGAGAGAGTTGTTGGAGGTTACTTCGGGACGATTCTGAAAAAAATCAGAATCACTCAGCAACCTTAAATAGTAACTTAAAAAAAACTGCATTGTGATTTTGTATGATTCTAACTCTCCTGCAAGGTTTTGAAAACCTTGTAGGTATAAAATGTCATTGTACTCTTCGATACTCCCGAAATTTCGGGATTTAAATAAAAAATTACTCAGAGTACTTAGGAGTTGAGAACAAGGGTCATTGAGCGGAGCCGAAGTGCCGAAATGTCAAAGTAAATCAATGTATTGAATATATTTACACAAAATATATTTGTAAAATATACTAAAAGTATATACTTTTGTAATATGAAAAACATATCATTAAAATTAGATGATTCGGTATTTGGAGAAACTGAAAAAATTCTATCACGAATAAAAAAACCTAGAAATAGGTATATTAATGAAGCATTGGACTTTTACAACAAGCTTCAAAAAAGAATACTACTTGAAAAACGGCTAAAAAAAGAATCAGAACTAGTATCGTCTGACTCATTAGGTATATTAAAAGAATTTGAAAATATAGATTATACAGATGAAGCAGTTTGAAATTTGGATTGCAGATTTGAATCCTCAAATAGGAACAGAACCTGGTAAAACAAGACCTGTACTAATCATTCAAACAAATCTGTTAAATAAAATTCCGCATCCTTCAACCATCATTTGTCCAATAACTACAAATGTTATAGAAGACTCAGATGTTTTGCGAGTTCATCTTAAAAAGGGAATGACAGGACTGCATCAAGATTGTGATGTAATTATAGATCATCTTCGAGCAATTGATAATAAGAGATTGATGAAAAAAATTGGAAAATTGCCAGCAGATTTAATTGAGATGGTAAAAGAGAATATTCAAATTGTATTGGATATGATGTAGTCGGTTACATTTAATCGAAAGAATTCCCCGAGGCTCTGCCTCGGTGGTCAAAAAGGAAAGTTTGAAAACCTGAGGTTTTCATCAAACTAAAAATAAAATTTTTTCCGCTTGATACCTCTATGGCTCTGCCTCGAGGTAGTTCATTCTTTCTATTCAGATACTATTTTAGCACTTATCAAGCGTTTGCCCTTCAGCAATCGTATCGAAGTGACTTTAAACAATAACTAAAATAGATTCCTGTCTTGCTCCTCCGCTAAAGCTTCATCGGCATGTGGACGCAGGTAGTTTCTGCCACCCTGTCATACGGTTTCTGTTGGCATAAAGATTGCCATATACCAATTGTCTCAAATAATTTTTGAGGCATTATAAAATTTGATAATTAAAAAATAATTTATAGTTATGAGTAAAATAATAGGAATCGATTTAGGAACAACCAACTCTTGTGTGGCTGTAATGGAAGGTAGTGAGCCGACCGTAATTCCTAATGCTGAGGGAAAAAGAACAACACCTTCAGTTATTGCATTTGTAGAAGATGGTGAAATTAAAGTGGGAGACCCTGCAAAAAGACAAGCAGTAACGAACCCAACAAAAACCATTTCTTCTATTAAAAGATTTATGGGTAATAGCTACTCTGAATCTAAAAAAGAAGCGGAACGTGCTACTTATAAAGTAGTAAAAGGAGATAATGACACTGCACGTGTTGATATCGACGGAAGAATGTACACACCTCAAGAGCTTTCGGCAATGATTCTTCAGAAAATGAAGAAAACTGCTGAAGATTATTTAGGACACGATGTAACCGAAGCAGTTATTACAGTACCAGCGTATTTTAATGATAGCCAGCGTCAAGCAACAAAAGAAGCAGGTGAAATTGCAGGATTAAAAGTAAGGCGTATCATTAATGAGCCAACAGCAGCAGCTTTAGCTTACGGAATGGACAAAAAAGGGGTTGACCAAAAAATTGTAGTATTTGATTTTGGTGGAGGAACTCACGATGTTTCTGTTCTTGAGTTAGGAGATGGCGTTTTTGAAGTATTAGCAACAGATGGCGATACCCATTTAGGTGGAGACGATGTAGATCAAAAAATAATCAACTGGTTAGCAGATGAGTTTAAAAAAGATGAAGACATCGACTTACGTAAAGACCCAATGGCTTTACAACGTTTAAAAGAAGCTGCTGAAAAAGCAAAGATTGAATTATCTGCTTCTACACAAACTGAAATCAATTTACCTTATGTAACGGCTACCGCTAGCGGACCAAAACACTTGGTAAGAAGTTTATCACGTTCTAAGTTTGAACAATTGATTGACGATTTAGTAAAAAGAACGATTGCACCTTGTGAGAAAGCATTAAAAGATGCTGGGCTTTCAAAAAGCGATATTGATGAAGTAATTTTAGTAGGTGGATCAACTCGTATTCCTGCAGTGCAAGAAGCGGTTGAAAAATTCTTTGGAAAGAAACCAAACAAAGGAGTAAATCCAGATGAGGTAGTAGCTTTAGGTGCTGCAATCCAAGGTGGTGTATTATCTGGAGATGTGAAAGATGTATTATTATTAGATGTAACTCCACTTTCACTAGGTATTGAAACTATGGGAGGTGTAATGACTCATTTAATTGAATCTAACACTACTATTCCAACAAAAAAATCACAAGTATTTTCAACTGCGGCAGACAATCAGCCAACAGTAGAAATTCACGTGATACAGGGAGAACGCCCTATGGCGACAGATAACAAAACGATTGGCCGTTTCCATTTAGATGGGATTCCGCCATCACGTAGAGGAACCCCACAAATTGAAGTAACGTTTGATATTGATGCCAACGGAATCATTAAAGTAAGCGCTACCGATAAAGCAACTGGAAAATCTCAAGATATTCGTATTGAAGCATCTTCAGGATTAACAGATGAAGAGATTCAAAAAATGAAAGCAGATGCAGAAGCAAATGCCGATGCAGATAAATTGGCAAAAGAAAAAGCTGAGAAGTTAAATGAAGCGGATGCAATGATTTTCCAAACGGAAAAACAATTGGAAGAATTTGGAGATAAGATTTCTGAAGACAATAAAAAACCAGTTGAAGAAGCGTTAGAAGAATTAAAAACAGCTTTTGAAACTAAGGAAGTTGAAACCATTCAACCAGCATTAGATAAAATCAATGAAGCTTGGAAAGCTGCTTCAGAAGAAATGTACAAAGCACAAGCCGAAGCACAACAAGGAGCTCCAACAGGAGATGCGGATGCACAAGGTGAGCCAACAGAAGAAAACAGCGATGTTGAAGATGTTGATTTCGAAGAAGTAAAGTAAGCAGAGAACCAATTTTGCTTTTCAAAATTGCGTGAATCGCTTATACTGAGCGTAGTCGAAGTATCTCAGAGAACCAATTTTGCTTTTCAAAATTGCGTGAATCGCTTATACTGAGCGTAGT
>CAZIMW010000062.1:13496-14039 GCA_964540425.1 uncultured Flavobacterium sp.
CGAAGTATCTTGTATAAATATAAAGCGACCCAATTGGGTCGCTTTTTTTATGAAATTTAAATTTCATAAGCATTCTTCATTCCACGAAAAAACCCTTTCAAATCTTGTTTATTGTCAATTCCACATTTCTTTTACATTCTTTTTCTAAGCTGCGAGAAGATCTTATTTTATTGAGATAACCGTAGATGTAAAGTTTTAATAAATCTTTTGGATGGAATGGCGGTCTGCCGTTTGTATTAAAACGAACGTCTCTAAAACCAAAGTCAACAACATTTAATCTAAAGAATTCCCCGAGGCTCTGCCTCGGTGGTCAAAAAGGAAAGTTTGAAAACCTGAGGTTTTCATCAAACTAAAAATAAAATTTTTTCCGCTTGATACCTCTATGGCTCTGCCTCGAGGTAGTTCATTAAATCAATGGTTTCTGGTATTAAAACAGCTTGGTTTCTGTCAAATCCTGTAATGTAATTCATACATAAAGATACAAAAATTGGCTCTATGTCGTTTATAGTGGGTAAATATAAAATTATTAATTTTGAATATGAA
>CAZIMW010000063.1:0-14020 GCA_964540425.1 uncultured Flavobacterium sp.
ATATAAAATAATTTTCGATGGGATCTGTTATTGAAGGGGCTTGATCTACTTGGAGTGTTAGTTCCGTTGTATTATAACAACTTGAACTGTTTATACTTTCAGCCCGAACATATACAATTTGGAAGTCGGGAATTGCATTAATATATAAGGTAGCTAATGGCAAGACCCCATTATCTGCATCAGATTGAGTAAAATGGTAGGTAATAACTGCATCTGGATTTCCTCCAGAAACCTCTATATCTTTAGTGGATAAATCAAATTCAGCAAGACCATCGTTAGGCACTTCATCACAAAGTATGTATGGAGTTGGAGGAAAAGCTTCGGGTGCAACAAATATTGTAACAACAAAGCTATCGGTTGCATAACAAGCAGAAGTGACATTGTTTTCAACACGTACAAAAATTGTTTCAAAAGGTGCAGCTACAACATACGGATTTGGGTACGCTCCTACTCCAGCATCAGCATCAGCTTGAGTAGCGTGATACGTTACCGAATATTGCAATGGATCTAATGTGTTTAATGCTTCTGCATCTTTAAGTGCAATTAAATCTAAACTTGCAAAACCATTAGAGTCAAAATCACAGGCATTATAATCGGTCATAGGTCCCGCAGAAGCAGGTAAAAATTCTAATTCAAAATCTGTTAACACATTACAAGTTCCTGTTGCTATTTCATGTAATCTCACAAAAATAGTTTGGTTAGTCCCTATAATTGGATATGTTGTTGGGTTAGGTATTACGTTTGTATTATTCTGACTATCAATAAATGTTTCAAAATATAATACTTCAAAAATTAAGGGATCTTGACCACCAAGAACTACTGGTGTATTAACTGTTAAATCAAAAATACCCAGATTAATTCCATCATCACATTGAAACAAGTCATTTGGAGGACTCGCAACTACAGGTGTTGGCAAATAATTTATTATTACTACATCTGTACCTGGACACAATGGATCTGCTGGATCTGTAACTTCAACAGAATAATTTCCTGAATTTGGTGCCGTAACAGTATAAGTAGGATTAGTAGCTCCCCCAATTGGCGCTCCATTTAAAAACCATTGATAGGTATAAGTAGGATTCCCTTGATCAGCATCCAAAACAATATCAGGTGTATCACACGTTTCAACATCGGGTCCTAAATCTACCGTAAAAGGTGCATCTATAGTTACCAAAACATCATCTGTTAATATTACAATATCACCATTACATGTATTGTTATAAGTGACACGAGCAGTAAATATTTCTGAACCACCAGCAGGACAAACATTTAAAGTTGCTGTAGTACCAATTACGGTTCCAGTAGAATCTAACCATTCAAAAACATAGGTTTGCACACCATCTGGTGCAAAGCTCCAAGCTTCTAGTGAAGCTGCCCAAGGTGAGTCTGAAGTATTTCTTCCTGGTGGTACATAAGCTAAATCACCAGCATTGTTTTGAATTCCAAGAGCAGCATTACCTCCATTCCAACCTGAACATTGATCGTTTGGAGCATCTTGAATATAAATCTCAATTACATTAGAAAACTCATACATCACCGCCATATGTGTTGCACGAACAGTATTACAACTAAAATAAGGTACTGCAAAAAACGAAACGACTAACACTCTATTAGGGTAAGTGCCTATAACCTCATAACCTATTTCATCGGCACCTGCACCTACAGAGGGGTCTATATCGTGAACAGGTGTAAAAATATTTCCTTCAGCTAAAGCCGGATCAATATTGTTAGGTAAATCATCTGAAAAACCCCAATCGTTAAAATCTCCTGCAGCTCCAACTTCAAATCTTATGAGCCCATTAGAACCTACTTGAAATTGTTGTTCTAAATTTCCGAAAAAACAAAAATCAAAAGGAAGCGTCTCAACTACAGACCATTGGTCATCAACGTTAGGATTCATATTATTTGCCAACCCATTAAAAGGAAAGGGAGGATTTCCAGAACCATCAGGACTATACGGTATTGATGAAACGGTATAGTTTGTACTTATAGTTTCAAATATTTCAAGAAAATCTGCTGTAATATCAGCACATCCGCCTGTACCACAAGGGATAACAACATCTGGACCTGCATCAACAAACAAAGAGCCAGGCCCTTGTGCGAAATTATTTTTAGGAATAAAAAAAAGGACTAATAATAGTATTATTGAGTATTGAGGAAGTTTCATCTGTTTAATTTATGTTTTTTAGCGGTACATATGCTTTTCGCTATTAATCATTTAACTGTAAGATAAAAAATTTAACATGCTCGTTTCATAGCAAAAATTTAAATAATCTGCGAAATTTAAGAAATTTTTATGATAATAACGAAATTCAATTCTTAAAAAATTGACATTTATTTTTTTTCTACCAATAACTGAATGCGTATATTTGCAAATTGCACAATAATTACAACTAATGGATTTAGATAAACACCTTAAAATAATAGAAGAAATTGGAGACGATCATGTAGGCACTTCATCAGACACACCATTACGTTCCGATGCTTTTCAGCTTAGTGATATCGAAAAAATTGCGTCAATAAAAAAAGATGTAAAAAATATTCTTGAAACTTTAGGAATGGATCTCACAGACGACAGTCTAAAAGGAACACCAAATAGGGTTGCTAAAATGTTTGTGAATGAAATATTTGGAGGACTAAATCCTGCAAACAAACCAAAAGCTTCCACATTCGACAATAAATATAAGTATAATGAAATGTTGGTGGAAAAGAACATCACACTATATTCTACTTGCGAACATCATTTACTTCCTATTGTTGGAAAGGCGCATATTGCTTATATCTCTAACGGAACGGTAGTTGGTCTTTCAAAAATGAATAGAGTAGTTGACTATTATGCAAAACGCCCTCAGGTTCAAGAACGCCTTACGATACAAATTGTAAAAGAATTACAACAAGTTTTAAATACGGAAGATGTTGCTTGTATTATCGATGCTAAACATTTATGTGTAAACTCTAGAGGAATTCGCGACATAGATAGTAGCACCATTACCAGTGAATTTGGCGGTAAATTTAAAAACTCTGAAACTCGTAGAGAGTTTTTGGATTATGTGAAATTTGATACGCAGTTTTAGAAACTTTCTCGCAAAGGCGCTAAGACACGAAGATAAATTTTCAGATTGATACTAGGAATCCATTAAAAGATTCTTCGCTGTCGCTCTGAAAGACATAACAAAATTAATAAAAATGGAACCCTGAAGTTAATCGCTTCCGACTTCCGTTAACTTACATCAGACAAATAATATACCACAATCGATACATTTGCTTAAGGCAAATACTCAGTGTCCTTAATAAAAGACTAACATTTAATGAAACTATACGAACAGCAACAACTACATATTTACAATTCCATTTCAAAAACCAAAGAAAAATTTGTTCCAATTCACGAAGGCGCTATCGGAATGTATGTTTGTGGACCAACAGTGTACAGCAATGTCCATTTGGGGAATTGCCGTACTTTTTTGTCATTCGATTTGGTGTTTCGTTATCTGAAACATTTAGGTTATAAAGTTCGGTATGTTCGTAATATTACAGATGCGGGTCATTTAGAAAATGATGCAGACAGTGGAGAAGATCGAATTGCTAAAAAAGCACGTATCGAAATGGTAGAACCTATGGAAATCGTTCAGCGGTACACCGTAGATTTCCATACCACGATGGCACAATTTAATGCCTTGCCTCCGAGTATTGAACCTACGGCAACGGGTCATATTATTGAACAAATTCAGATTATTGAAAAAATTATAGATAAAAAACTCGCTTACGAGGTAAACGGCTCTGTATATTTTGATGTTCATAAATTTAATAAAACGCATCACTACGGAAAATTAAGCGGAAGAAACTTAGAAGATATGGTTGCTAACACTCGTGAACTAGACGGTCAATCCGATAAGAAAAACCCGCAAGATTTTGCGCTGTGGAAAAAAGCAGAACCGGTACACATTATGCGATGGCCTTCGCCTTGGAGCGATGGATTTCCTGGCTGGCATTTAGAATGTACAGCTATGAGCACCAAATATCTTGGAAAACATTTTGATATTCATGGTCGCGGAATGGATTTAAAATTCCCGCATCACGAATGTGAAATTGCACAATCTGAAGCAGCTATGAATACCGATCCAGTTAATTATTGGATGCACGCTAATATGCTAACTTTAAACGGCAAGAAAATGGCGAAATCTACAGGAAATAATATTTTACCTTTCGAATTATTTTCAGGAGAGAATGATATATTAAGCAAAGCATTTTCGCCAACGGTAGCCAAGTTTTTTATGTATCAAGCTAATTACCGAAGTATTTTAGATTTTTCAAACGAAGCTTTGGTGGCTTCAGAAAAAGGGTTTAATAGAATGATGGAAGCTTATAAAATGATTTCAGAAATTAAACCTTCAGCAAATTCAGAATTTGATACTTCAAAATGGAAACAGTCTTGTTACAATACAATGAACGACGATTTTAATAGTCCGATGTTAATTGCACAATTATTTGAGGCTTCCAAAGTAATTAATTCAGCTAAAGAAGGAAAAGTGACATTAACTTCAAATGATATTGAGGTTCTCCAAAAGACAATGCACGACTTTATATTTGAGGTTTTAGGATTGGAAGATACTTCCGTAGGACAAAATAACGATGGTGATAAATTATCTGAAGCGGTTTCAATATTAATCGGTTTAAGAAACCAAGCAAGAGCTAATAAAGATTTTGCTACGAGCGATTTAATTCGGGATCAGTTAAAAGAGGCGGGGATTAATTTAAAAGACGGCAAAGACGGGACTAGTTTTTCGTTGAACTAATTAAAAAGACATAAGACCGCTACGCTGAAAGACATAAGAATTAAGACTTGATTGTAACTGTTTTAAAAAATAATTAGTTTGAATAAGAAATTTCTTTTCATTAATATTAAATAGGGATTGAAAAAAATACTAACATTTCCGTTTGTATTATTAATACGAGGTTATCAATTGATAATTTCGCCAATATTACCTTCTACTTGTAGGTACAACCCAACTTGTTCTCATTATTCTATTGAAGCACTTCAAAAGCACGGGTTATTTAAGGGAGGATGGTTAGCAATAAAACGTATTGGGAGTTGTCATCCTTGGGGCGGCGAAGGTTATGATCCTGTTCCGGAAAAAGAAGAAAGAATAGAGAAAAGAGATGAGAGAGAATAGAGAGCGAACAGTCTATTAATAACTTTTTCTTTCCTTATATTTACGGCACTAATGAATATAAAAATTAGTTGAATATGTTCAGTATTAATTTTAACCGCAATGAACGCAATGGAAACGCAAGGATCGCAAGGCTATACTGAGAATCAATTGTCTAAAATCATATTTGATTGTGCCCTGAAAGTTCATCGAACATTAGGTCCAGGTTTATTAGAAAGCTCTTATGAAGAGTGTTTATATTACGAGTTAGGAAAGTCTGAATTAAAAGTAATTAAGCAGAAACCATGCCTTTAATATATGAAGGTGTAAAACTGGAAATTGGTTATCGTGTCGATTTATTGGTTGAAAACAAGGTAATTATTGAAATCAAAGCGGTAGAAGCATTAAATGACATTCATTTAGCTCAAATTTTAACCTATTTAAAACTTTCAGATTGCAAACTAGGTTTATTAATCAATTTCAATGTAACCTTGATTAAAAATGGAATTAGACGTGTGGTTAACAAATTATAATCCTTTGCGTTCATTGCGAAAAACTTTGCGACCTTTGCGGTTAGATAAAGCATTCAATTTAACAATAAAATAAAAATAGTTTATGCAGGCATTAAGTTTTGTTTGGGATCCCTCAAAAGGAATTGATTTAGGGTTTTTTCTAATTCGATATTACAGTTTAATGTTTGTAATCGCCTTTGCTTTAGGATGGTTTATAACTAAAAAAATATTTAAAAATGAAGGGCAAACCGACGATAAATTAGACAGTCTTTTCATCTATGTAGTGCTTGCCACATTATTAGGAGCACGCTTAGGTCATGTTATTTTTTACCAACCAGAATTATTCAAAGAAGATTTTTTATCTGTTTTCTTACCTTTTAGAACCGTTCCTGAATTTCAATTTACTGGATTTCAAGGCTTGGCGAGTCACGGAGCGACCATTGCAATTGCAATTGCCATGTATTTTTACAGCAAAAAAGTGATAAAAAAACCAATACTTTGGATCTTAGACAGAATCGTAATTGCCGCTGCCTGTGGAACTGTTTTTGTAAGAATTGGGAATTTTATCAATTCAGAAATTATAGGGAAAGCAACTAATAGTGATTTTGGTGTTGTTTTTAAGCAATTAGGTGAAGATTTTCCTCGTCATCCCGCTCAGTTATACGAAGCACTTGGCTATGTTTTTGTTTTTATTATAATTTATTACCTGTATTGGAAAACCAATAAAAGCAAGCAAATGGGTTATTTATTTGGAGCATTTTTTGTGATGCACTGGACTGTACGTTTCTTTGTAGAATTTTTAAAAGAAGCACAAGTTGACGAGCGAGCAGAATGGGCACTAAACACAGGACAATGGCTAAGTATTCCGCTTGTAATAATTGGAGCTTACTTAATGTTTACTTCAAAAAAAAGGATAATAGAATAATGAAAAAAACACTGCTTATACTAACTTTAATTAGTTCAAGTTTGATTTTTATAAACTGCAAAGAGGCCGAAAAATCGACTAAATCTATCACGAAAAAAATTACCTTCACCAAAGAAGCGAAAATTACTCTTAAAAAAGCTAAAACAGATTCTATTTTAAAAGTGTTGGATCTTGAAATTGCCGAAACTGAATACGAAACACAAACAGGCTTAATGTATCGCCATTCTATGGAAGATCATCAGGCGATGCTTTTTATATTTAAAAATGAGCAACCTCGCTCATTTTATATGAAGAATACCGAGTTTCCATTAGATATCATCTATATTAATAGTAAAAAGGAAATAGTTAGTATTCAGAAAAATGCCAAACCATTCGACAAAACTTCACTACCGTCTTCTACCCCTGTTCTTTATGTCCTTGAAGTAAATGCAGGTCTTTCAGAAAAATGGGGTCTTGAGATTGGGGATTATATAGATTGGACTCGAAAATAATTAATGGATAATTTAATTAATTATAAACATAATTATTCCGTATTGCGAGTAACTTTATAAAGGTTTGTGTATGGTTTTTTGCGTGGTTAAGCAACTAATTTAGTAAACAAAAACTGAATAGAAAACCGTGAGGATTTTCGCAAGTAGGCTTGCACCAGTAATTAATTTTATACGTTGTTACCAAACGTTTTTATTCACGTTGTTTGTTTTTTTTCCTTTCCTCACGTTCTCTTTTTCGCTTTTTTTTCGCTTCTACTTTTGGGTCTTTAAGAACGTGTATCCAAGTATAACTTTTTCCACCATTGAAAGGTGTTGAAAAACTCGTTTTGTTGTCAATGATGATTTTAGTAAAGTAGTCTTTATAATACAAAGCAAAGAATATAGTTCCCAAAGTAGGTTTTACTTTTTCTCTATAATTCAACCAAATTTCTCTTGGTTCTCCAGTTTTAAAACCTAAAAACTGTCCTTGATAATAACTTTCGTCTTTAACAATTTGATTTTCTGGAGATACTTCATAAACAAATTCTCCTCCGTAAACCGCTGTTCCGTTTGGTTGGAAAGCAGGAAATATATAAACATCTAAATTCTCTTTTTTGTTTTCTTTAATATAATGATTAAACCGAAGTGATGTTAAATCGCTTATCGGTTTCATTTCCTTAAATGCTCTCGATAATGCTTGTCCGTGCTTATTGAGAAATGTTTGGTCAATCTGTTCATTCGTTTCGGTTACTTCTGATTGAGATTTCACAATAAAATGAAAGACTTGTCATATTTTTTATTTTCATATTTTCCGTAAACTGAATGCCAAGTATTTGTTGAATCTTGAAAACAAAACCATTCTCTTCCAAGTTTATTAATTCGCTCTTTATCTTTAGTCATTAATGTGTCGGTAGAGTACCAAGCCGCTAAATCATATCTTAAAAGCCAATCTGCAGTTTCAGATTTTTCAAAAAAATCTTTATTATCAAATTATTGGGCTTGAATTAGGCTCAAACTCAAAAGTGTAATTATTAGTGCGAATGTTTTTTTTCATATGTTTGGTAACGCAATTCTAGCATCCGTTTACTAATTAAATTGATTGATATAATATGTTGTCAAGTTCGCTAAAAAAAAATGACAAAGTCAAGTATAAATTAAGTTCTAATTTAGTATTGTTTTTTAATAGATTATAAGATCAGTCTTCGTTTTTAAACATAAAAAAAAACCATCTTTAAATTAATAAAGATGGTTTTGGTATTTCTAGAAGATAGAAGTTTATTTAACCGCTCCTTTTTCTATTTCTTCTTCTACTTTGTCTGCTAAATCGATTCCTTTTTTCTTAACGGTATCAAAGAAAACAGGAGTTGCTATAAATAGTGATGAGTATGTTCCTACTACAACACCCACCATCAATGCGAAAATTAATCCTCTAATAGATTCTGCTCCGAAAGTAAATATCGATAGCAATACGATTAAAGTAGTTAATGAAGTATTTAAGGTTCTACTAAGTGTACTATTTAATGCAGCGTCAATAACTTTTGACATTTTCCATGAAGAATGTTCGTTAAAATATTCACGAATTCTATCAAACACTACCACGGTATCATTCAACGAATAACCAATAACGGTCAATATCGCCGCAATAAATGACTGTCCTATTTCCATATTAAACGGCATAAAACGATGGGTTAATGAGAATACACCCAATACGATAATAACATCGTGAAATACCGCAACAACAGCACCTAAACTAAATTGCCATTTTTTAAATCGGATTAAAATATAAAGAAACACTACAACAAGTGACGCTAAGACTACCCAAAATGAAGCTTTCTTAATATCGTCTGCAATGGTTGGACTTACTTTGTAAGACTCCATTCTACCAGCAACTTTATGTTCGTAATCCTCAATAAATTGTTTGTACGTAAATCCGTCAGGAAGGTTCGATTTTAAACCTTCAAACATCATCTGTTCTATTTCTTCATCTACTTCGGTTCCAGTTTCGTCAACCTTATATTTAGTGGTGATTTTTAATTGATTGTTTCCTCCGTAGGTTTTTGCTTCCGCTGAACCAAATATTGCAACCATATCTTCTTTTACCTGGTTGGCATCAACATCACGATCAAAACGAACCGTATAAGTTCTTCCTCCAACAAAATCTACTCCTTGATTTAGACCAATAGTAAATAAAGACCCTAAACTTATTGCAATTAACAATCCTGAAAAAGCGTAGGCGATTTTTCTTTTCTTAAGAAATTCAACAGTATTCTTTCTAAGAATATTTTTTGTCATTGGTGTTGTACACGGTAATGGTTTCCCATTTTTTGTATAGCTATCAATAAATAATCTTGTGATAAAGATTGCGGTAAACAATGAAGTTGCAATACCTATTAATAAAGTAGTTGCAAATCCTTGAATTGGACCAGTACCAAATAATAATAAGATAAATCCTGTAAGACCCGTTGTAATATTCGCATCTAAAATTGAAGAAAGCGCATTATTAAAACCATCGTTAATTGCATCTTTCTGTGCTTTTCCTTTGGCAAGTTCTTCTTTTATACGTTCAAAAATAAGTACGTTCGCATCTACCGACATACCAATTGTTAAGATAATACCTGCAATACCAGGAAGCGTTAATACTGCTCCAATTCCTGCTAATATTCCGAAGATAAATAAGATATTTACTACCAAGGCAACATTTGCAAATGCACCTGCTTTTCCGTAGTAAAAAATCATCCATAGCAATACAAAAGCTAATGCCAATGCAAAAGAAAATATCCCACTATCAATTGCTTCTTGACCTAAGGTTGGCCCGACAACTTCTCCTTGAATTATCTCTGCAGAGGCTGGTAATTTACCTGCTCTTAATACATTTGCTAAATCTTGCCCTTCTAAGATTGAGAAATCTCCAGATATCTGACTATTCCCTCCTGCTATTGGCCCACTAGTAACGCCTGGTGCAGAATAAACAATATCATCCAATACAACTGCAATTTGAGACTGGTTGTTATAAGCTTCCCCTGTCATTTGCTCCCAAGCTCTTGACCCACGAGCATTCATTTGCATACTTACCACTACTCTACCTAATTGGTCGTACGTTTGTACTGCATCTACCACAACTCCACCAGCTAATGGCGGTGTCATTTCTCTATTTCCTTTTATAGCGTATAGTGTAATTACCTCTTCGCCTAGCTCTTTATTATCTTCTGCAATTCCCCAAACAAATTTCACATAACGTTGTTCATTAGGAAGTAATGATCTTACTTGAGGCATACGTAAATAAGTATTAACCGCAGCAGTATCTTTTAGTTTAAAAGTACCAAGTTCTGGTCTTCCTGACTGTCCAGGATATAACATTTTTCCTAATAACGGTCTTTCTTTTGACGCATCGATAATAGAATCGTTTACATCTTCCCCTCCTATTAAATCGTCAACAATATTTCCTTCGATATCTGTTGAGTCTTTTACTTTTTCTTCAACTACAGGTTTTTCTTTTTTGTAAATATCAGCTAGTTTATCATCGGCTGCTTGCAAAAACACTACTAATTCGTCTAATTTATAAACACTCCAAAACTCTAATTGAGCTGTACTTTGAAGTAATTTCTTAACACGATTTACATCTTTAGCTCCTGGTAATTCTACTAAAATACGAGCAGATTTTCCAATACGTTGAATATTTGGTTGTGTAACCCCAAACTTATCAATACGTTTTCTTAATACTTCAAAAGCCGCTGTAATAGACTCGTCAATTTTACGTTCTATAACTAGCTTAACATCATCATTAGTCATTGAAGCATTGATGTCATCTTCTAAATTTTTGTTGAAGAATATGTCTGGAGAGGCTAAATTATTATCTCCAGGAAGTGTTTCAAAAGCTTCAAAGAAAGATTCTAAGTAGGTGTCTTGAGATTCTTTTTGAAGTACAAATGCATCTTTTAATGCTTGATTAAAAGTAGCATCTTTTGTATTATTCGCCAATCCTTTTAAGATATCTTTTACAGATACTTGAAGAATTACATTAATACCTCCTTTTAAATCCAGTCCTTTATTTAGTTCTTTTTCTTTTGCTGTGTTATAATTTATTCCTAATATTCCAGGAATATTCCCAATAGAATCAAGGTAGCTTGCTTCTGCAACGTTTCTTTTAATTGGCTCACTAGCCGGATATTTTGCGTTGGCAAAAGCTTTCGCTTCATCTTCAACATTATTTGCGATATAGGTAAATGATAATTGGTATAAACTTACCAATCCAAACAGTATCGCAAATACTTTAATTAGTCCTTTGTTTTGCATTTTTATTGTTTTTGGTCAATTATTAATCCCGGAAATTCGGGTGGCAAATATAGAATTTACCTAATAATCTGACAATTATTTATGAATGATATTAAATTTGATTTTTTTAGCTTTTCTGAATGGAAAGCTTTTAGGAAATACAGAAAGAAATTGGACCTGCTCTTACTTCAGGAATAATATGTGAAGCGTTGTCAATTTCAGTAGCAATATTTTTTTGAATGGCAAAAGTTACTTTTTCAATTTTATTGGTCTTCCAAACATCAATCTCTATTTTTAAGAAATATACATTCGGTTTATAAAATCGATCAACTTCTGGTTTTAACTCTAATGCAAGTCTGTTTAAATCTTTTTCAGAATCATCTCCTTTTTGGATTTCATAGACATCAAGTTTGTAGATATTTGACTTCTCTTTTGAAGGAGCCTCATTCGAAGTTTCATTTTGAAAAACTGGACTAACACCTAATTGAAATTTATTTTCTTCGGAAATAATTTTCTTTATAGAAGCAATATTTACATCACTAAAATAAGAAATCTTTAAGCTTCCATGTTCACTTTCACGAATTTGAATATGCTCAACTCCGATAAGTTTAAGCTGTTTTTTTATAGTGACAATTGTTTGTTGAACCTCAACGGAAGTAACTTCATTATTTGCAAACTGAATTACAATTTGTTGATTTGGAATAGATATTTGCTGTTGATTAACAACAAATAAGGTGAGTAAAAATATGAATGTACCGAAGTACCATTTCGTTTTCATTCGCCAAATATAAAAAATAAAGACCGCATTTCTGCAGTCTTTATATAAATATAAATTATTAAATTTTAGGATATTACAATTCTAATAATCCATTTGTTTTTCTAACTCCAACAGAACTTGTTAACATGTGTTCTTTTTCAGCATCTGTTAGTTCTAATTCTACAATTTTTTCAATTCCGTTGCGACCTAATACTACTGGCACACCAATACAAATATCTTCTAAACCGTACTCTCCTTCTAACATCGTAGAACAAGGAAACATTTTATGTTGATTATTTGCAATTGCTTGAACCAAGCCTGAAACTGCTGCACCTGGCGCATACCAAGCAGAAGTTCCTAGTAATTTGGTTAAGGTTGCTCCTCCAACCTTCGTATCTTCTTTTACTTGAGTTAATCTTTCTTCTGAAAGATATTCGGTTACAGGCACACTATTTCTAGTTGCCATTCTAGTAAGAGGAATCATCCCTTTATCACTGTGACCACCAATTACCATTCCGTCAACATCACTAATAGGAGCTTCCAAAGCTTCTGCTAATCTATATTTAAAACGGGCACTATCCAAAGCACCACCCAGTCCAATAATTCTATTTCTTGGCAATCCTGTTGTTTTATGAACCAAATAAGTCATCGTGTCCATAGGATTACTCACTACAATAATAATTGCTTCTGGAGAATGTTCAATTAAGCTTGCTGATACCATTTTTACAATTCCAGCGTTGATTCCAATTAATTCTTCGCGTGTCATTCCTGGTTTTCTTGGAATTCCACTTGTTATCACCACAATATCACTTCCAGCTGTTCTTGAATAATCGTTAGTTACTCCAACAATTTTTGTGTCAAATCCGTTTAATGATGCTGTTTGCATCAAATCCATAGCTTTACCTTCTGCATAACCTTCTTTAATATCTAAGATTACTACTTCGCTTGCAAAATCTTTAATCGCAATGTACTCAGCACAACTTGCACCTACTGCACCTGCTCCAACAACTGTTACTTTCATCGTTTTTATTATTTAAATTTTAATGAATAATTTGTTAAAACTACCTGTTTGATAGCAGCTGCGAAAGTACGATTATCTCTTAGAAAATTTGTTATGAAAAACTTAAAAACAACAAGTGACAATAAATAAAAGATAGCGTAAAAACTTGTAATTAATTCAACCCAAACCAACTCTTTCTAATTTGATAAGGATACCTTTCATAAATAACATTATCCTCATTAATGGTATTTCCATTCGATAAATCGTTTATTGCTTCATCTATCATTAACTTTCCTTCTTTATTTTTTCCTAGGGAATATAAACAAATAGCTTTGTAATATTTTACATCGCTAAAATTTTCATATTGTAATAAAGCTTCATCAAAATCTAAAATAGCATTTTCGTATGCTTTTAATTCCATATTTGCAATTCCTAAGTACATTAAATCTAAATAATGAACCCATTCTCTTCCGCTTTCGGTTTCTGTTTGAAAAATACTTTTTTCTAAATATATTTTCGCTTTTTCAAACTCATTAAGCTGTAAATAACTAATTCCGATATAGAAATAATAGGTATGATCCATTACATAACCTTCTCCATACAAATCTAAATATTTCTCAAAATCAAGGATGGCAGCATTATAATTTTTTGAAAATATACATTTCATAAACGCCATGTAATCCAAATGTTTTTGAGGATTTAACTCGGCTGCTTTTTCCAAAAACGGTAAGCCCAATTCATCTTTATCCTGTTTGTACAAAGGCATTGCTCTTTGTTGATTGAAATAGGCAATTGTTGGATAAATGGTTATTGCCGAATCTAACAAGTCTCGTCTTCTTTGAGAATTTAGCCTTGTCTTAGCAACAACTTTAAACACCTCATCTATGATGGAGTCTTTTTGAATAACAGAATATTTATCTAAAGATTTATCTGTTTT
>CAZIMW010000064.1:0-12575 GCA_964540425.1 uncultured Flavobacterium sp.
TTAAAGACTATTTGGCATGAAATAACAAACCCTAAAATGTCATTTTGACATGAAACTTTACTGTGTTTTATTAAATTTTAATTTTTGGCTGAATAGTTACTTTTCTTTATCAAATAATAATAATTTCTATAAAGTAGGCTCTTTTAATTTATTGTTTGCCAACTTTTTACCTAGCTCAACTCCCCATTGGTCAAAGCTAAAAACATTCCAAACGACTCCTTGAACAAATATTTTATGTTCATACGTTGCAATTAGTGAACCTAAAGTTTTGGGTGTTAATTTAGAAATCAAGATTGTATTGGAAGGTTTATTTCCTTCAAATATTCTGTAAGGATTTTCTACATTTTCTAAGAGTGTTCCTTTTAAAAGGGCTTCTGATTGTGCAAAGAAGTTTGCCATTAATAGTTGATGTTGTTTTTCGCTTCCGTAGAGCGATTCAGAAAAACCTATAAAATCTACTGGGGTTAATTTGGTGCCTTGATGTAATAATTGAAAAAACGCATGTTGTGCATTGGCACCTACATTTCCCCAAACAATGGTTCCTGTTTGATAATTGACTTTATCACCATTTCTATCCACACTTTTACCATTACTTTCCATTACCGATTGTTGCAAATAAGGAACAAAATATTCTAAATATTGAGTGTAAGGAATAACAGCTTCCGTTTCAGTTTTATAAAAATTATTATACCAAATAGAAAGCATAGCTAAAATAACGGGGATATTTTTAGAAAAATCTTCATTTTTAAAATGAGCATCCATTTCATTTGCTCCTTCCAAAAGCTCTTTAAAATTAGGATACCCTATGGCACAACAAGTGGAAAGTCCTACGGAACTCCAAAGAGAAAAACGACCGCCAACCCAATCCCATAAAGGGAAAATATTCTCTTCTGAAATCCCAAAGTGAATAACTTCCTTTAAATTTGAAGATACCGCTACAAAATGTTTTTCAATATCTAATTGTGTAGCACCTTTTAAAAACCAATCTTTTATAGTATTGGCATTGGTAATGGTTTCTAATGTGGTAAAACTTTTTGAAACTACTATAAACAAGGTAGTTTCTATATTTAAATTTTTTAAAGTTTCTGAAACGTGATCTCCATCTACATTTGAAATATAATGTACCTTTAAATGATTTTTATAAAACTGAAGCGCATTGGTGACCATTTTTGGACCTAAATCGCTTCCACCGATTCCGATATTAACAACATCGGTAATTCGCTTTCCAGTAAATCCTGTCCATTTTCCTTTGCTAATAGCTTCGGAAAACTTCTTCATTTTTTTTAAACTTCGTTTAACTTCAGGTTTCATGTTTTCAAAATCACGAAGTTGTGTATGTAATACGGCTCTGTTTTCGGTCTGGTTTATTTTCTCACCGTTAAATTGAAGTTGAATCGCTTCAGCCAAACCAACTTCTTTTGCTAATTGAAGCAATAATGAAATGGTTTGATCTGTAACCCTATTTTTTGAATAATCTACTTGAAAATCATTCCAAGTAATTTTCATTTTTTCTGTTCTGTTTTCCTCTTTATTAAATAAATCTACCATATGAAGGTCTTTCACTTCAGAAAAATGTTGTTGCAACTTTTTCCAAGCTTCGGTAGTAGTAGGATTTATGGAAGGAAAATTCATTTTATTTTGGTATGCTTATTTTAATTTTCAAATATAAAAAACCAAAGCTCAAATAAGAAGAAATGGATTCTATTTATTTTTAAATTTTAATTTTGTGGTTTCTATAATATTCAATCAAACCATCCATAGGTTTTCTAATAATTTTTCCCAATTTTAGGTTATGATTTTTAAAGCTTTCTTTAATTATATTTTCTGAAAAATGTGCGATACTCCCAATAAAATGAATTGGAACTTCTTTTGCTTGGTAATAACAAAGAATATGCGTTTTAATAAATTTTGAAATCCCTACATTCAACATATTATAAAAATAAAAATCTTGATCTTGGGTATTAAAAACAAACTTTGCAAAGGAAGCTAAATATGCATTCGGATTGGGTTTCTTATATAAATTCGCTTTTATTTCATCTGAATTAATCGAGAATTCTTCATTAAACTTTAAAGCAATTTCCCATGGCATTCTGTCGTAATAGTAATCCTGAATTAATTGCTTTCCGTAGTAATTTCCGCTGGCATCATCCATAATTACATAACCCAAAGACGGAAAAGCAGTCGTTACTTTTGTACCATCAAAATAACAACTATTAGAACCTGTTCCTAAGATACAAACTATGGCAGGTTCGGTCGTCACCGAAAGTACCGCAGCCATCATGTCTTCTTGAACCGTTACTTTGGCATTTGTAAAAGTATCACTTAATAAATTCTCTAAATTTTGCCTTGGCGTTTCAGTTCCACAACCTGCACCGTAAAAATCTAACGTGGTTATTTTTGTGAATACTGAAACTAATTCTTTATTAGAATTGATGATAGTATCCAGCTCATTTTTCAATAAAATTGCAGGATTTAAACCTAAAGTACTGGTTTTTAAAAACACATTACCTGAAGTATCTAATACTACCCAATCGCATTTTGTGGAACCGCTATCGGCAATTAATATCATTTTATAATTTTGAAACCAAAGTTGCCAATTCAATTAATTTAGCTGAATATCCATACTCATTATCATACCAAGCAATTAATTTAAAGAATTTGTCGTTAAGTGCAATTCCTGCTTTTGAATCGTAATTACAAGTATGTGTTTCTGAAACAAAATCTTGCGAAACCACTTCGTCTTCCACATATTGTACTATGCCTTTATAATCACCTTCTGCTGCTGCTTTAAACCAAGAATTGATTTCTTCTAAACTGGTTGCACGTTTTGTTTTTACGGTTAAATCTACCACCGAAACATCTGCCGTTGGAACTCTAAATGCCATTCCTGTTAATTTTCCTTTTAAAGAAGGAATCACTTTGGTTACGGCAATCGCAGCACCTGTAGAAGTTGGAATAATATTATTGATAGCACTTCTTCCTTTTCGGTAGCCGCTTTTAGGACCATCTACGGTAAGTTGCGTAGAAGTTGCTGCGTGAACGGTCGTCATTAATCCTTCTTCAATCCCCACGTGATCGTCTATTATTTTTGCCAAAGGCGCCAAACAATTGGTCGTACAAGAAGCACAAGAAACGATCGTATCTTCTGGGGTTACATCTTGATGATTCACTCCCATTACAAACATCGGGGCTGTTTTTGAAGGAGCCGAAATCACGACCTTCTTCGCTCCTGCTTTTAAATGTGCCGAAGCAGAATCGATGTCTTTAAAGATTCCTGTACAGTCCAAAATGGTTTGGGCTTTTACCTCGTTCCATTTTAAATCTTCTGGATTTCTTTCAGAAGTCACTCTAATTACATTTCCGTCCACTACTAAATTTCCATCTGAAATTTCAATAGTTCCCGGATATTTTCCGTGAACAGAATCGTATTTTAGTAAATACGCTAACATTTCAATATCCTGTAAATCGTTGATGGCAACAACGTCCAATTCTTTGTTTTGAGAAGCAATTCTGAATGCCAATCTTCCTATTCGGCCAAAGCCATTTATTCCTAGGTTTATCATAACTATTGCCCGAGGGGTCGGGTATCTTTTAATTTATTATTTATAATAGAAACTGGATTTTTATTCTAATTCCTATTGATTTTAATTTGTGTTTTATAACGATACAATATCCGAAACTCGTATTAAATCTGTATTAATTGTCGTATTTTTTTTAATAGCTTCAGAAAAAGGAACCGATAATACTTCGTGATTTTTAATGCCAATCATTACATTTTGTTCACCAGCAACTAAAGCATCAATAGCAGCAACACCTAATCTACTTGCTAATACACGATCGAAACAACTTGGCGAACCTCCACGTTGAATGTGGCCTAATACCGTAACTCGAACCTCATAATGTTTTAAATTTTCTTCAATATAATCAGCTAATTTAAAAATGTTCTTTCCTATTTGGTCTCCTTCAGAAACTACTATAATACTGGATGTTTTTCCTGCTTTTTTACTTCTTCGTAAGGATTCAACTAATTTATCTTTTCCTAAATCTTCTTCAGGAATCAATATTTCTTCTGCTCCTGCTCCTACTCCTGCATTTAATGCTAAATTTCCGGCATCTCTTCCCATTACTTCCACTAAAAACAAACGATTGTGTGAATTTGCTGTATCACGAATTTTATCGATTGCTTCGACCACCGTGTTCAATGCGGTATCGTAACCAATGGTAAAATCGGTGCCATTAATATCATTATCAATAGTGCCCGGAAGTCCAATAACTGGGAAATTAAATTCCTTACTAAATACCGCAGCACCTCTAAAAGTTCCATCGCCTCCAATAACTACTAATCCATCAATATTGGCAATTTTTAAATGATTATAGGCTACTTCTCTTCCTTTTTTGGTGCGAAATTCTTCCGAACGAGCAGACTTTAAAAAAGTTCCTCCACGATTAATTAGGTTTTTAACCGATCGTGCATTTAGTTCTTTAAAATCACCTTCCATTAATCCTTCAAATCCGCGATAAATCCCTACACATTCTAAATTATGATATACACTCGCTCTAACTATCGCACGTATGGCAGCATTCATTCCAGGAGAATCTCCTCCGCTTGTTAAAACACCTATTCTTTTTATGTTTGTTTTCATTCATGTAAAGTTACGGTTTTAATAAGTTTTAAACAATATTAAATTAATTTTAAATAGAAATTTTTGCCTAAAAAAAACGCTAATTATTGAAGGCGATTGTAATTTAAATTGTTCTTTTAGATTATTAGCTTGTCTATAAATACAAGAAAATAAAATTTAAATGAATCTTATTGTTGTTCTAGGTTTGAACTAAAAACTATTAATAAAAAAAACAAAATATAATTTTAAGAATCATCATTTTATAAATAGAACGAAATAACACGCTTTATCCTGTTTATTAATACTTCATCGAATTAATTTTATAAATATACGTGTATATACGCATTGTTTTAGATGATATCTGGTAGTACATTTGAAGTAGATAAAGTTAATTTATTTACTAATCTATTTTTTTGTGGGGATAGAAAATTAGATTTAATAATTATTAAAAAATTAACTAAGTTAGGTTTGTTATTAGAGCCGCAGTAGAAATATTACGGCTCTTTTATTTAAATAGTGTCTGGACGGAAACAGAATAAAATTAAAAAAGTTTCTTTTTCTGCTAATTTAATTTTTTTTTAATCGTCTGATGCTTAAGCATCACCTCATAAAAATAAAATCAAATTTTCATCAAAAATAATCCATTTTATAAAATTTGCCTCTTTCCGTCCGAACACTAAATAATTATTTATAATTACCAATTCCTTCTTTTAACCAATTCCCGTATTCTTCAACATCAGGCATGTAACCAACGGGGTCATTTAAATTATTTTCATTCAGGTCAATTAACACATAATAAGGTTGTGCATTAGCTCGATATCTTTTTATTTGAAAATCACTCCATTTATTACCAATTGTTTTAATCCGTTTACCAGTTGTTTCGCTTGTGTACTGTTCGTCTTCAGGTAATTTTTCTATATCATCTACATATAAAGAAATCAAAACAATATCATTTTTTAAAATAGGTAATATTCTTTCATCTGTCCAAACATTCTCTTCCATCTTCCTACAATTTACACAGTTAATTCCTGTGAAATCTAACAACACCGGTTTATTCATTTTTTTAGCATAGTTTATTCCTACTTCATAATCATTGAATGAGACGATGTCATAAGGTTTCATTAAATGAGCTCCGTCTGGTATTGTTCCACTCGAATGAGTAGATGAACTAGAACTCAATTTTTTAAACCCAACACCATAAGGAGATTCACTATAATTTAATGATGGTGGAAATCCACTAATTATTTTTAAAGGCGCTCCCCAAAGTCCAGGAATTAAATAGATTACAAAAGTTAAAGTAACTATCCCTAACAATAATCTACCCACAGAAATATGAGGCAAAGGAGAATCATGAGGCAATTTAATTTTTCCGAATAAATAAAGTGCTAACACTCCAAATACTGCTATCCAAATCGCTATAAAGGTTTCACGTTCTATGTAATGTAATTTCCAAGCCAAATCTGCCATGGAAAGAAATTTAAATGCCAATGCTAATTCTAAGAAGCCTAAAAATACTTTAACGGTATTTAACCATCCTCCTGATTTAGGCAAGGAGTTCAACCAACCTGGAAATGCAGCAAACAATCCAAATGGAAGTGCAATAGCTAAAGAAAAACCAAACATACTTATAATAGGTGCAAAATAATTACCTGTGGTTGCTGCTGTAACTAACGCCGCTCCAACCAATGGACCTGTACAAGAAAATGAAACAATAGCTAGCGCCAATGCCATAAAAAATATACCTATAACTCCTCCTTTATCTGCTTTTGAATCTACTTTATTTGCCCAAGAGCTTGGTAAAACAATCTCAAATGCCCCTAAGAATGAAACTGCAAAAACAATTAATAATGTAAAGAAAATCAAATTAAACCACGGGTTTGTAGAAAGTTGATTTAATGCATCTGCTCCAAATATCACACTTACCAATAAGCCTAAAACAACATATATTGCTATAATCGCAAGTCCATAAATAATTGCATTTCTAATTCCAAGTGCTTTCGTTTTACTTTGTTTTGTGAAAAAACTTACCGTTAAAGGTATCATTGGAAAAACACAAGGAGTTAACAAGGCGGCAAATCCAGATAAAAATGCAAAAATAAAAACTGCCCAAAGTCCTTCAGATTTTTTTTCTTCTTTAGATTCTGACTTAGAAGAATTAGCTTCCTCATTATCATTTTTATTAGTTTCTTCTACTTGAGTTTTAGCTGTTTCTTTTGAAGAATAGGCTTCAAACTCATCGTAGTCTTTTATGAATTCTACCTTATTAGTCGTTAAATCGAAAACAATATATCGTTCTTCATTTAAGCAGACATCAAAACATACTTGATAAAAAAGTTCGGTTTTAATAACTTTAGTATCTAAATTACTAAGTTTAATTTTTTGAGTTAAGGTTACCATTTCTGAAAAATAGACTTCATCAAAGCCCCAAACATCACTAAATGTTCTGTGAGTTTCACTTTCCTCTAATTTTCCGTTTAAAGTAAAATCTACGTCTTTATTTAAAAAATCCATACTTAATGGTATGGGACCAATTCCTTCGCTGGGTGTGTGTTGCGAATAAACGTGCCAGTTATCGTCAATATAACCTGTAATTGACAGCTCAAATTCTGTATCACTCAATTTTTTAATTGCTCCTTCCCAATCTACAGGGTCTTTTATTTCTCCTGCATTCTGTCCTCCCATTCCTGGGATTCCTTGTGATGTTGCTGAAAAAACAATACTGAATAATGCAACTAATAAGAATATCTTTTTCATATGTCTATACTATTTATTAAATATAATATCTGCTGTTCGCTCCCGAAGCGTCGGGAGTCATTTCTTTGTGTGATAAAAATTTTAGCATGCTCGTTTCATATTTTTAATTGTAGGTGATTTTTACTGTTTTTTTGGTGTTTTCGGTAACTTTAAAACGGTCGTCTAAACGCATTCCCATCACCCATACTATAACATTGTCAGTGCATAATACCCTCGCTTTTTCCTTTGCGACCAAAGATAACTTTTCATCTTTAAAAAACTTACTCAATTTCTTTTTTCCTTTCATTCCGAAGGGGTAAAAATAATCTCCCTCTTTCCAATTTCTTATTTCTAAAGGGAATTTTAACTTTTCAAAATCTACATAAACCACTTTATCAGATAGGTTATTTACTTCTGAAACTCTATTGATTTGAAGTTTGAAAGGAGTTTCTATAGTTTCCAATTCTTCGGAAATAAAAACACTTTCTGAATCCAAATTAGAGCCAATTTCAGTTAATAAAAAATCGCCTCTATCTTTTAAAAGTCGATGCGTTTTTGAAAATATTTGCTTTCCACTTTGTGCATTTAATAAATCTGAAATATCCTCCCAAGCTGTAAATCCGTATGGTGAAAGTAGTTCATATAACACGGCTTTAGTGTTGGGTAATTCTTGAAGTCTATAAATATCTATTTTTAACCCATTGGATGTTTCGTTAAAAACTAAATTCTGAATCAACACCATATAATCTTCCACCAACAATAAACTTTCTTTTAAGTGTTTTTGCGTTTGTTGAAAATTTTTCAATAAACTAACATCGGTTTCCTTTAATTTAGGAATGACTTCCAAGCGCAATTTATTCCGAAGGTAATCTGCTTTTGAATTACTACTATCTTCCCTCCAGTTTATAGTTTCTTTTTGGGCATATTTTAAAAGGTCTTGCCTTGTAAAGTTTAATAAAGGTCTAATAATTTTTTCATTATTCTCAGGAATACCTGTTAATCCCCGCAGCCCAGTACCTCTAGAAAGATTGATTAAAAAAGTTTCTAAATCATCATCCAAATGGTGAGCCGTTAGTAAATAATCGAAATTATAATTATTTATTAGCTCATCAAACCACTCGTAACGTAAATCACGAGCTGCCATTTGCGTGGATATTTTATTTTTTGAAGCGTACGTTTTTGTGTCAAATATTTTAGTGAAAATTGGAATTGATAATTTATCTGCTAATTTCATAACAAATTCTTTATCACCATCACTTTCTAATCCTCGCAATGAGAAATTACAATGTGCCAAAGAAATATTGAATTGTAAATTTTTTAACAACCTCGTTAAAACAACACTATCCAGTCCTCCACTACAAGCAATAAGTATTTTTTTCTCTTTTAAAAAAGGGAATTTATCGTTGATATGTTGATTAAATTTTTGAAGCAAGTATTAAAATAATTTTTACAAATTTAGTTAATATGTTTGTGTAAATATTTAAAATATTTCACAATTAATTGAATTTATAAAACAGCTAATAATCCCAACTTTAATGTCGCTTCAGCTCTGTTCAGTAACCGCAAAATCTGTACAAGTCTCAGTAATCAGCTTTCCAAAACCTCCCGCATGGCTTTTGCTTTTAGCAAACATTCTTCATATTCATTTTCGGGGATAGATTTTGCCGTTATGGCTCCTCCTACTGAAAAACTCACGTATTTCTCACCAGAATTATATAAAATACTTCGAATAATGACGTTAAAATCAAAATCGTTATCAGGCGTAAAATAACCCACCGCACCACTATACAATCCTCGTTTTGCATCTTCCAATTTTTCAATAATTTTCATTGCCGAAATCTTTGGAGCTCCTGTCATACTTCCCATTGGGAAAGTTTCTTTTATAATTTTTACTGGCGAAATAGTTTCATCTACTTCACAAGTAATAGTAGAAATCATTTGATGAACTTGCTCAAAAGAATATATCTTACAAAGCTCTTTTACTTTAACGGTTCCTTTTTTTGCAAAACGAGAAAGGTCGTTACGTACCAAATCGGTAATCATTATATTCTCGCTACGTTCTTTAGGGTCGTTTTCTAATTTAATTTTTAACTTATCGTCTTCATTCTTATTTGAATGACGTTTTGCAGTTCCTTTAATTGGCTGTGAAATAATTGTGCTTCCTGTCTTGCTTATATACCGTTCTGGAGAAGCAGATAAAGCATAAAAATTATCCAATTTTAGATAGGTAGCAAATGGCGGATTAGAAATTTTATTTAGATGTAAAAAGGATTTTACAGTATCTATTTTTGAACTTTCTGCATAAAACTCTTGGCAAAAATTGGCTTCATATATATCACCTCGATGGATGTGTTTTAATAATTTGTCTAATTTTTTAAAGTAGGAATCTTTTGAGGTTCGGAGGTGGATTTTTATTGGGGATTCTTTGGTTTTATTCAAAAGATCACCTCGTCGTTCCTCCTCGTGAAGACAGTTGGTCTTACAAAGACGATCTGGGTTAAAGTAATGCGGGTTTTTACTTAGGTGAATTATTTCTTGCCAATCTGCTTCTAGCTCATCATCTACAAAATTGAGGTATTGAACTTCGACTTCATTTTCTGAAAAAAGAAATATTTTTTTTGGTTGAAAAAAATATAAATCTGGAAAATGCAGTCCGTCGTAATTATTGGATTGTAATCGTTCCACATCATTTTTCAAATCATAGGTTAAGTAGCCAAACAACCAATCTTTTGTTTTTTGCTGGTATTCTTCTAACTTTTCAAAAGCATTAAAACAATCTGTTTTTATAGCGGTAAAAGCATCTACGGCAAGTATTGCATTATATTTAGAGTGTTTTTGTTGGTGATTGTTAGAGTCTAACCAAACGACCTCATTAAATTGTTTTGCCCAATTTAGTAATCCTTCTTTAAAATTTGAGGAAAGCGATAGGGAATATTTTTTTATAACACGCATTAAGGTTTCATATTACTTTATAAAGTTCAAAGGTATTGAGAATAAAAAATCCAACTCTTGAAAGAATTGGATTTTCATTTGCTTTAAATTAGTTTGTTATAATTAGCACTTATCATAATTTGAATAGGTATCTGAATTAAACATTTACTCCGAAGATAAGATTGCTTCGCTGAAAAACTCGCAAAAACAATTATTAACTATGCAAAGCCCGATTGCCAGTTGCTACCAATGCTGCTTCTTTTACCGCTTCGGCATAGGTTGGATGTGCGTGGCTCATTCTAGAAATATCTTCGGCACTTGCTCTAAACTCCATCGCGACTACAGCTTCTGCAATTAAATCGGCTACTCTGGCTCCTACCATATGAACTCCTAAAACCTCATCGGTGGTTGCATTGGTTAGTATTTTTACAAATCCGTCAATATCACCACTTGCTCTTGCACGACCCAATGCTCGCATCGGGAATTGTCCAACTTTATACTTCGCTCCTGCTTCCACTAATTGCTCTTCTGTTTTTCCTACCGAAGCAACTTCAGGCCAAGTATAAACCACGCCTGGAATTAAATTATAATCGATATGTGGTTTTTGTCCTGCTAAAGTTTCGGCTACAAAAACCCCTTCTTCTTCCGCTTTATGAGCTAACATCGCTCCTTTTATGACATCGCCGATTGCGTAGATATTTGAAACATTGGTTTGTAAATGTTCGTTGACTTCTATTTGTCCTCTTTCAGAAATTTTAATTCCTGCATTTTCAGTATTTAAACCATCGGTAAATGGTTTTCTGCCAACTGAAACCAAGCAATAATCGCCTGTTATGGTTACTTCTTTGTCTTTCTTATCTGTTGCTGTTACGGTAACTTCTTCTCCATTTCTAGCAACTCCTGAAACTTTATGCGAAAGAAAAAACTTAACGCCTTGCTTTTTTAATGCTTTGGTTAACTCCTTACTTTGTGCTTTATCCATTGTTGGGATAATGCGATCTAAATATTCGATTACAGAAACATCTGCTCCTAATCTTTTATAAACTTGTCCAAGTTCTAAACCGATAACTCCACCGCCAATTACTACTAAATGCTTCGGAATTTCTTTTAATTTTAACGCTTCGGTTGAAGTGATAACTCTTTCTTTATCTATTTTTATGAATGGTAAAGATGATGGTTTTGAACCAGTAGCTATTATTACATTTTTAGTTTCAATTTCTTCTGAAACACCTTCATTATTAGTTACTAAAATATGAGTTGCATCTTTAAAACTTCCGATTCCGTTTAAGACATCGATTTTGTTTTTCTTCATTAAAAAATCGATTCCAGCAGTAGTTTGCTCCACTACTTTGTCTTTACGAGCGATCATTTTCTCCAAACTAATTTTCACCTCGCCAGAAATTTCAATTCCGTGACCTTCAAAATGACGAATCGCATCGTCGTAATGATGAGAAGAATCCAATAAAGCCTTACTCGGAATACAACCTACATTCAGGCAAGTTCCGCCAAGAGTGCTATATTTTTCGATTAATGCGGTTTTCATTCCTAATTGTGCACAGCGAATAGCTGCAACATATCCTCCGGGTCCGGAGCCGATTATAGTAACATCGTATGTGTTCATAGTGTTGTTTTAGCAAGGGCAAAGATATAATTTTAAGACATTAATTACACGAATTTTCACTAATTATACGGATTTCTATTATTCGTCTTCGCGAGGCACGAAGCGATCTTATGAATTTATTTCAAATGATGTTGCTAATTAATTTATAATTGTTGCATAACAACTGGCAGATTACTTCGCTCCCAAAAGGTCGCTCGTAAAGACATCAATTTCATTAAATCCTTATTCCTATGAATACATTAGTTATTTTTGCAACATGGTAAAAAATATTCAACTACGTATAAGATTAAAAGAAGAAGGAAATACTCCTCTTTTAAAGATTAAAGCTGCTCGGGTTTTAAGAGTTGAATTGAATGATATTACGGGAGTTAAAGTCCTTCGGAAATCAATAGATGCTCGCAAACCAAGTATTTATTTTAATTATAAAGTAGCGGTTTATATTCGAGAGAAAATGCCAACATCTTCTGAATACTCATTTGAATATAAAAATGTTTCTATGGCTAAAGAAATTCATATTATCGGTTTTGGACCAGCAGGAATGTACGCTGCTTTGCGCTGTATTGAACTAGGTTTTAAACCTGTAGTGTTAGAACGCGGAAAGAATGTTCAAGATCGTCGGAAAGATTTAAAAGCCATTAATCAAGATCATTTTGTTAATGAAGATTCCA
>CAZIMW010000064.1:12620-13874 GCA_964540425.1 uncultured Flavobacterium sp.
GACGGAAAACTATACACCCGAAGTTTAAAACGTGGTGATGTTCGTCGTATTTTTGAAAACTTGGTGTATCACGGAGCTACAGAACAAATTCTAGTAGATGCACATCCACATATCGGAACCAACAAATTACCAAAAGTGGTCACCAATATTCGGGAAACTATTTTAAAATATGGTGGCGAAATTCATTTTGAAACACGAGTTACCGATTTTGTTATAAAAGCCAATAAAATTAAAGCCATTAGATTGCTAAATGACGAAGAATTAACGGTGGAACGCGTGATTTTAGCTACGGGACATTCGGCTAGAGATATCTATTATTTATTACATAAAAAAGAAGCAACTTTAATCGCCAAGTCATTTGCAATGGGAGTTCGTGTGGAGCATCCTCAGCATATTATCGATTCCATACAGTATCACTGTGAAACCGAAAGGGACCCGAAACTTCCTGCGGCTTCTTATAGTTTAGTGAACCAAGTAAAAGACCGTGGGGTGTATTCTTTTTGTATGTGTCCAGGCGGTTTTATAGTTCCTGCTGCTACTGCAAATGGCGAAATTGTAGTCAATGGAATGTCGCCTTCCAAAAGAAATAATCCCTTTGCAAATTCTGGGATTGTCGTGGAGATTGATGTAAATAAAGACCTCCCAAAATATGAAAAATACGGTGCTTTAAAAGGATTGGAATATCAAAAAGCATTAGAGAAATTAGCTTGGACTTCTGGTGGAAGAACCCAAACAGCACCTGCTCAACGACTCACCGATTTTGTGGAAGGAACATTATCTTCCAGTTTAAATGACACTTCCTATCAGCCAGGTTTAAAATCGGCTCCCTTACATTCCTTATTACCAAAATTAATTGGAGGAAAATTGAGAACAGGTTTCAAACAATTCGGAATTAAAATGAAAGGTTTTTATACTTCCGAAGCAAATGTTGTTGGTGTAGAATCTCGAACTTCTTCACCAGTTACTATTCCGAGAAATGAAAATTTAGAACATCCTGAAATTGAAGGATTGTTTCCTTGTGGCGAAGGTGGTGGTTATGCAGGTGGGATTATTTCGGCGGCTATGGATGGAGAGCGTTGTGCTGAGAAAGCTGTTTCTGGTTTGTAATTTCTAGTTTGTCATTGCGAGCCCTTTTTTAGGCGTCGCAATCTTTTAAAACTTCTCCTAATTTTAATAAGATTGCCACACTCCTACGTCGTTCCTTTAGATTTGTATCGTTAAGTTTTTCTTATTCATTAAGTGTTTAACTTTACA
>CAZIMW010000065.1:0-7752 GCA_964540425.1 uncultured Flavobacterium sp.
AAATGAAATTTTAAGGTTTTACTCGAAGTTTTAAATTAACTTGCGGTTTTAAGGAATTACAATAACGAAATACTATTTCTGAAAAGAGTTGTTTTTTCTTTTGAAAGTAATTTCTGAAATTTCATTTTTTTTGGAAATTCAAAAGGAACTAATTGAAAATAGAGTTCGTTATATTTGCAAAATAATTTTTTATCGTATTTATGAGTATTTGGAGCATTTTAATAATAGGATATTTTTTGTATCGGGTTTTCTTTAGCGGTTCTTCAAAAGGAAAAAGTCAAACTGTTTTCACACAACAGAGGCAGCAAATGTCTGCTGATTTTGAGTTAAATTTATTGTCCTTAGCTTCTATTGTAATTAAATCTGATGGAGTAGTTAATCAGAAAGAATTAGATTTTGTTAGACAATATTTTGTTCAGGCTTATGGGAAAGAACGTGCCAATAATACCTTTAAAATTTTTAATGAAGAAATAAAAAAGAAAGGGCTTTCTACACAAACCATTTGTAATAGATTACAAAGTGTAATGCGTTATGAATCGTTGTTACAAGTACTTCATTTTTTGTTTAGTATTGCCAAGGCAGACGGTCATGTAAGCGAAGCAGAAGTACAAGAAATAAATAGAATTTCAGGATATTTTGGCATTAATTATCGCGATTTTGAAAGTATAAAAGCAATGTTTTTTAGCAATCCAGACAGTGCTTATAAAATTTTAGAAATAGACAGAAATGCAACAACTTCCGAAATTAAATCTGCTTACCGAACTATGGTAAAAAAATATCATCCAGACAAATTACAACATATGGATGAAGTGTATCGCAAAGGTGCTGAAGAAAAATTTAGAAAAGTTCAAGAAGCTTACGAGCAAATTCAGAAAGAAAAAGGGTTTTAAATCGGTGTCTTTACAAACGTAATAAAGCAAGCTCTCCAAATATATTTTACATCATGAGATTACTTCGCCCTTTTAGAAGGCTCGTAAAGACATTTGTATTTTGAATATCTAATTCTGAAGTGGTTCTGTTTTCGATTTTACAATAATTTAGATAAGCCTAAAAATAAAATTAGAGCATCTTAAATAAATGATTATCTTTGCCAAATGTTTACATTAGCAGAAGAGAATTATTTAAAAGCGATCTATCATTTAGAGAATGAAAACAACAATGGAGTTAGTACCAACGCTATTGCTATAAAAATGAATACCCAGCCCTCTTCGGTAACGGATATGGTTCAGAAATTAGCACATAAAAAAGCACTTTCTTATCAGAAATACAAAGGTGTTTTCTTAACCAAAAAAGGAAAATCCATCGCTGTTACTATTGTCAGAAAACACCGATTGTGGGAAGTGTTTTTAGTAGAAAAATTAAATTTTCAATGGGATGAAGTTCATGATATTGCCGAGCAATTAGAACATATTAAATCTGAAGAATTAATTTCTAGATTAGAGTCTTTTTTAGATTTTCCAAACTTTGATCCTCATGGTGATCCCATTCCAGATGAAAAAGGAACTATAAAGCTTTCCGATAAAAAATTACTTTCAGAATTAAAAGAAAACGAAAAAGGAATTTGTGTGGGTGTAAAAGAATCTGACTCACAATTTTTACAATATTTAGATAAATTATCTATCAGTATTGGCACAAAAATAAAAGTCTTGAGTATTGAAGAATTTGATGGTTCTATAACGATTGAAGTTGCAGGAAAACCCTCTTTTATTTCAGAAATAAGCACTAAAAATATTTACGTAATTAATTAACCAATGTACAGTCCAATAAACGCATTATTAATATTTTTATCTGTTTCGGCAGCTTTACACTTGTTTTTTAGACCCCTAAAAGGATGGTTTTGGATTATCAAAAACAATACTAAACAACAAGGAAAAACTATTATGGAGGACATATTAAAGCAGTTGTATCATTATGAAAATTCTGGTAGAGAGGCAACGATAATTAACCTTACCAATGCCCTTGATTTTAATAATAATTTAGTGTTAGATGTAGTCAATAAAATGACGATAAATGAATTAATTTCATTTAAAGGAGAAACCTTAAAACTAACCAATACAGGAAGGGACTATTCCTTGAAAATTGTAAGAGTTCACCGTTTATGGGAAAAATATTTAGCTGAAAAAACAGGTTTTGATAAAGCCGAATGGCATGACAGGGCTGAGGTAATGGAACATCAATTAAACGAAGAAGAAACCGATTTATTAGCTACACAATTAGGGAATCCAGTTTACGATCCTCACGGGGATCCAATTCCAACAACCTCTGGGAAAATTGCAGAAGTAAAAGGAGAGCCTTTATCAAAACTATCAGTGAATTCTGTTGGGAAAATCATTCATATTGAAGACGAACCCGAAGTAATTTATAAGCAAATTTTAGCTGAAAACATTCATATAGGAGCTCAAGTTAGAATTGTAGAAAATAATCGTGAACGAATTATTTTTTATTCTGAAGGAGAAGAATTTAAACTTGCACCCATTGTAGCTGCAAACTTAACGGTAGCCTTATTAGAAAAAGACGTTCCAGTTGAAGAAAATAGAGTTAGACTTTCTAGTTTGTTAGAAGGAGAAACGGCTACCATTGTTGGAATTTCAAAAGAAAGCAGAGGAGAAGGAAGAAGAAGACTATTGGATTTAGGTTTTGTAAGAGGGTCACAAATTAGTGTCGATTTAATAAGTCCTTTAAGAAACCCAACCGCCTATTTAATAAAAGGAACATCAATTGCCTTACGAAAAGATCAAGCTTTAAAAATATTAATTAAGAAAAACGATGAGTAATAAAGTAAGCAGCACTTGCGAGACTTGTCCGCAATTTAGTGCAGAAGGTTTAAAAAAATTGGGTGTTCGTACCGAGAATTTCGATTTTGTAGTTGCTATTGCTGGAAATCCAAATACGGGAAAAAGCACCGTGTTTAATTCACTAACAGGATTACGACAACACACAGGAAACTGGCCAGGAAAAACAGTTACTAGAGCAGAAGGAGCTTTTGAATATGATAAAAATAAATTCAAATTAGTGGATTTACCAGGGACATATTCTTTGCTTTCTACAAGCCAAGATGAAGAAGTGGCACGTAATTTTATTCTTTTCGGGAAACCAGATGTGACCATTATTGTAGTGGATGCCAGTAGGCTAGAGCGTAACTTAAATTTAGTATTGCAGATTCTTGAAATCACTGACAAAGCGGTTCTATGCCTCAACTTAATGGACGAAGCGAAACGAAACAATATTGAAATAGATATAAGAACGCTGTCTCGGGATTTAGGAATACCAGTAGTACCTACAAGTGCGAGATTTAACGAAGGAATTCCAGAATTAATTCAGACCATAAATGAAGTAGCTTTGGGTAAGATTGTATGTAAGCCCCATCGGATTAAAAATGTGAATAAAAACATAGATGCTGCCGTAAAAAAATTGAGTATTGAAATTAAAAAGGAGTTTCCTAACATCCCTAATAGCAGATGGATTGCTTTTAGATTATTGGAAGGAGATACTCATATTATAAATGCATTAAGAACGGGTGAATTTGTTTAAGGCGATTACAAAATTAAACTAAAATTTAAGAATAAAATTAAGAAGAGTTGGATAATATTCCTTCTTCGCAGGAATGACAATGAAAAAAGATTCAATAGAAAGTATCATCAATTTATCGAAAGATTTGCGCTGGCAGATTGGAGATGATTTTCATGATAATTTAGCCGAGGGAATTTATGCAGATGCTTCAGAAATTACGGAAGCTTCAGTTTCAACAGACAATAAGAAAAAACGCTTCCGTTTAGATTCAAAAATAGATAAGATTGTAACAAGTAAAACATGGGGGTTTTCAATCATGTTTTTAATATTAGCAGTTATTTTATGGTTAACAATTGAAGGGGCAAATTATCCTTCTGCAATGTTGGCAGAATTACTATTAGACACATTTCATCCCATACTAAAAGGTTTTGCATCTAATATTGGAATGCCTTGGTGGTTGGACGGGTTTTTAATAGATGGAGTTTATTTAGCAGTAGCTTGGGTGATTGCTGTAATGTTACCACCTATGGCGATATTTTTTCCAATGTTTACTCTTTTAGAAGATTTTGGATATTTACCTAGAGTAGCCTTTAACATGGATTATTTGTTTAAAAAATCGGGAGCTCACGGTAAGCAAGCCTTAACCATGAGTATGGGATTTGGTTGTAACGCGGCAGGAGTGGTAGCTACAAGAATTATCGATAGCCCAAGAGAGCGATTAATTGCCATCATTACCAATAACTTTTCATTATGTAACGGTCGCTGGCCAACACAAATTTTAATTGCAACTATTTTTATTGGAGCGGTAGTGCCTGCATCTTTTTCAGGATTAGCTTCGCTGTCTGCAGTTATAGGAATCGCAATTTTAGGAATATTCTTTATGTTTTTTGTGTCTTGGGCATTGACTAAAACAGTTTTGAAAGGGGAAGTATCTACCTTTAATTTAGAATTACCTCCATACCGTCCTCCTAGATTTTGGAAGACCATTTACACCTCTTTAATCGATAGAACGATCATCGTTTTATGGAGAGCTATTTTATTTGCTGCACCCGCAGGAGCTGTTATTTGGCTTATTTGTAATATTTATATTGGAGACCTTAGTATAGCTGCTTGGACAATTAATTCCTTAGATGGATTTGGCTTTTTATTAGGACTTAACGGTGTTATTTTATTAGCATATATTGTTGCAATTCCAGCAAATGAAATAGTGATTCCGACGATCTTAATGCTTACCGTTTTAGCAACAGGAATCCCTGGAGGAGAAGGTGTTGGTGTAATGTTTGAACTGGACTCGGTTACCGATACAGCGAGTATCTTAAAAGCGGGTGGATGGACCTTGCTTACCGCTATCAACTTGATGTTGTTTAGTTTGTTACATAACCCTTGTAGCACCACTATTTATACAATATATAAGGAAACTCAAAGTGTTAAATGGACTGTAGTAGCTTCGGTTTTACCTGTAATTATGGGATTTGTGGTTACATTTTTAGTAGCTCAAATATGGAGAATTATTTTTTAATTTAAGTATTAATATTTCAGTATCTTTATGCTTAAATCTTTATGATTATGAAAAATATTCTATTCCTTTTTTTTGTTTGTATTTCTGCTATTGCTATTTCACAAGAAGGCATTGCGAAGACTCCAAAAATTGTGATAAAAATAGCCTTAGGTGAAACAATTACAATTGAAAACCATCAAGTAACATTCGTGAAAGTGTTGGAGGATTCTCGTTGTCCAAAAGGCGTAACTTGTATCTGGGAAGGAAGAGCAAGAGTTCAGATTTTCGTCGGTCAGGAAGAAGAGGATTCGTTAATAAAAGAACTAATTTTTGGACAAGTAAAGCAAGGAGAATCAAAAGATTTGACTTTGTTTAATTCTGAAGAGAATAGTATAGTGGGATATGCTTTGAAACCTTATCCTTCTTCCGAAGATTCTATTTCAGAAAAAGAATACCAATTATTACTTTCAGTTGAAAAAAATAAAAAGTAGAATTGTTTTCGGAAATGTTTTAATCCTTTGTTATATCGTTCATTAAAAAATTAGAAAATGAGGGTTGGAAGGTAAATTAGATGTATGTGGTTTCGATGCTTTTATTGCTGATTACAATTACAATATTAATTTTAAAAATTAAAGTGTATCAATGACAACCACAATCATTCTTTCCGCACTTGGTATTGTCGTCATCTAAAGTTCCGTTTTTTCGTTGTTTATTTTCTGAAATAGGATTCCACACAAATTTATTTAATAAAAATCCTGCTGCTAATAAAAAAGTTAGGATGACTAATATTGTTTGCATATTATTTAAGTAATTGATAGGCAATTAAAGCTGCTATGTAAGCAACTATTGTCATTGATATTAATTGCCATAATGGCCATTTCCAGGTATTGGTTTCTCTTCGTACAATAGCAAGTGTACTGGCACATTGCATAGCAAAAGCATAAAAAAGCAATAAGGATATTCCACTTGCAAAATTAAAAATAGGAGCTCCTGTTGTTGGGTTAATTTCTGCCTTCATTCTGTTTTTTATGGTTTCTTCATCATCATTTCCGACACTATAAATTGTAGCCAAGGTGCCTACAAAAACTTCTCTAGCAGCAAAGGAGCTTAATAAAGCAATGCCTATTTTCCAATCATAACCAAGCGGTATTACAACAGGTTCAATTGCTTTTCCAGCATAACCAAGGTAGGAGTTTTCTAATTTAAAGGAAGCGATTTTAACGTCTATTTCTTCTTCAGTTAGGTTTTGTGAAGCAGTTTGTTGGTGTACAATCTCTTCAGCATTATTAAAATCACCATATCCATAGGAAGCCAAAACCCAAAGAATAATAGAAATTGCTAAAATTATTTTTCCTGCTCCAAAAATAAATGACTTTGTTTTTTCAATAACAGTTATTAATACATTTTTTAATAATGGTAATTTATAGTTTGGCATTTCTATTACAAAAAACGATTTTCCTTTTATCTTTAAAAATTTATCCAATGTAAAAGCCGCAAAAATCGCAGAGCCAAAACCAAGTAGGTATAATGCAAAAAGTGTAAGTGCTTGAATGCTTATAAAACCAAATAGATACCCTTCAGGAATTACTAAGGCGATGATAATAAGGTAAACAGGTAATCTTGCAGCACAAGTAATAAAAGGGGTTACTAAAATGGTGATAAGGCGTTCTTTCCAGTTTTCAATATTACGAGTTGCCATTATTGCAGGAATAGAACAAGCAATTCCAGAGACTAATGGTACGACACTTTTTCCGCTTAAACCAAAACGGCGCATAATTCGATCCATTAAAAACACCACACGACTCATATAACCACTTTCTTCTAAAATGGAAATAAATAAAAATAAAAAAGCGATTTGAGGAATAAAAATTACAATTCCGCCCAAACCAGGGATGATTCCTTCTGCAATTAAATTGGTAAAAACACCAGAAGGCATATTGTCTTTTGCCCATTCACTCAAGGATGAAAAAGAGCTGTCTATTAAATCCATTGGGTAGGAACTCCAATCGAAAATTGCTTGGAAAATTAGTATTAAAATAGCGAAGAATATTACATATCCCCAAACTTTATGAGTGAGTACTCGGTCTAATTTTGATCGTAAATCTATTGCATTTTCCTTGTCAACAACTAATGTTTCTTTTAATATATTGTTGATAAATTGGTAGCGTGCAATGGTTTCTTTTTGTTGAAGCCGTTTTAAATTACTAACAGATTCCGTTTGAAAAGTTTGAATTCCTTTTATTTCGTTTCGGTTTAATTTTCCGAAATTTACATCGTGAGTAACGACTAACCAAAGTTTGTATAAGTCTTGATTTGGGAATGTTTTCTGAAGTCGTTTAAAATAGTCAGGTGCTATTTTTGAGGCATTAGCACAGGGTTTTAAAGAAATATTTTTATAGTTGGCAATGAGATTTTTTAAAGTATCGATTCCAGTATTTTTACGAGAACTAATTAATACAATTTTCGTTTCAAGCTTTTTTTCTAAGGTTTTAATATCTAACGATATGGCTTTTCGTTTCATTCTATCTGCCATATTAATGGCTAAAATAGTTGGAATTCCAAGATCTTTTATTTGCGTAAAGAGAAGTAAATTTCGTTTTAGATTTTCAATATCGGCAACTACCACCGCAACATCGGGGTAATCTTTATCGTTTTTGTTAAGGAGTAATTCAATCACCACATTCTCGTCAAGCGAAGATGCGTTTAGGCTGTAAGTGCCTGGTAAATCTATGATGTGAGCTTTT
>CAZIMW010000065.1:7766-13748 GCA_964540425.1 uncultured Flavobacterium sp.
ACAAGTACCTTGTTTTTTTTCAACAGTAATTCCGGGGTAGTTTCCTACTTTTTGTTTTAGTCCTGTAAGAATATTAAACAGCGAAGTTTTTCCAGTATTTGGATTTCCGATAAGCGCAACATTTATTTGTTTAGCCATCGATGAATTCTATTTCAATCTTACACGCCATTTCTTTTCTTATTGCTAAATGACTTCCGTTAATTGTTAAATACAATGGATCCTTAAATGGAGCTTCTTGTATTAATTTTACTTCATTACCTGGAAGGCAACCCATTTCTAATAATTTTAATGGAATGTCTTCCACCGAAAAGGCCTTAATTATTGCACGTTGCCTAATTTTTAATGACGCTATGGATGGCATATGTTATTTAGATTGACTTTAAACAACAAATGTAAACTAACCAAATGACATGGGGAAATGGATTAATAAAAAGATGAATTATCTTTTTTAAGTAAAGGCGTATGACAGGTTAAAATTATAATAAGGTGATAATTTGAAATTTGTTGCTTAAATAACTAAAGTTATATTTGGTAGAGTCATAGAATACGCAATGACAATTTTACTCTTTTTTCAAGACTTCAATATCGTTTAAAAGGCGTTCAATTTCTTCAGAATTGGTGCCATCATAGAAACCACGAATGCGTTTTTTCTTATCTATTAAAATAAAGTTTTCGGTATGGATCATATCGTATTCATCACCGTTTCCAGCAGTTTTTACTGCGAGGTACGATTTTCTTGCAAGTTGGTAAATTTGTTTTTTATCGCCTGTAACTAAATTCCATTTTTCATCGTTTACGCCCTTTTCTAAAGCATATTTTTTTAGTTGAGGAACCGAATCAATCACAGGAGTTACACTATGTGAAAGCAACATAATATCATTGTCATTTTTTAAACGTTCTTGCACAACCGCCATATTATCGGTCATAATCGGGCAGATAGTTTGGCAAGTGGTAAAAAAGAAATCAGCTACATAAATCTTATCTTTATAATCGTCTTGAGTGATTGTTTTTCCGTTTTGGTTAATCAATGAAAAATCTGCAATCGTATGGTATTTTTTTACGTGTTGAATGGTACTATCTACCAATTCTCTTTCCACGTCAGATGGTTGAAAAACAGCTAACATTTCTTTTGGTTTCAGGATTTGATAAATTATAGAAATAATAATAACCGAAATCACAAAAAGTACAATTGCTAAAAATTTAAATTTTGAAAAAAATTGAAGCATTTTAAATGTGTTTAAAATGCAAAGTTAAGTGACAATTATCACATAGCAACCCAATTGTGTTTTCTAATTAGATAAATATTTTAGTATTAAATGTCTGTGGTTATTTGAACGAATTCAGATTCTAGGGAATTAACTTTTTATAAGCAGGATTTATAAATTAATTTTCTATTTTTGCACGTTAATTTTATACACTATGAGTCCATTTGCTGTTAAAGCGATTCAGCTTTTATTAAGCCTTTCTTTATTAATTGTACTTCACGAGTTGGGGCATTTTATCCCTGCCAAAATATTTAAAACACGTGTAGAAAAATTCTACTTGTTTTTTGATATAAAGTTTTCATTGTTTAAAAAGAAAATAGGAGAAACTACCTACGGAATTGGGTGGTTGCCATTAGGAGGATACGTAAAAATATCTGGAATGATCGACGAAAGTATGGACAAGGAACAAATGGCATTACCGCCACAACCTTGGGAATTTAGATCGAAACCTACTTGGCAACGATTAATTATTATGTTGGGCGGAGTTACCGTAAACATTATTGTAGGTTTTGTAATTTACATTTGTATATTTTATTTTGTAGGTCAGAAAATAGTAACTATTAATGAATTGCCAAACGGATTTGCCGTTTCGCAAACCTTTAAAGATCTTGGTTTTAAAGACGGAGATAAAGTTTTAAAATTGAATGGTGAAGATTTTGAAAACCTAAACGACCTTAATAAATTTCTTTTTTTACGTGATGTTTCAGATATTACGGTACAACATATGGATGGTACTACCGAAACTTTATCAATTCCTGAAGATGTAGGTATGACGATGTTTAAAGCAGGCGAAATGCAGCCTTTTCAGCCTGTAAGAACTACGGTTTTAGATACTGTTATTCCTGAAATGCCAGCAGCTAAAGCAGGAATATTAAAAGGAGATAAAATTATTTCAATAAACGGAAAAGCAACGCCAATTTGGAGCAGCCTTTCCAAAGAAATTAAGGCGAATCCAAGTAAAGAAATTTCAATTGAAATTGAAAGAGAAGGAGCAAATCAAACCATTTTAGTAACTCCTTTAGAAGACGGAACCATAGGAATTAACAACTATGGATTGGAATATGTAGGTGCCTATAAAGAAGTAAAATATGGTTTTTTAGAAAGCCTTAGTGGAGGAACCGCCTACGGATATAATATTTTAAAGGACTATGTGAGTCAGTTTAAATATGTGTTTACTAAAGAAGGAGCAACACAAGTGGGAGGTTTTGGAGCGATTGGAAATTTATTTCCAGGCGAATGGAATTGGTTGGCTTTTTGGCATACCACAGCTTTAATTTCAATTATTTTAGCCTTTATGAATATTTTACCAATACCTGCATTAGATGGTGGTCACGTAGTATTTTTATTGTATGAAATGGCAACAGGACGCAAACCTAATGAGAAGGTAATGGAGTATGCGCAAATGGCTGGATTCTTTTTATTAATAGGATTGGTATTGTTTGCAAACGGGAATGATATTTACAGATGGCTGTTTAAATAGATGGTGGGAGACTCCTCATATTATCAGGACAAGCTACTATCGTTTTAAGACAGATGATAGAAGATTTGTGAAGTTACAATATCTTATATGTGTCGTGCAAAAAAAAATAAATTAAAAAAACAAAATAAATCGTTTGTTGTAAATTAAAAAATAATATATATTTGCACCCGCTTAAGCAACAAGAATATGTTGAAAAGGCAAAAATTAAGTTCTTATAATACTGAAAGTATAACCATAAATTCCTCCTTAGCTCAGTTGGTTAGAGCATCTGACTGTTAATCAGAGGGTCCAAAGTTCGAGTCTTTGAGGAGGAGCAGAACACGTCCAATCTATTTATTTAGGTTGGATTTTTTGTTTAGTAGCAATCATAAAGCCTATGTTTACTAATGATTATAGAGACTAACTAATTAACAAAAGTGGTTCGATAATTATATCCTTTTACTCATTATATTTTATTTTTTAATGCATATGTTCTTTAATAAGGTGCTATTTAGTTATTTATGTCGGTTCGAGTCCAAGAGGTTAAAAAATATTTTCTTCAATTTAATTTCTATTCCGTAATTTTGTTAATCAAATTAGATAAAAAAATAATCAGAATTAATGAGTAAAGAAGTAACTATTCCAGAGGAAATAATAACGAATAAAATTTATTTAATAAGAGATCAAAAGATAATGTTGGATCGTGATTTAGCAGAACTTAAGGAGTAGAAACAAAACGATTAAAAGAAGCAGTAAGAAGGAATAAAGAGCGATTCCCTGATGATTTTATGTTTGAAATGTCAAAAGAAGAACTCCAAAGAAGACAAAAAAGGACTTAGATATACTCCTTTTTGTTTTACAGAACAAGGGGCTATGTTATCAAGCGTCTTAAATAGCCTAAGAGCTATCGAAGTAAATATAAGAATAATACGCATTTTCACTAAAATAAGAGAATCCTTTACAGACAACTTAAATTTAAAATTAGAAATAGAAGAAATAAAAAAGAAATTAACGAATCAAAGTAAAAACATAGAATTAGTATTTAACTATTTGGATGAGCTTGTTGAAAAGAAAGATAAACCAAAAAATAAGATTGGTTATAAGAAATAACTTTGGTTCGATGTCTAGAAAGGTTGATTTAAGAATTAATCTCTTTAAATATCAATGGAATATGGTTCGATAATGAACTAATAGGGGGAGCAGAATACGTCCAATCTATTTATTTAGGTTGCTCAGTAAATTGTTTTCACAGTATTTATGATTGACAATCCCTCGCTTGGTTCTACAGTTTTTGTTGGTTCGGACAAACTACTCAATCTTCTTAATAGGTGTCTGGGCTAGGAATGTTACAAAAAGGGTTTTTATTTAAATGACTTTTTAAATTCGTTTCAATATCCTCAATACAACTACCCCTACACATATAAATACTGTATAAAGAGTAAATAATATCCTTCCAACAATATTGACTTTGAGCAGGAAGTTTAGGTAATTCATTATTAAATAATCTACCTAAACCGAGCTTGTTAAAGTCTTCGAAAACAAAATTTATTCCGCCAAAGGCACTTATTGAATTAGATTGTAGTGCTTTCATATTCTTGTTTTTGCATCACCAATTTAGGTGAAAAACAACAAGCCGCAAAGCGTTTCGTATGAATACTTTGCGGCTATTTTAATAAAGTCATGCAGATTTAAGAAGCTATCGGGAGGGAACTCAAAAAGAAATTGCTAAAAAAATAATAGCTCAAGATGCAGATTATATTTTAGCTGTAAAAGCAAATAAACCACAATTATTAGAACACATTCAGGATGAATTTCGGTTTTCAAAATAGCCAGAAACATGCATCAATTATGATTTAGGCCATGGAAGGATAGAAGCTAGAATATGTAGTGTGATTAAAAACTTTCAATTTATTGAGCATAACAATGAATGGAAAAATTTAAAAAGTATCATAAAAATTGAAAGTACTCGTGAATTTAAAAATAGTGCTGAACCTACAGAAGAAGCAACATGTTATTATGTATCTAGTTTAGAGAATGATGCTAATAAGTTTCAATCAAAAGTACGCTCACATTGGGCTGTGGAAAATAAACTCCATTGGACATTGGATGTTGCTTTCTCTGAAGGTGCTTCAAGAAAAAGAGCAGAAAACGCTGCTCAAAATTATTCTATACTAAACAAAATTGCTCTGAACTTATCGAAAAACGAACCCCCTAAAAAATTATCTGTCAAGAGTAAAAGGCTTGAAGCTGGTTGGAATGAATCCTATTTATTGAGAATATTAAATTTAAAAGTATGATTCTGCCCTATGCTATATAGTAGAAAATTATTGTATGATATAAAACCTCGTTCCGTTATTTAAAATCATCATAGGTGTGTAATGCCTTTAACGTTTCTTCATAAAACAATATAGCAGCTATCAAGTTATTTTTATCTGAATAAGGAAGTACTATTTTTTGAAACTCTATAGTATTGTCAAAATATATTGTTGTTGCTTCAATATTATCTTCTAAGGCACTTCGGTTTTTTTTGGTGTCTGGAATACCTAAAGAACTCATTGTTACACCAGGTTTAGTAGCAAATGCAATATTTGGAAGAATCTTGATAATTACCTCGATACGTCTATTATATAAAACCAGCAATTGACCTTTTGGCATATTTTCAAGTTCTTCACGGTCATGATATTTGTCAATTGCTACATCTCCCGAAATAATGAATTGTTCTCTTTTTTTTTGAGCAATAGAAAATGTAGTAGTCAATAATAACGCAATTGTAAGAAGGTTTATTTTTGAATTTAAGGTCATAATAACAAGATTATAGGTTTAAGAGTAATAATTTTTAGATGTCAATTTTACAATTAAATCTGATTAAATGCAAGTTTCATCGGCAATATTACTGTTTTTCAATTTATTTGAATGTAATATATCACTTCCATCCGAAAGTTTTTCAAATATAGACATAATTATGCCTTAACCCTTATAAACAGGTTTAATTCTATGCTTTTTCAAGAAAATAAGTTTGTTTGAAGGTTTAATTTTTGCTGTGGTTCTCCTCTAATTCTTTTTGCACCTTCACCTACCTGATTACAGATATAGTCTATGGTAAGGTAGAATGTAAGACAAATTCTTATTTTTTCAACGAAATTAGAAAATGCTTGTTTTTGTTTAGCTACGGTTCTTACAATAAGTTGAAGCAGTAAAAATGTGATTAAAGCAATGTATATTTGAGATTTAACAGCGTTTTCACTAGTTCCTACAAAA
>CAZIMW010000066.1:0-10529 GCA_964540425.1 uncultured Flavobacterium sp.
GTCAACAAATATAAGGGTTACAACGATTCCTAGCCTCCTTTTTGTCTATTACGCCAGAAATGTTGAATATTTTAAAAAATTTACATTAGGAAGTTGGACTTTAAATTGGGGAAATAAACTTGATTTATCGCCTGAATACCTGTATGATTTAGCAATGAGGAAAGATTAAAATTTCATTAAGTCACGGCGTGAATTAACCTCGTTTCTAATCAAAATATAATTTTCAGACTTTACAATAAGCCAAATCGAGAAAAGCGTAAATCGGAAAAACCGTAATTTTTTTTATTTGCAATTTTCCGTATCTTTGTAATTAAATACACAGGCAATGACAACAATCACTATTAAAAACGGGCAAAAACAGTTTACCAAAACTAGTTTTAAAAATGCTGAAAAATTATTAGACTATCTTTTAGAATATTTATATTTTGATAAAGATTTGCCAAAACTAAGCGAAGAGGAACTAAATGAAGCTGAACAAGCCAAAAAAGAATGGCAACAAAATTCCGCTAATTTTTCTAAGGTTATTAAATAATGCAGGTATTTGATAATGATAAAATAACTAAAGTAGTTGAGAGGTATGGGCTTCGCTTACAATATTTAAAAGCTTGCCAATACATTGAAAACGGCGACTACAAATCTGCGGACTTAAAACTACGAAAACCTAAGAAAGCAGGCATTTATCAATTTCGGATTACTCAAAAATACAGAGCCATGGCTTTTAAAGATGGCAAAAGCTTAATTGTTTATAAAATCTCCGACCACCAATAAAGTTTTTTAACCCAAAACCCATTCACACCGTGACTTAAAGTCACGGTGTGAATCATTTATTCTTTATCCTCTTCAATAAACAAATAGTTTAATTCTAAGGAATTAAAAGCCTCATTAAACCTCTTTATTTCTTCTGAAACCAATGTATTAAACTTATCTAATTCTGAATTAATTTTACTTGTCAATTCATTTTTAACAGCAATATCTTGCTCCGTTGGCGGAAAATCTCCCATCCCAACCAAACTGTTTAAATGCCCTAATTTATTGGTTAATTTAATTGGAAAATTTAACGGATCTTGTCCGCTTTTGTTTTGTGTTTGGTATAATGCTTTTTCAATTTCTGAAAATTTCTCACTTAGTTTTTTAGCTTTTTCAACCAAATCTTTTACACGATCATCGTCCTTATATTGTTCTTGAAAAGAAGCTAATTGCAAATTGATTTTTCGAATATTTTTAATGGAAGTATGTGCTTTATCAATCGTCTTATTAATATCGGTAATAAAATCAAACTGTTGTTGCATTCCTGCAACATCACTTTCAGAATTTGGATTAGGAATAATATTTAAGTCTTGGGTATAACTTTCGTTATCTACACTCAACACTACTTTATAAGCTCCCGGAACAGCTTTTGGAGCATTCAAACTCGCCCACCATAATATCATTCCGTCTAACTTTTCTGCCGACTTTCCACGAGTATTCCAAACAAACATATTGGACCCTTCTTTTACTTTAAAATTGTCTTTTTCATTCTTCGTACTTACCGTTTTAATGGTATCGTTTTTGGAATTTAAATAACTTAGTTTTATTTCCTTTTCTGAAGGATTTTTTACATAAAAATAAGTCACCACTCCCGATGGATGATTGGTTCCCGATGTCAAAGATTCTTTGTTAGAATACCCTCTCATACGATACGTGTCTTTTGGTTTAAAAAGAATATTTTCCTCATTATTTAGATTGGAAAGTTGATGCAACATACTTAAATCGTCCAAAATCCAAAGGCTTCTTCCTTGAGTAGCAACAATTAAATTATTGTTTTTAACCTTTAAATCGGTAATCGGAACTATCGGTAAATTTAACTGAAGTGATTGCCAATTTAAACCATCATTATAGGAAACATACAGTCCTGTTTCGGTTCCTGCATACAAATACCCTTTCTTTTTTGGATCTTCCCTAACTACTCTTGTAAAATGCTCACTCGGAATACCATTGGTGATTTTTTTCCAAGTTTTTCCGTGGTCATTCGTTTTATATAAATAAGGAGCGAAATCGCCTGTTTTATATTTTGTTCCAGCGATATAGCAAGTTCCTTCGTCATAAACGGAAGGTTCGATGCTATTAATCATCATCCATTCTGGCATTCCTTTGGGAGTTATATTCTCCCAAGTTTCGCCTCCGTTTCTAGAAATATGAACCAATCCATCGTCACTTCCTGTCCATAAAATTCCTTCCGTAATTGGAGATTCGGCAGCTGCAAAAATGGTGCAGTAATATTCTACCGAAGTGTTATCTTGAGTGATTGGTCCTCCTGAAGATTTTAATTTTGTGGAATCATTCCGAGTTAAATCTGGACTGATTACTTTCCAATTTTGACCCTCATTGGTCGTTACGTGAACATGATTTGAAAAAGTATAAAGCTTCTTAGTATTGTGTTTTGAAAAGAACATCGGAAAATTCCATTGAAAACGATATTTCATATCCTCAGCTCCGTGTCCCATCGGATTATCTGGCCATACACTTACACTTCTTATGGTGTTTTTTTTATGATTGTAACGTGTTAAAAATCCGTCATAACTTCCGCCATAAACAATATCGTTATTTTCTGGATCGATAGTTATATGGGCGCTTTCTCCACCTGCGGTGGATTCCCAATCGTCTTCACCTACACTCCAGCCTTCGTTACGATGCGTAATCCGGATAGTTGAATTATCTTGTTGAGCTGCGTATATTCGATATGGAAATGAATTATCGGTTGTCACTCTATAAAATTGAGCGGTTGGCTGATTGTGATAGGTACTCCAAGTATCGCCGCCATCGTAGGTGATTTGTGCTCCGCCATCGTCTCCTATAATCATTCGTTTTGGATTTTCTGGTGCAATCCATAAATCATGATGATCGCCGTGAGGAGCGTTATAAGTGCTATATGTTTTTCCGCCGTCGGTACTTTTATGGTAATTAACATTGAGTACATAAACTACATTTACATCTTGTGGGTCGGCATAAATACGAGAATAATACCAAGCACGCTGACGTAATTTTCGTTCGCTGTTAATATTATTCCAAGTTTCGCCTCCATCAGTGCTTTTATACACTCCTCCATCATCTTTATTTTCAACTATTGCCCAAACGATATCGTTATTTACAGGAGAAACTGTCACTCCCATATTTCCTAAAATTCCTTCTGGAAATCCTTCGTTTTTTGAAATATTTTTCCAAGTTTCGCCACTATCAATGCTCTTCCAAAGTGCAGAACCTTCGCCTCCACTGCTTAAACTGTAAGGTGTTCTTCTAAGGTTCCAAGTAGTTGCATATAAAATTCTTGGATTGGTAGGATCCATAATCAAATCTACCGCTCCTGCATTTTCATTGACAAATAATTTATTTGTCCACGTTTTTCCACCATCGGTAGATTTGTATATTCCTCTTTCGGAAGTAGGTTTATATATATTTCCTAAAACGGCTGCGAAAACGGTATTGTGATCTCTAGGATGTATTACAATTCTAGGAATATGTCGGCTATTTTTAAGTCCCGAATACGTCCATGTTTTTCCTGCATTTTCAGTTTTCCAAACCCCATATCCTGAAGAAACATTCCCACGAACAGTAGATTCACCACCACCAACATACATCACATTTGGATCGTCTGCACTTACAGCTATCGAGCCAACGGAACCTCCAAAAAATCCATCTGAAATATTTTTCCAAGCCCTTCCGCCGTCTTCAGTTTTCCAAACACCTCCACCCGTTGCTCCAAAATAAAACAAGTTAGGTTTGTTAGGAATTCCTGTTACTGCTGCACTTCTTCCACCACGGAAAGGGCCGAGCAATCGATATTCCATAGCATCGAAAAGTTCAGGATTGTAATTTTGTGAAAAGGTGAATTCTGAATTAATTCCGAAGAAAATAAGAAACAGAATTCCTACTATTGAAAAACGTAAATGTGCCATAATCTATAAAAATTTATTAAAGATATGGAATTTTAAAAATGAAATACTATATGATGGAAACTGTCTAAAATTAATCTTCAAAATGAACATGTTTTATCACTTCCAGATTTTTATCATCATACGGAATCGTATTTAAAATATGCTCAATAGCTTCAATTCTTGCTTTTGTTTTTTTATTGGCTTTAATCACTTTCCAGGGGGAAATTTCTGTATTAGTTCTTGTAAACATTTCATTTTTATAATGTGTATAATCGTCCCACAATTCTAATGCTTTTTGATCTACTGCACTAAATTTCCATTTCTTTATCGGACTCGAAATAATATCTTGAAAACGTTTTTCCTGTTCGCTTTTCGAAATCGAAAAATAAAATTTAATCAAACGCACTCCAGATTCGGTAATCATTCGTTCAAAATCGTTCACTTGATTCATAAAAATCTCATATTCTTCCGCAGTACAAAATCCGTTAACAGGCTCAACAATTGCCCTGTTGTACCAACTTCTATCAAAAAGAACCATCGTTCCTTTCATTGGTAATAAATTAATATAACGCTGAAAATACCATTGACCCAATTCTTCATCGGTTGGTTTTGGTAAAGCAACCACTTTAAACTCACGAGGATTTAAATGCTCTGTAGCTCTACGAATAGCTCCCCCTTTTCCAGCGGCATCTCTTCCTTCAAAAATGAGGACAATTTTTTCATCATTTTTCTTTACCCATTTCTGAAGTTTAATTAATTCTTCTTGAAGTTCTGTTAGTCGAGATTCATAATTTAAATACCGCAATGCCCTTGAAATTGAAGGGTTTTCTTTTGATAAAAAATATTTTAATGCTTTCTTTTTATTTAACAGCGAAAGGTCTTTTTCTGAAATATTATCCTTCATAACTACTTTGTTTTACTGATCTGTGATAGCGTTGTACAACATTTGGGTCTGGAAGTAATTCGGTTCCTGAATCTCCTTTTCCGTCATAATCAAAACGAGAAAGTAAATACCGAATACTTTCTAATCTAGCTTCTTTTTTATTGTTGGTCTTTACGATAATCCAAGGGCTAAATGTGGTATGGGTATTGCCAAACATTTGATCTTTATAATACGTATAATCATCCCATCGTTTTTGTCCTTCTTGATCTACAGGACTGAATTTCCAGCGTTTTAATGGACTTGCTAACCTTGATTCAAATCGCTTTATCTGTTCTTCTTTGGTCACCGAGAACCAAAATTTAATTACAATTACACCATCTTCATAGAGCATATGTTCAAATTCGGGAACTTGAATCATAAATTTATCGTATTGCTCTTTGGTGCAAAACCCCATAACGGGTTCCACTACCGCACGGTTGTACCAACTTCTATCGAAGAAAACGAGTTCTCCAGGATTAGGCATTTCTTTAATATACCGTCTAAAATACCATTGCCCTTGTTCTACTTCGGTAGGTTTGGTAAGTGCTACAACCCTTCTACTACGAGGGTTTAAGTGTTCTGTCATTCTCCTAACAGAACCTCCTTTTCCGGAAGCATCTCTACCTTCAAATATTACACAAACTCTTTTTTTATGTTTTGTTACCCATTTTTGGAGGTTGACCAATTCGGCTTGTAATTGAAGTAATTCTTTTTCATATTCTAAATCATATAATATCTCAGCTAATTTATTTTCGCTGACATCCGATTTTAAAAGCTCGACAAATGCTTTTTTATCGGTCTTCCCTTCAACTAAATCTTTAAAATTATCTCTTGTTAGCATATTTTAAGTTGTAATCTATAAAGGTCTTAAAAAAAATAGAAATTAATACTGAGAAATATCAGTTTTATTTTTTATTTTTTATTTGAAATGATCCCTGTAAATTAGTCATCTATTTTAGATGATAAATTTTAAGAAATGAAAAAAGGAATTTTACTTATAGTATTACTGAATATTTCAACTTTTATGGCACAACAAATCACACCTAAAACAGCCTTCCTTGAAAAATGGGAAAACTCAAAAAATTATCTTCTTGAAATAGCTGAAGCAATGCCCGAAGAAAATTACGGTTTTAAACCTACGGAAAGAGAGATGAGTTTTAGCGAGCAATTACTCCATATTAAACAAAATATGGATTGGCTGAGCACTTCGTATTTTACGGAAAAGAAATATAAAAAGGATGAAGACTCTTTGCAAAAAAGCAAAGCTGTAGTTATTGCAGAATTAAAAAACTCCTTTGATTCAGTTTTAGAAATCATACAAAACACTCCCGGTGAAAACCTTCAAGAAACCGTTGATTTCTTCGCTGGACCTAAAAGCAAATTACAAATTCTTAATTTACTTCAGGATCACGTAACACATCATCGTGGGCAATTAATTGTGTATTTGAATTTAAAAAATGTAAAGCCTCCAAAATATGTAGGTTGGTAATTATGGATACTGTTTACTTTAAATCTCCTGTCGGAACTCTTGAAATTAAAGGAAATAAAGATGGTTTGTCATCACTTCATTTTATGAATTCTGAAGAAAAACCAACTCCAAAAACCCCTAAATACCTTCAAGAAATCGTTGCCCAACTTCAAGAATATTTTGAGGGAACTCGAACGGAATTCAACTTAAAATTAAATCCTGAAGGAACTGAGTTTCAGAAAAGAGTTTGGAAACAATTACAGGAAATTCCGTTTTCAAAAACAGTTTCTTATCAAACTATAGCTAATCGTTTGGGCGATCCAAAAGTGATTCGTGCGGCGGCTTCGGCAAACGGAAAAAACCCTATTGCGATTATTATTCCTTGTCATCGAGTAATTGGGAAAGATGGTTCGTTAACCGGTTTTGCTGGTGGTTTACATCGTAAAAAATGGTTGTTGGATCACGAAAATCCTGTGAAACAACAGTCATTGTTTTGAATTAATAATTATTTACTATCTTTATATTTCCTCCCTAATTGCAATTTTATAAATTATGTTAAAACGAATAAAATTAGAAAATATCTTATTTTTAGATATTGAAACGGTTCCTTTATTTAAAAATTTTTCTGAATTAGACGAAACCGCCCAACAACTTTGGGAACAAAAAACAAATTACCAACGAAAAGACGAATTTACTCCCGAAGAATTTTATAATCGTGCAGGGATTTGGGCAGAATTCGGGAAAATAATTTGTATTTCTGTAGGGTACTTTGTGTTTAAAGGAGATGTTAGAAACTTTAGAGTGACTACTTTTCACGGAGAAGAAATTCCCCTTTTAGAAGAATTTAAAACGCTTCTTGAAACTCATTTTAATAAACCTTATCACTTGCTTTGTGCCCATAACGGAAAGGAATTTGATTTCCCTTTTATTGCACGTAGAATGATTATTAACCGAGTTGATATTCCGCTTAAACTAAATCTCTTCGGGAAAAAACCTTGGGAAGTTCCACATTTAGATACGTTAGAATTGTGGAAATTTGGTGACTACAAAACTTATACTTCACTTAAATTAATGGCCCATGTTTTAGGCATTCCTTCGCCTAAAGATGATATTGATGGTAGCGAAGTTCGAGATGTTTTTTATAAGGAAAATGATATTGATAGAATCATTCGGTATTGTGAAAAAGATACCATTGCGGTGGCTCAGATTATTTTACGCCTTCGGAATGAGGAAATTTTGGTGGAAGGTGAAATTTTGTCAGTTTGATAGAGAAATAGAACATATAGAACACGGAGGACACAGATTTTACGGATTGTTGCGGATTTTAAAAAAACCTGTGTTTATCCGTAAAATCTGTGTTCCCTAAAAATTTAAAAATGTTACTACACAAAGATATTACTGATGAAATTATTAGAAGTTTTTACGAAGTGTATAATTCACTTGGATATGGTTTTTTAGAAAAAGTTTATGAAAATGCATTATGTCAAGAATTAAGAAGTGTTGGGTTAAAATGTAATCGGCAACAGAAAATACAAGTCTATTATAAAGGTGAAAAAGTTGGTTTATATTATACGGACTTAATTGTGGAAGATCAAATTATCATCGAATTAAAAGCTAGTGCATTAATTGAAGAACACGAATATCAACTACTCAATTATTTAAAAGCTACTGAAATTGAAATTGGTTTACTATTAGGCTTTGGTAAAGAAGCTACTTTTAAAAGAAAGATATTTACTAATGATAGGAAATCTAAGTATTTAAGAAGGTAGAACACGGAGGACACGGATTTTACCGATTTACACAGAAATGCATAACCCGTGAGAATCCGTAAAATCCGTTATATCAGTGTTCCCATTTATTATTGTTTCCTTAAATATTTTAATCTTACTTTTACTAATAAATTTCTTTTACATGAAAAACATCATTGTATTAGGTGCCGGAATGGTAGGAAGCACCATCGCCATCGACCTTTCTAAAAACCATAAAATCACATTAACAGATTACAATCAAAAAGCATTGGACAAAGCTTTTAAAAAATGTAATAAATTAAGTACACAAGTTTTAGATGTAACCGATAAACCCACTCTTCAAAAAACCATTAAATCGTTCGATTTGGTGGTTTGTGCTGTTCCTGGATTCTTAGGTTTTGAAACGTTGAAAACTATTATTGAAGCAGAAATGAATGTAATTGACATTTCCTTCTTTTCAGAGAACTCTTTAGAATTAGACGCTCTTGCCAAAGAAAAAAACGTAACAGCTATTGTAGATTGTGGTGTTGCTCCTGGAATGGATAATATTATTTTAGGTTATGAAAATGAAAACTTAAAACTCACCGATTTTGAATGTTTAGTAGGTGGATTGCCAAAAGTTAAAAAATGGCCTTTTTGTTATAAAGCACCATTCTCACCCATTGATGTCATTGAAGAATACACCCGACCTGCTCGTTTTGTAGAAAACGGAAAAATGATTACTCGCGAGGCTCTAACCGATTGCGAATACATAGATTTTGATAAAGTAGGAACTTTGGAATCTTTCAATTCTGACGGACTTCGTTCCATTATTTTTACAATGCCTCACATTCCAAATATGAAAGAAAAAACCTTACGATATCCCGGTCATGTGGAATATGTAAAAGTTTTAAAAGAAAGCGGTTTTTTTAATATGGAAGAGATTGAAGTCAACGGAACTAAAATATCACCGCTCGATTTTACGAGTAAAGTTTTATTCAATGAATGGAAATTAGGCGAAACCGAAGAAGAATTAACCGTTATGCGAGTAACCGTAAAAGGTAAAAACAAAAACGGAGAAACAGAAGAAATTGTTTACAATCTTCACGATGAATATTGTGCTGAAACTCAAACCTCATCAATGGCAAGAACCACAGGCTATACCGCTGCATCGGCTGCCAATTTATTTTTAGAAGGATTGTTTACCGAAAAAGGTGTTTTTCCGCCAGAATTAGTTGGAAAACATGAAACCTGTTTTCATTATATAATCAACTATTTAAAAGATCGGAATATTCATTATGTAAAAACTTCAAGAATATTGTAGAGAATCCTATCTTTGAAATATGTCAAATGAAACCTTACTTTCTATAAAAAACCTCCGTATTTCCTTTGGAAACAAAAAACAGTTTATTGAGGTAGTTCACAATATTTCATTTGATATTTCTGAAAATGAAATCGTTGGAGTGGTTGGAGAATCTGGTTCGGGAAAATCGGTGACTTCTTTAGCGATTATGGGATTATTATCTGAAAAAACTTCCCAATTAAAAGGAGAAATTCTGTTTAACGGAAAAGACCTATTAAAAGAAAAACCAGAAACTATTCGGAAACTTCGTGGGAAAGAAATCGCAATGATTTTCCAAGAGCCTATGAGTGGTTTAAATCCCTCTATTAAATGTGGTTTTCAGGTTGCTGAAATTATGCAGCTTCATTTAAAGTATTCGACTTCAAAAGCAAAAAAGGAAACCCTTTCTCTATTTGAAAAAGTAAAACTTCCTCGTCCTAATGAAATTTTTAATAGTTATCCGCATCAAATTAGTGGCGGACAAATGCAACGGGTAATGATTGCGATGGCAATTGCTTGTAAGCCTAAATTATTGATTGCCGATGAGCCTACAACGGCCTTAGACGTTACGGTTCAGAAAGAAATTTTATTGCTATTAAAAGAGATTCAGAAAGAAACAAATATGAGTATGCTTTTTATTTCTCACGATTTGGGATTGGTTTCAGAAATCGTGGATCGAGTGGTCGTAATGTACCAAGGGAATGTGGTAGAAAAAGGAAGTGCTTTGCAGGTTTTTAAAACCCCAAAAGAAGAATACACCAAAGCTTTATTAGCTTCAAGACCGAGTTTAAATGTTCGGTTAAAAGAGTTACCAACCATTGCTTCACTTGCAGACAAAAGTTTTGTAGCCAAAGAAGTCACACCACAACAAAGAGCTTTAAACCATAAAAAAATGTACACCAAAGCACCTTTGTTAGAAGTGTTGAATTTGAAAAAAGAATACTATTCCAATGTGGGATTATTTCAAAAAAAGAAAGTAGTAAAAGCAGTTGACAATGTAAGTTTTAAAGTTTTTGAAGGAGAAACCTTAGGTTTGGTAGGCGAATCTGGTTGCGGAAAATCTACCCTCGGAAAAGCAATTTTACAATTAGACAAAGCAACTTCGGGAAGTATAAAATACCGAGGCAAAGAACTTACCCAATTATCATCTTCAGAAATT
>CAZIMW010000066.1:10539-13418 GCA_964540425.1 uncultured Flavobacterium sp.
GAAAGCTTCGGAAAGAGATACAGCTTATTTTTCAAGACCCTTATTCTTCATTAAACCCAAGAATGTTAATTGGAGAAGCGATTATGGAGCCGATGCAAGTACACCAAATAGGAAAAAACCAACGAGATCGAAAACAAAAAACATTAGATTTATTAAACCGTGTAGGATTGGATGATAGCTATTTTAATCGGTATCCACATGAGCTTTCTGGCGGTCAAAGACAAAGAGTAGGCATTGCAAGAACCATTGCAATGGAACCAAAACTAGTGGTTTGTGATGAGTCGGTTTCGGCATTAGATATTTCGGTACAAGCACAGGTTTTAAATTTACTGAACGAATTAAAAGACGATTTTGGGTTCACTTATATATTTATCTCTCACGATTTAGCGGTGGTGAAATTTATGGCAGATCAATTATTAGTAATGAAAGAAGGAAAAATTGAAGAAATTGGCGATGCCGATGAAATTTATGCCAATCCAACTAAAGCATATACAAAAACGTTGATTAATGCGATCCCGAAAGGGATTTAATTTATATATTTGGTTAATGACAATAATTATGAAAGCTAGATTCAAGAAATCAATACAAACCCTATTTATATTTAGCCTTTTATTTTCTTTTGGATGCCAAGAAAAAACCATTCAAAATAAAGAGGCAAAACCCCTTAAACAAAATCAATATTCCTCCAAAATAATTATAGACCTCTCTCACGAGTTTTCAAAAGAAACTATTTATTGGGTAACTGCAAAAGAGTTTAAATTGGATACAGTCTTTAGAGGTAAAACCGACAAAGGTTTTTATTATTCAGCAAATAATATCACGACTGCAGAACATGGAGGAACTCATATTGATGCACCCATTCATTTTTATGAAGGAGGACAATCGGTGGATGAAATACCATTAGAAAAATTAATAGGTAATGGAATTAAGATCGACGTTTCTGAAAAAGCTTTAAATAACCCAGATTATTTAATAAGTATTGAAGATTTTACCAATTGGGAAGCAAAAGAAAACATGAAAATTCCAGACGGAAGCATTGTTTTATTAGAAACTGGCTATTCCAAATATTACCCAGACAAAGTAAAATATTTAGGAACTGATCTTCGTGGCTCTGATGCTATAAAATTGCTGCATTTTCCTGGTCTTTCTCCTGAAGCTGCAGCATGGTTGGTGAAAAACAGAAATATAAAATCAATAGGTTTAGATACGCCGAGTATTGATTATGGTCAATCCGAATATTTTAAAAGTCACGTAATTCTCCTTTCTGAAAATATTCCCGCATTCGAAAATCTTACTAATCTCGATAAATTACCTGCAAACAATTTTGAAGTAATCGCTTTACCAATGAAAATAAAAGGTGGAAGTGGTGGTCCATTACGAATTGTCGCATTGTTAAACAACTAAATTTATTCCATTAAAAAACCCGTTCTAACCTCACAAAGAACGGGTTTGACCTTTATCTGATTAAAGCAGATTTGGGGCTAAAAATTTTTATAACAAGTATTAATTTAATAAAAACACTTTTTTAGCTATATAGATAACATTCTTAAGTAGGTAAAACGTTTCTTTAATTGCGGTGTTTACTTTTTGCATTATAGGTTAAGTTCTTTAGGTTTGGGATGGCTAATATCTGAATTAAAATTCAATAATAGCGTTAAAAAGCATTATTATTCGACATAATACTTAATATTTTAACGTTTCGTGTATTTTAATAGTAATTTATGTATTAACTAGTTTTAAAAATTACTTTATATAAGGGGTGATTTTTTATAGAGTATTATGGTTCTATGCTGTTTGTAGTGGGTGGCTTATTTTTAGATTCCTTTCTCAGTAGGTTTTGATTTAGGAATTTAGACCTACTAGGTTTTAAAAACCTAGTAGGTCTGTAAACACAGACATAAGGCTTTATTTTAAGTGAAATTTACTAAAAACAAAAATTTGGATTTATAGTTACCCACCTAAATCAACATAGAGCCAAAATAACTTACTGATAAATAAATAGATAGATAGATAGATAGATAGATGTAGTTTCAATCTTTATTATTGAAATCAATCAATTTTTACTACATTTGAAATATAATTTTTCTCAAAAAGATAAAAAATCAATTTTTAGAACCCGCCCTAAGTTTAAAAAACATGAATAATAAGCAACTAATTATTTACTTTTTTGTAATAACACAAATAGCAACAGCACAACTATTTGGGCCAGCACAACTCATAAATGGAGAAGCAGGGATTATTTACGACATACGTTCTGCTGATATTGATAATGATGGCTATAAAGACTTTGTTATTTCAGGCAACCATTTAGTTGCCTGGTATAAAAATATAGACGGGCAAGGTAATTTTAGCCCGCCAATTACTATACAAGAAAGCTTTACTCAAGGTTATAATTTTACCTTAGTAGATATTGATGACGATAACAATATAGATATAGTGGTAAGTTTTTTTGGCAATGATATAGTGGGTTGGTATAAAAACAATGGTGATGGCACATTTTCTACTATGCAAACAATTGCCTCCGGGCTTAACAGAGCAAGTGGCGTAACAGCTGGAGATATAGATCAAGATGGCGATTTAGATTTAGTATTAGGAGTATCTAACGGTAATGGTTTGTATTGGGCAGAAAATCTAGATGGGCAAGGTAATTTTGGTTCTCTTAATGTAATTGATGCTGGCATTACACAGGCAAGATATCAAACAATTGTAGATATAGATAGTGATGGTGATATGGATATTCTTACTAATTCTGTTGGAAGTTATATACTTTCTTGGTTTGAGAATACAGATGGTCAGGGCGATTTTAGCAATCAACATATTATAGAAACTAGCCATCCCCCGAAAAACACATTCAACAAATGGTTAAGTGTTGATTTTAT
>CAZIMW010000067.1:0-13182 GCA_964540425.1 uncultured Flavobacterium sp.
CTTTCCTTTTTGACCACCGAGGCAGAGCCTCGGGGAATTCTTTAGATTAAATTGACTGATATATATAACTAATAAAAAAAAAGCTGTTTAACCTAACTATTTTTAGCTTCTTCCCAATAAACATCCATTTCTGCTAAGGTCATATCTTGGATAGATTTACCCATTTTCTTAGCCTTCATTTCTAAATATTGAAATCGTTTAATGAATTTTTTATTGGTGCGTTCCAAAGCGTTTTCTGGGCTAATTTTCAAGAATCTACCGTAATTTATCATTGAAAAAAGTACATCGCCAAATTCTGCTTCAATTTTATCGGTATTATTCTCGGTGATTTCGTGTTGAAGCTCTTCTAATTCCTCTTCTAATTTCTCAAAAACTTGTTGGGGTTCTTCCCAATCAAAGCCTACACCAGCAACCTTTTCTTGAATCCTACTCGCTTTTACTAAAGCTGGTAACGATTTTGGAACCCCTTCCAAAACACTCGATTTACCTTCTTTTAACTTTAGGGTTTCCCAGTTTCTTTTTACTTCTGCTTCATCTGCAACTTTTACGTCTCCATAAATATGAGGATGACGAGAAATAAGCTTATCGCAAATTGAATTTGCAACATCGGCAATATCAAAATCGTTGGTTTCACTTCCTATTTTCGCGTAAAAAACTATGTGCAATAATAAATCGCCCAGTTCTTTTTTAACTTCCTCTAAATCATTGTCTAAAATAGCATCTCCTAATTCGTAGGTTTCTTCAATTGTTAGATGACGTAGGGTTTGCAGCGTTTGTTTTTTATCCCAGGGACATTGCGTTCGAAGCTCATCCATAATGGTAAGCAAACGATCAAAAGCATTTAACTGGTCCTTACGAGAGCTCATATTTTACTCTTCTTCGCTTGTGTTCTCTTCAGGTTCTGCTTCCGAAAAATCTGTAATACCGTTTTTAGTTAATAGGTTATACCATTGCACTACTTTTTTAATGTCGCTTGGATACACACGATCTTCATCGTAATCTGGAAGTACTTCGAAAAAATATTCTTCCAATTTATCTTTTGACACTTTATGATTTATTGCTTCTCCCCCATTTTCTTTTTCAGAAATCTTTAAAAACACTTCGCGTAAAGGCAATTCTTTGGTTAAAGTATAAATCGCTATTTCAGAAAGTAAACTCACATTTTGACGTGCACTCACACTAATTTTTTTGCCATCGATTAATGATTTAGCTAAAAAACCGCTTCTTGTTTGGTTTTCTAATTGGTATAATCCTGGTTTTCCTGAAATGGATAATATTTTTTCTAAGCTCATATTAATATTAATTGTTAATCTATTTTAATTTGGAACGCAAATATCTTGGGTTCTTATTAATTTTCCAAACGTTTAACGTTTCTTTTTCATATCTGGAAAACGCATTCGATATTCTACTTGTATTTTTCCTTTTGAAATATTTGAAAGCTTTCCTTTAATCAAACGTTTTTTTATTGGAGATAGTTTATCGGTGAACAAAACACCTTCAATATGATCGTATTCATGTTGGATGATTCTTGCTACAATTCCGCTAAATTTTTTAGTGTGTTTCTTAAAATTTTCATCAAAATATTCAATTTTAATATCTGGGTTTCTAAAAACATCTTCTCTTACATCAGGAATACTCAAACAACCTTCATTAAAAGCCCATTCATCACCAGTTTCTTCAATTAATTTTGCGTTGATAAATACTTGTTTAAAATCTGCTAAAAATTCTCTTTCTTCCTCGGATAATTCTTCATCCTCAGCAAAAGGGGTCGCATCTACAATAAAAAGCCGAATTGGGATTCCAACTTGGGGAGCAGCCAGCCCAATTCCGAGCGCATTGTACATAGTTTCAAACATATTTTCTAGGATTTCATCAAATTTTGGAAAATCTTTTGAAATCTCTTTTCCCATTTTTCGTAAAACGGGATCTCCGTAAGCTACAATAGGGTATATCATACTTTATAATTTAAATAGTCTTGTAATATTATCGTTGCACTAATTTCGTCAATCAATGCTTTATTTTGACGTTGTTTCTTTTTCATTCCGCTATCAATCATTGTTTGGAATGCCATTTTACTGGTAAAACGTTCGTCCATTCTAGTAGTTTTCATAGTTGGAAATTTTTCTGAAAACTTCTGAATAAATTTCTGAATTTCCACCTCTATATTAGAATGTGTACCGTCTTTTTGTTTAGGTTCACCAATAATTACCAATGCTACTTTCTCTTCGGAAAAATAGTTTTTCAAAAAAGAAAACAATTCATGGGAAGCAACTGTTGTTAATCCCGAAGCAATTAGTTGCAACTCATCGGTAACAGCAATTCCTATTCTTTTGGTTCCGTAATCTATCGATAAAATTCGTGCCATATTTTGCACAAAAATAAGGGATTAATTAAAAGTGACTTCTATCTTTGTGAAATTATTAAATAAATATGAAACGAGCATATTAAAAAATTTATCATTCAAGAAAATCATTAATTAGGAACAGCATATATTACCGTTAAAAAATTTAAATAAATTTATGAAACTACTACAACAAATTATAGAAAAAGCTTGGGATGACCGTTCATTATTGACAGATTCGGTTACCATAAAAGCAATAAGAGAAGTAATAAATTTACTGGATGAAGGAAAATTACGTTGTGCAGCACCAATAAATAATGGTTGTGAAGTTAATTAATGGGTAAAAAAAGGAGTGGTTTTATATTTTCCAATTCAAAAAATGGAAGTTTTAGAAGCTGGTATTTTCGAATATCATGATAAAATTCCGTTGAAAAGAGGTTATAAAGAAAAAGGAATTCGAGTAGTTCCTCATGCAGTTGCCAGGCACGGTGCTTATATTTCGAAAGGAGTAATTTTAATGCCTAGTTATGTAAATATTGGCGCTTATGTAGATGAAGGAACCATGGTCGATACTTGGGCAACTGTTGGTAGTTGCGCACAAATTGGAAAAAACGTTCATTTAAGTGGTGGCGTAGGAATTGGCGGTGTTTTAGAACCTTTACAGGCCGCACCAGTAATTATTGAAGACAACGCATTTATTGGTTCTCGTTGTATAGTTGTGGAAGGAGTTCGAGTAGAAAGTGAAGCTGTTTTAGGTGCCAATGTGGTACTAACAGCTTCTACCAAAATTATAGATGTAACCCATGCTGAACCTATTGAAACCAAAGGTTTAGTTCCTGCACGCTCGGTTGTAATCCCTGGAAGTTATACCAAGTCATTTCCTGCGGGAGACTTTCAAGTTCCTTGTGCATTAATTATTGGAAAGCGAAAGGAAAGCACCAACAAAAAAACTTCGTTAAACGATGCACTTCGGGAGTATGATGTTGCGGTTTAGAACTAAATAAAAAACAAAAAAGGTTTATCTTTCAATCCTTATAAATAGCACTTAACTTTTTAATGAAAATACTTGTAATTCAGCAAAAAATGATTGGCGATGTCTTGGTAAGCACCTTGCTTTGCAATAATCTTCGCAAGGCATATCCCAATGCTCAGATAGATTATATGGTCTATAAAAGCACACTACCCGTTTTACAAGGAAATACAAGTATTGATAATTATATATTATTCGAACGGAAACACCGCCGTAGTAAACTGGAGTTTTTTAAACTTATTTTTCAAGTTCGGAAAGAAAAATACGATCTTGTAATTGATGCGTATTCTAAATTAGAAAGTTGGTTAACGGTTCTGTTTTCGAATGCTCCAATGAAAATTTCCTATAAAAAAACAGGAAGAACTTTCCTTTACACACATAATATTCCTCAATCTGACGAACCAAAATCGAATGTTGGATTAGTCATTGAAAGAAGGTTATCTTTATTAGATCCATTACAGTTAAATGTTAAAATTGAAGTTGTACCAAAATTATCGGTGACAGCTGAAGAAAAGGAATTTATTGTAAATTTATTTGAAGAATATCAATTAGATAAGAACAAAAAAACGGTAATGATATCTATTATCGGAAGTAGTCCCAACAAAACCTTTCCATTGGAATATATGGCAAAAGTGGTTGATTATGTCTCAGAAAAAATAGATGTTAATATTCTTTTTAATTATATTCCAAATCAATTAGATCTTGCTCAAAAAGTATATGATCATTGCGCTAAGAAAACTCAAAAAAATATATTTTTTAATTTATTAGGGGAAAATCTTCGGGAATTTATCATTATTATGGATGCCTGTGATTTTATTATTGGAAACGATGGTGGTGCGATTAATATGGCAAAAGCATTAGATAAGCCATCATTTATTATTTTTTCTCCGTGGATTGAAAAAGAAATGTGGTCTACCTTTGAAGATGGAAAGCTTCACAATTCTGTTCATTTAAAAGATTATCAACCTGAATTATTTTTAGACAAAACAACCAAACAACTTAAAGAAAGTTCGATTGCTTTATACCCAAATTTAAAACCTTCTTATTTTAAAACTAAGTTAGAAGATTTTCTTGAGTATAATTTTTCAGAAAATGGTAATAGTTTAATACCAACTAACTTTAATGAAATCTATTCACATCATAAAACTTTTCCGTTATCTGCGGTAATAATAACCTATAATGAAGAAGAACATTTAGAAAAATGCCTTTCCTCTTTAGTTGGTATTGCCGATGAAGTTATTGTGATAGATTCCTATTCAACAGACAATACAGAAGCTATTTGTAATAAATATAATGTTACTTTTATTCAGCATAAATTTGAAGGATATATCGAGCAAAAAAACTATGCCATCCAACAAGCTTCTCATAATTATATTTTGTCTTTAGATGGAGATGAAGCTTTAACCGATGAATTAAAAGAATCTATACTAAAAGTTAAACCTCATTGGGATCATGATGGATATTTTTCAAAAAGGTTGAATAATTATTGTGGCCAATGGATCAAACATTCCGATTGGTATCCCGACAAAAAATTACGCCTTTTCAAAAAAGGGAGTGGAGAATGGAGAGGAATAAATCCTCATGATAGTTACACTCTTAAAAGCGGGAAAAAACTTGGAAAGTTAGAAGGCGATTTACTACATTGGATTTATAGAGACTATGAAGAACACAAACAAAAAGTTGAAAATTTCTCAAATATTGCTTCAAAAGCATATTATAAACTCGGAATTAAATCTACCTATTTAAAAATAATATTGAGACCTTCTTGGGCATTTATTAAATCTTATTTTCTTCGGTGTGGATTTTTAGATGGCAAAAACGGTTTTATTATATGTAAAGAACAATTTAATGTTACCTATTTCAAGTACACTAAGCTTTATAGACTTTGGCATCCTAAAAGATAGATTAAGCAGTTTTGTATTTCTTTTTCCAAAAAAACACTTTCCGCTTTAGAGCCATTTTTTTATGGTATTTTTCTTGAAAAACTTTTGTTAAACCCCACATTTTATCAAAAACTTTTGATTCATCTTCTCCTATTAATTTTGCATATTCGTTTGCCATTACCTTAATCATTTCCTTTTTAGGCGTTAATTTTGCAAAATTATTTATTCTCGTTTCAAAATCTAGTTCTTTAAATTCCATTCTATTTAAATCTACCAAATAAAAATCAAAACCATCTTCTTTAATTTTTATTAATGTATTTCCAGGTGAATGATCTTTAAATAAAATTCCTTTTTCGTGAAGTTGGAAGGTGAAATTTGTAAATGACCTTAAAATATCTTCGTTTCCTATGTATTTTGGGTCTTCAATAAGTTCTCTAAAAGTTAAATCGTAGTCCTGATGTTCACTTATATAGTAGCTTTTTAGAAATAAAAATGTAGATTTCTCTTCAAAGCATGCAATTGGATACGGAGTTAAAATTCCATATGACAATAGTTTTTGTGCAAAGGCAAATGATCGTTCTGCTTTTGATTTCCTAAAAAAACGATACACAATTTTATTAACTAAGTGTGGAATTTTAAACGATTTTACATTGATTGTTTTTCCGTTTAACTGAAATAGTTTGATAGTATTACGATCTCCGTTTCCAAACAGGCTTCCAGAATTATAAAAAGACTCAATAATAGCTTCAATGCTTTTTTTATTCTTTTTATATTTTTCAGAATACTCTTTTTTCATTATTTTTAATAAAAAGCAAAAATACAATAACACAAACTATAAATAGCTTTTTGTAGCTTTGCTTTTTTTAAAACCTAGAATTAAAAAAATATAAAATGAATTCCAAAACACTTTATGTTCTACATAAAAATGGTGCAAACAGCCACTACATTGCTCTAGAATGGTTGCTGCAAGAAAATAACATCACAATTAAGTATAGGGAGTTTTCTGTTTTTAGCAACCTCATCAAATCAATTATAACTTTAGATATCAACAACTTTAATAAACAAATAATAAATATATTTTTTTTAATACATCTATTGTTTTCAAAAGACAAAAAAATTGTTTTAGGTATTGCTCCTTTTGATTCTAAGCTTTCTAAATTATTATTTCATTTAAAAAAGCACAAAATATACTATCATACTTCCTGGACTTGCTGGGATAAATCTTTTCATCCAAAAACTAAAAAAAATAGTGCAAAAGTATTTTCAACTTGGGAAAATTTTATTGAAAATATTGCAATTCATATTTTCTCAGTAACTCAAGAATCTAAAAGTCAGATCTTAAAAAACTATACTATTCCTGATTCAAAAATAAGTGTAGTTTATCACGCTCTAAATAAAGATTTTTTAGTTAAAAATAAAGCTATAAAAAATGCAACAAGTTTTATTTATTATGGCAGGTTAGTACCTCAAAAAGGGATACGAGAGATCTTAAATTATTTTTCAAAAAACCCTAATGGAAAGTTAACAATTATTGGAGATGGAATAGAGAAAGAAATAGTAACTAAGTTTGCAAAAAAACATAAAAACATAACTTTTAAAGAATACATTTCAAATAAAAAAGCATTAATTAATGAAATTAGTCAACATCAATATTTAATTTTAAATTCTAAAAAAAATAAAAAATGGGAAGAGCTTTTTGGGCTAGTTATTATTGAATGCATGGCACAAGGTGTTATTCCTATTGCTACTGACCATTCTGGCCCAAAAGAAATTATTAATAAAAACATAGGGTATTTATGTAAAGAAGATGATATACATTCTATTATTTCAAAAATAATAAGAATAAATTATTTTGACGAGACTATGTCTGAAAAGGCTAAAGAAGAAGCTAAATTTTATTTTACAGAATCCATTGCCAAAAGATGGCAAGCAATTTTATACTAATTATGATAGACGTTTGCTGCATTCTTATTAATTACAACACTTCTAAATTTACTTTTGAAGCTGTTGAATCTTTATTAAACAAACACAATGACACTGTTTCTATAGAAGTTATTGTTGTTGATAACGCATCAGAAAAAGAAGATTATAAAGCTTTAAAATTAAGTTTAAATGGTTTAAAAAAAAATAATGTTAAACTAATTAGAAGTAATATAAACACAGGCTTTGGTGGCGGAAATATGCAAGGTGTAAAAAATGCTTCTCCATGTAAGTATTATGCTTTTATTAATAATGACACACTTCAGCTAAGTGATAACTGTCTAAATTATTTAAAAATTTTTATGGAAAAGCATCCAGAAGCGGGTTTATGCTCTCCTCAAATGTTAGATGAAAATAAAAATTTTAGGGTAACCATAGATCACTTTTCCTCTTTGCAGCGTGAAATTTTAAGACGCCCTTTACTTGAAGCCTTATTTCCTAAAACATATCTTAACCGTAAAATAGAATATTCTCAACCAACAAAAGTTCATTATGTTCAGGGTTCATTTATGTTTATTAACGCTAAAGATTTTCATGATATTGGTGGTTTTGACACTAATCTTTTTTTATTTTATGAAGAGTCTGATATATCTTTGCGATTATTAAAACAAAAGGGGAAATTTACCTACCTAATTCCATCTTTACAATACATTCATTATAAAAGTGCTAGTATTAAAAAGAATATTGATATAAAGATAGAACAAAAAATCTCATTATTATATTACACTAAAAAACATTATGGTTGGTGGCATCAAAAAATTTTAAATTTGTACTATATTATTAGATATTTTTTTACATCAATATTTAAACCTAAATACTGGAAGCTGTTTTATACGCTTTTAATAGGCGCACCTTTATCTCGATCTCTAAAACTTAAGCAAAATAATAATGAAGAAGTTTAAAAATATAATAGCTAATTTATTGCGCTTTTTACTTAGTAAAGCACCTAAAGATTTTAAAACTATACCAATTTTTATAAATAATTATAACAGATTAACCACGACAAAACTACTTATAAATGCTTTACGAAATAGAGGATACAGTAATATCCATATTCTAGATAACAAATCTACTTATCCGCCTTTGTTAGAGTTTTATAAAACAACAAATTGTAAAGTCCATTATTTAAAAAAAAATTATGGCTCTAAAGCTTATTGGAAAAGTAACTTATGGCTTAAATATTTAAATTCTTATTTTGTTTATACAGACTCAGATGTTGTACCATTAGATTCTTGTCCAGATAATATATTAGAATATTTTTATACTATATTAAAAAAATATCCTAAAGCTCATAAAGTTGGTTTTTCATTAAAAATAAATGACTTGCCAAGTAGTTTCAAGAATAAAGATAAAGTTATTGAATGGGAAAGCAAGTATTTTTCAAAAGAAATTGAATCAAATCTTTATATTGCTCCTATTGACACCACTTTTGCATTTTACAGACCTTTTTCAAAAGCAGGAAAGAGGGATTACTCAACACTAGTCTTTAGAACAGGAGTTCCGTATCAAGCACGACATTTGCCTTGGTATATTGATAGTAACAATTTAGATAAAGAAGAAACTTATTATTTAAACGCTATTGAAACAAGAACACATTGGTCTCGTCAAAACAATAGTTAATTGCTTACTTTTACAAAAAATAAATACATTATTTAATCCATGCAAACCGAAATCAATAACTGTCTTAACGTCTTAAAAAAAGGAGGAATCATCCTCTATCCTTCCGATACCGTTTGGGGAATTGGTTGTGATGCCACTAACTTTGAAGCCGTTCAGAAAATATTCGAACTTAAAAAACGAATAGACAGCAAAGCAATGATTTGTTTAGTTCATGATTTTAAAATGCTCAACCAGTACATAGAAGATGTTCCAGAAGTAATTTACGATGTTATTAAATATGCCGTAACTCCAACAACTATTATTTATGACCGACCACTTCACGTTGCTGAAAATTTAATTGCTGACGATAACTCTTTAGCTATTAGAGTAGTGAGAGAGGGTTTCGTAAATAAATTAATACGAAAATTTAAAAAACCCATCGTTTCAACTTCAGCAAATTTAAGCGGTAAAGCAGCTCCCAATAATTTTCAAGAAATTAATAAAGCAATTTTGGAAGGGGTTGACTATGTTGTAAATTTGAATCGAGAAAATACGACCGCAAAACCATCTTCTATTATTAAAATAACTACGAGTGGTTCGGTTAAGATAATTCGAAAATAAACAAACATAAGACGTAAAGATATAAGATAGTAAAAATTGACATTAAACTAAGTAAATTATTCCAATTCCTACAAAACATTCGTGAATTCGTGGCAATAAAAAAACACATAAACGCCCTAACAAACCCAGTTTTTAAAACAGTTTCCAATGCAGCATCGCAATTAAATCTAGAATGTTATGTAATTGGTGGCTTCGTTCGTGATTATATTTTACAACGTGGAGATTCTAAAGACATAGACATTGTTGCCGTTGGAAGCGGAATAAAACTCGCAGAAAAAGTATCGCAATTACTTCCTGGAAAACCCAAAGTTTCCGTTTTTAAAAATTACGGAACGGCCATGCTAAAGGCAGGTCCAATTGAATTGGAATTTGTAGGTGCCAGAAAAGAATCCTATAAAGAAGATAGCAGGAATCCTGCCGTTGAAAAAGGAACGCTCGAAGACGACCAAAACCGAAGAGACTTCACCATCAATGCGATGGCAATTAGCCTAAATGAAAATACATTTGGTGAACTACTAGATCCATTTAACGGAATTGAAGACTTAAAAAACAAAATTATTCGTACTCCTTTAGACCCTGATATTACTTTTAGTGACGACCCTTTACGAATGTTACGAGCAGTGCGATTTGCTACTCAATTACAATTTAAGATTGAAGAAAAATCATTCGATTCAATCACCAAAAATGCCGAACGAATTAAAATTATTTCCACCGAAAGAATCGTTGATGAGCTTCATAAAATACTAGCCTCTCCAAAACCTTCTATCGGATTTACAATACTTAACAAAACCAATTTATTACCTTATATATTACCGGAACTTTCCGGTTTAAAAGGGGTAGATGAAATAAAAGGACAACGACACAAAGATAATTTTTGGCATACCTTAGAAGTGGTAGATAACATTGCAAAAACCGCCGATAACGTTTGGCTACGTTGGGCTGCCCTACTTCACGACATTGGAAAAGCTCCTACCAAAAAGTTCGATAAAAAAGTTGGATGGACCTTTCACGCACATGAATTTGTAGGTGCAAAAATGGTTTACAAATTATTTAAACGTCTTAAAATGCCCCTGAATGAAAAGATGAAATTCGTTCAGAAAATGGTGTTTATGAGTTCTCGTCCTATTGTGATTGCTTCCGATGTTACCGACAGTGCCGTTAGAAGATTGATTTTTGATGCAGGTGAAAATATTGATGATTTAATGACACTTTGTGAGGCTGATATCACTACTAAAAACCCTACGAAGTTTAGAAAATACCACGAGAACTTCAAAAAAGTTCGTGATAAAATTGTGGAAGTTGAAGAACGTGATCATATCAGAAATTTTCAACCACCAATTTCTGGTGAGGAGATTATCAAAACATTTAACCTGAAGCCTTCCCGAGAAATAGGAATTATTAAAGATGCCATTAAAGAAGCAATTCTTGAAGGTAAAATCCCTAATGAATATGAAGACGCAAAACAGTTTATGCTTCAAAAAGGAAAAGATTTAGGGTTAAAAATAATTGACAATTGAAAAATATAATTTTAGAGTCTGACCGATTATTAATTCGACCCTTTCAACTTGGAGATGAACAAGAAGTTTTTGAATTCAGTTCAGATGAATTAGTAACAAAATATACAGGCGATGTATTAAGAACATCTCTTTCTGAAGCAAAAAAAATAATCACGGATGTTTGGTATCAAGATTATAAAAAATATGGCTACGGAAGGTTTGCAGTAATTTACAAACCCGACAACAAATTAATTGGTTTTAATGGATTTAAATACCATTCCGATGAAGATTTTACGGATTTTGGCTATCGTTTTTTATCAGACTATTGGGGTAAAGGAATTGCTACCGAATCATCTAAGATGCTATTAGAGTACGGTTTTAAAAATTTGCCTATTGATCATGTTTTAGCTTTTGTAATGACCGAAAACCCTGCATCTAGTAAGGTGTTAAGAAAAATAGGCTTTAAGTTTTTAAAATTAGCTGGATACCCAGGAGAAGTCAAAGAAAAAAAATATGAGTGGTATTCCATTTCAAAAAAAGAATATGAAAGACAATAATAAAGTAATTTATTGGCTAATTACAGGCTGTGTACTCATATTCATTATGGTCGTAGTTGGTGGTATTACTAGATTAACCCACTCTGGACTTTCTATTTCAAGCTATAAATTAATTTCGGGAACCATACCTCCAATGAATGAAATAGAATGGCAGGAAGCTTTCGACTTATACAAACAATATCCAGAATACAAGAAACTAAACAATCATTTTAATCTTCAAAATTTCAAAGATATTTATTTTTGGGAATGGTTGCACCGTGTTATAGGGCGTTTTATTGGCATGGTTTTTATCATCCCATTTCTTTATTTTCTTCTTAAAAAACAGCTAACTAAATCAACTATTAAGAAAAGTCTCTTACTTCTATTTCTTGGAGGTTTTCAAGGTTTTTTGGGTTGGTATATGGTAAGTAGTGGTTTGGTTGATCGCCCTGATGTAAGTCATTATAGGTTAGCATTACATTTAACAACAGCATTTATCACTTTTAGTTTTGCGATGTGGATTGCACTTGATATAAAGTTTTCTGAAATAAAAAAAGTTAATATTCCACTTAGAAACTTAATACGATTCACCTATATATTATTGATGATTCAAATTATTTGGGGAGCTTTTGTTGCAGGTTTAGATGCTGGATTTATACATAATTTTTGGCCGTTGATGAGTGATGGAAAACTCATCCACGAAACCGTTTATATAGAACAAAATCCTCTATGGAGAAATTTTGTGGAAGGCAAAAGTGGCGTGCAATTCATTCACAGATATTTAGCCTATGTGGTGGTTGGATTGATAATTTACATTTGGCTGAAAGCAAAAAAAGCAACACTTACTTTACTTCAAAATAAGTTACTAAAAGCGTTATTACTTATCGTTTTTCTTCAATTTACCTTGGGAGTATTTACTTTAATCTTACAAGTTCCTGTTATTTTAGGAGTACTTCATCAAGTAGTTGCATTTTTCTTATTGGCGGTGATGACAGCAGTTTTACATCGTTTCAGTAAATAACAAAAAACTTATCAACTCTTCACTAATCACTCAGAACTCTTAACTATATTTGCACACTAATTTTTTCAATTATGATTTATCGTTTCAGAGTAATTTTAGATGCAAAAGAAGATGTTTTTCGAGATATCGAGATTGATTCAGAAAACACTTTAGAGGAGTTTCACAACGCTATAACCCAAGCTTTTGGTTTTGAAGGACAGGAAATGGCTTCCTTTTACCAAAGTAATGATAAATGGGAACAAGGCGAAGAAATTGCCCTTTTTGATTTAAGTGAGGGAGTGGATAGCATTCAGATAATGAACGAAACCCCAATAGACGACATTACTCATAGAGAGCAACCTCGAATGATTTATGTGTACGATTTTTTAAGTATGTGGACGTTTTTGGTTGAATTAGCCGATACTGCGGAAGCTGACCCAAATCGAACTTATCCAAATTTAATGTTTTCTCATGGAGAAATTCCTGATGAAGCTCCAGAAAAAGAGTTTAAAGCCGAAGGAGATGATGAAAATGAAGAAGATTTTGATGAATTTGATCACGAAAATTACGATGACCTTGACTTTGAAGAAAACTGGAATTAATTTAGCCTTCAGTCACTAACCACTACAAAAAAAAAAAAAAAAAATAAATAAATTAAAGCTTGCCTTTATAAATTATATTTAAAAAAACAAAGTC
>CAZIMW010000068.1:0-5589 GCA_964540425.1 uncultured Flavobacterium sp.
GCAAACTTGTATCAATATTGATCTACATTTATTCTGAATATCTCCTTCAAGTACAAAATATCGATATTTTGTACTCCATACAATATGAACTGTTAATCTAGATACGGTAGTCCATCTACTCGCTGTTCGCCCATATAACAAAGATATGTTTAAAGGGATAACTATCTCTTGTGTTAAATTATTTGCGTTTTTTAGACCTTAAAACCTACAAAAAACCAAATCTCTTAATAAATGTAAATTTATCAAGAGATTCAATCTTATTTTTTATTTAAATCCTGCTACTTCTGAAAGTGCCTAACTACTCTTGTGCTTTTCTGAAAGATTACAATCCCAAAATAGTAAATTCATTCCCTAAAGGTTTCAAACTAGCTTTTAACTCTTGTAATAAGCCTTCCCCAAAATTCAAATAAAACTCCGAAAAATTAAGGGTTCGTTCTTGTAAACTTTCCTTTGGAAATAACTCTTCTTGAATAGCAGTTAATCTATTTAATTGGTCTGCTAATTTCCTTTTCTCCGCTTTTAATAATCTTTTTTCAAGTTTATCGAGACCGTTGAGTTGTTTTTTTTCTTGTGCAGCTACGGCACCCAAAAAAGAGGCATCGGTTTTTTGAGCTAGTGCATATAAGTCTTTAAACTGCCTTTTTAAATGTTCGCGTTGTGGTGTAAAATCAATGTGCACATCGGTTAACTGATGGGTATGTTTTTTTTCTAAGTCGTATTTCGAAAGAAATAAAGACTCTATATTTTCATTTAACTTCTCTAACTTCTTGGAAAGTTTTTTGGGTACTAATAACACTGAATTCCGAAGTAAAAGTATAGGAAATGTAACTGCAACACTTTCAAAATAATCTTTTAACTGAAACCAATATGCCAATTCTCCACCGCCACCAACATAACATAAATTAGGTAACACCACTTCTTGGTATAAAGGTCGAAGTAATGCATTGGGCGAAAAGCGTTCAGGAAAATCGTGAAGTTCTTTTAAAATTTCTTCTTTTGAAAAATTGAGTTCGGTATTATTAATTTTATAAACTCCCTCCTCTTCAACAATTCGTTCTCGTAAATTTTCTTTTAAATAAAACAAGTTGATTTCACGAGGATTTACTTGTCGTTTAAATCCGAGTTTTTCTAAATTTTCGGTAGTTTTAGAAATGGTTTTAAAACTTAAATTCTCCGTGATTTCTTTTTCAGCAAAAGGAATAAATTGCTGTTTTAAATCGTGATCATTTCCATCGATGATTACGAGCCCGTAGTCTGAAAAAAGTTTGTTTGCCAAATACCGAGTAGCATCGGCTAAATTGTTATGTTTTATATATGCTTCGGAAAAAAGGTTTGTTAATTTTTGAGCATTTTCACTCGCTCCTAATTCTGATTTTAATCCCTTTACTAATTCATCTAAACCATTTGTTGATACTTCACCAACAGCACCATAGGTATTTAGTTTCCATTCAATTTTCTTTCCGAAGAGATTAAAATAATTAATTTCTTTAAAGTCGTGGTCTTCGGTAGCCATCCAATACACAGGGACAAAATGGTTGTTGGGATGTTTTTTGTTCAATTCTTCTGATAAATTAATCACCGAAAATATCTTATATAAAAAGTATAAAGGACCCGTAAATAAATTGAGCTGATGCCCTGTGGTTATGGTAAAAGTAGCCTCTTTAGCAAGGGAATTGATGTTGTTTTGTATAGCTTCTGAAACTTTTAGGTTTTTATATTGGGTGTTTAAAACATTTACCAATGTAGTTCTTGAGTTGGTCGCTGAGCGTAGTCGAAGCGACTTCTCTTTGTCAACAAATTGCCCCTCAAAATTCTCCAATTTCGGAAAGCGATGATAAAACGATTGCAACTCGGGTTTTTCTGCTAAATAATCGCATACTAATTTTGAGAAATAGTTGGTTTCAATATATGGAATGGTTTTTACAGACATATAATAGTTGCGTATTCTGTCGTAAAAATACAAAATCCTTAACTGTGATTTGCAAAGTGACTGATTTTTATACTTGTTTAAGAAAGTTAAAGTACCCTGAGTGTTTTGAGGCACGAAAAACGTATCGAAGGGTACGATGTTGTTTACAAAAAATCAGTAACTTTACGCTTCTAAAAAAAAACAATCAAATGATTCGTTATATCTCCCTTATATTTTTATTTCTTTCAATTTCTATAAGTGCACAAATTAAATCTCCTTCCGAATTTTTAGGATATGAAATCGGCAGTCAGTTTACTCGACATTCCGATATATTGAATTATTACGAGTATGTTTCAGAGAACAGCAATCTAGTAAATTTTGATACTTACGGAAAGACCAACGAACGCAGAACGCTTTCGTATGTAGTAATTTCTTCCGAAGTAAATATTAAAAATCTAGAAATCATAAGAACCAACAACCTAAAAAACACAGGGATTTTAGACGGAGATGTTTCACCAGAAATCGCCATTGTTTGGTTAAGTTATAACGTTCACGGAAATGAAGCTTCTAGTTCTGAAGCTGGAATGTTAACGCTTTATAAGTTAATTACTGAAAAGAAATCGTGGTTAGAAAACACCGTGGTAATTATTGACCCTTGTTTAAATCCTGATGGTCGAGATCGCTATGTAAATTGGTACAATCAAGTAAAATCGACTCCTTATAATGTAAAACAAGTTGCCACCGAACACAACGAACCTTGGCCTGGAGGTCGTCCAAATCATTATTTGTTTGACCTCAACAGAGATTGGGCTTGGGCAACGCAAGTGGAAAGTGAGCAACGTCTTAAAATTTACAATAAATGGATGCCTCACGTTCACGTAGATTTTCACGAACAAGGTATTAACGAACCTTATTATTTTGCTCCAGCAGCAGAACCTTTTCACGAAATTATTAGCGATTGGCAACGAGATTTTCAAGTAGAAATAGGAAAAAACCACGCTAAATATTTTGATAAGGAAGGTTGGTTGTTTTTTACTCGCGAACGTTTCGATTTATTTTATCCAAGTTATGGCGACACCTATCCTATGTTTATGGGGGCTATTGGAATGACCTACGAACAAGCCGGTCACGGACGTGCAGGGTTAGGTATTAATACCGATGAAGGTTATGTTTTAACATTAAAAGACCGAGTAGCTCATCATACAACCACTGGATTATCTACGGTGGAAATCGCTTCAAAAAATGCAAAAAACCTAAACACCAATTTTAAAGAATTCTTTAATACGGGCGATTTAAAGTATAAAAGTTATGTGTTAAATGGAAACCAAGACAATATTAAAAAGCTAACTAATCTACTAGACAAACACGAAATAAAGTGGGGGATTTCAACCCAAAAATCGGTGAGTGGTTATAATTATTCTATTCAAAAAAATGGAAGTATCAATGCCGAAAATGCGTTGGTGGTAAGTACCAATCAGCCAAAAGGGAAAATGGTAAAAGCACTTTTTGAACCTGATGCAAAATTAAGTGATCCGCTTACTTACGATATTACTTCTTGGAGTTTACCTTATGCTTACGGATTGGAAGCCGTTGCTAGTACTAATTTGATTTCTGCAAATAATGTATTTATTCAAACTGCAATTAATAACAATCCTTTACCTAATGGAGCGGGGTATATTAGTAAATGGCATAGTATGAGTGATGCAACTTTTTTAGCTGAATTATTAGCAAATGATATTAAAGTCCGTTTTTCTGAAATAGAATTGAGTTTCAATGGAAATGAATTCGATCCTGGAAGTTTAATTATTACTAAAAGTGATAATAAAAGCAATCCTGATTTCGATAAAATTGTCACTAATATTGCCAACAAACACCAACGACAATTGTTTGCTTCAATCTCAAGCTTTTCGGACAACCGAACCGATTTTGGATCGCCAGACATTAAATTGGTCAACAAACAACGAATTGTAGTTTTAAAAGGAAAAGGAGTTTCATCATTGAGTTACGGAGCGATTTGGCACTTTTTTGAAACACAGTTACATTATCCAATTACTTCGATTGATACAGATAATTTCAGAATTAGTACTTTATACAATTTTGATGTTTTAGTTTTACCTGAAGGATTCTACGGAAAATCGTTTGATGAAGAAGGATTAATAAGTTTAAAGGAATGGATTCAAAAAGGAGGAAAAGTAATTGCTATGGGGAAAACCGTTGGGTTTTTTAATGAAAAAGAAGGTTTTGGATTGAAAAAAAACGGAACAGATGAAGAGGAAGAAGATGATGAAGTTTCAGAAGAAAATACTGATGATTTGTTAATCCCTTATGCAGAAAAGGAACGAAATAGCGTAAAAAACTTTATCACCGGAAGTATTTACAAAGTAGCAATAGACAAAACACATCCAATGGCTTTTGGTTATGGAGACACCTATTATAGTTTAAAACAAGGAAGTAGTTCTTTTCAGTTTTTAGAAAACGGTTATAATGTAGGGTATATTAAAGGTGATGCTGTTAGTGTTTCTGGATTCTCTGGAAAAGACGCCAAAGAAGGACTTAAAAACTCTTTAGTTTTTGGTGAACAACGTATTGGAAAAGGAAGCATTATTTATATGGTAGATAATGTTTTATTTCGTTCGTTCTGGGAAAACGGGAAACTGTTTTTTGTAAACAGTATCTTCTTTGTGAATAACAACAAGGTGATTTTGTAGTGTTTTTTTTGTCTATACCCTCTTATTAATAAATTGTAACTTAACAATCATTAGTGTCCGATAAAAGATTAAAGACTCCCTAAACTTCAGGGTTGAAAGACAAAAGACAAAACAATGACTTTAACCACCACACAAACAGCGACTTAAATTGTTTAGTTTATATAATAAAAAAATAAAAAAGCAAGGTATCTCTTTTAAAAAAAAACTTGAATCTACACTATATAAAGGTTTCAGGAAAATATCAAAATTTTAATCAGACACTACTACTTAACAATTTATAAGTTCAATAAATAATTTTAAAACTAAAGGTTAATTTACCATTCAATTAAATGGCTATATTTGAAACTCATACTATATTATGTTACTAAATATTTTTATTGGAGTTCTTGTAATAGGAATTACCATTACAATTCAAGCTTATGGGACATGGTACTGGCTTAATCGAATTTCAAGAAACAAACACCTTCAATCCTTGACAGGTTTTGATAAAAATGCAGTTAAGTTGCTTATATTCACAGCATTGTTCCTACTGTCTTTAAATTTTATTGAAGCTATTGTTTGGGGATTTACTTATTATTTATTACCGGGAATTACAGAATTTCAAACTTTAGAAAAAGCCATTTATTTTTCTATGGTAACCTTTACTACATTGGGCTATGGGGAAATTACTATAAGCTCTTCCAATCGTATTTTGGCTGGTTTTGAAGCAATGAGTGGAGTATTATTATTAGGTTGGACTACGGCAATGATGTTTTCAGTAATACAATTTATTATGAAGAATACATTTCAGCAAAATAATAAAAAATAATATGGCAACCGAAAATAACGATACAAACCCATCTGAAGAAACTATTGAAACTGAAAACATAGAAGAGATAACTGAGAAAGCTACTCCTCCAGAAAAAAAGAGTCCCATAAAATCAATTACACGAATTGTTCTTCTTGTGTCCTTAGTGTTTTTTGTTTGGTATG
>CAZIMW010000068.1:5599-13113 GCA_964540425.1 uncultured Flavobacterium sp.
TTTTCTGAAAGGCATACACCATACACCAATCAAGCACGAATTAAAGGGTTGGTTACTCCTATTACTTCAAGGGTTTCAGGAAATATAATCGATATAAAAATAAAATTACACAGCAACGTACAAGCGGGCGACACCTTATTTCAAATAGATCGTTCTCCTTATGAAATTGCCGTATTAAAAGCAGAAGCGAATATCGATAACACTACACAGTCGGTTGCTGCAAGTACTTCTTCAGTGAAATCTGCTGCAGGAAGATTAGGCGTTGCAAAAGCAAAATTAGATAGAGCACAACGTAATTGGAACCGAGTAGAAAAAGTAATGCGAGAAAATGCAGGTGCTTTATCTGAAAACGATAAAGACCAGTCTGAAACCGCCTTATTAACTGCTACCGAACAAGTAGCATCTGCCGAAGCTAATCTTGACAGAGCCAAACAATCATTAGGAGATTCAGGACCTGACAATCCTAAAATTAGAGCTTCCATTAAAGATTTAGAAAAAGCACAATTAGATTTGGCATTTACTACGATCATTGCTCCGACAGACGGCGTGATTGAAAGTTTTGATATCGATTTGGGTTATTACGCTTCTACAGGACAACCATTAACTACCTTAATTTCTAAATCGGATGTTTGGATTCAAGCAGATTTAAAAGAAAATAATCTTTCCTTAATGAATGTTGGAGATCCAGTAAAATTTACCTTAGATATTGCTCCAGGAAAAGTGTATAAAGGTACGGTACGTAGTTTGGGATTTGGAGTTTCTACCGACAATTCAAGCAAAGGAGGACTGCCAAGTATTAGCAGTAAAAATGGATGGTTGCGAGACCCTCAACGTTTTCCTGTAATAATAAGTTTAGACAATTCAAATACAGATTTTCAAAATAAAATAAGACTTGGTGGTCAAGTAGATGTAGTTGTTTATACGGGTGATAATGGATTGTTAAATGCCTTAGCTAGCTTTAGAATTAAATTTAACTCTTGGTTATCTTATGTTCGGTAAAACCAACATATTTTCTAGCACTATTTATAATTGGAATATTTCTATTCCAGTACTTCGTTATGTGTTAGGAATGTTGGTGAGTTCCTTATTAGCATACCCAATCTCTTATCTAACTCCTGTTTTAGCATTGGGTTATATTTCTCCAGGCACCAAACCGCTAACCTTTAAACAAGGAGCAAGTTTTATTATTATTTTAATAATTATTAACACTATTACTTTTATTTTTAGCTCTTATTTTAAAGAGTTTCCATTGGTGTTTATGCCTCTTCTATGTTTGGGAATCTTATGGTTATACTATTCTAACAAACTACCAATGATGGTAAAACTTTTTGCAGTTATTAGTATATTAGTAATACCATTAATGTCCCTAGAACCAACAGGTGTAAGTGCTATAGTTGCTTTAAGTTTGATATTTAATGCTTTTATGGCTATTGTGCTTTCACAATTGGTTTTTAAAGTATTTCCTTGGTCTAATGCAGATGAGGATTTTGTAAAAGAAAAACAACAAGCAGCAATTCTAACAGATTACCAGCGGTTTTCTTACGCCCGAAATATATTATTAATACTACTTCCAGTTTTATTATTATTCTTTATTTTTAAATTATCTGGAGGCTTATTAATTCTTATATTTATTGGTATATTATCTATAAGTCCTGCATTAGCAAATGCAAAAGTGGGTAAATTTTTAATAGCTGCTAATATTTTAGGAGGACTGTTTGCCATTATTGCTTATAAATTATTAGTTATAGTACCAATGATTGCTTTTATGATGTTGTTGGTTTTACTTGTAGGGTTTATATTCGGAAGTAGATTGTTTTCAAAAGCAAAATTAGCAGCAATATTCGGTACGGGATTTTCTACCTTTTTGTTAATTTTAGGAACCGTTACCTCATCAGATGATGCAGCTGCAGGTTCAGCAGTTTGGGTGCGACTAATACAAATTTCTGCTGCAGTAATCTATGTGGTGGCAGCTTTTGCTATTTTAAATTATTTTCAAAAAAAGAAACAGCCTATCAATGATTAGAAGGAACATATATAAAATAATTAGTTGCTTTTCAGTTTTATTTTTCCTGAATTTATCTTCTTGTAAAGTAGGTGAAGATTATGAAAGAGCAGAACAGAACTTGCCTGAAATCTATCGTCAAGATTCTAAAATTGAAGCTTCTATTGCTACGATCAACTGGTGGGAATTATTCAAAGACCCCGTTTTAGTAGAATTAATTAATACAGCATTAAAAGAAAATAAAAATATTAAAATAGCTGCTGCTAGATTACAGGAATCTCAAATATTCTTCGATATTTCGAAAGCAGATTTCTACCCTGCGGTAAATTATTATGGAGGCACTTCAAGCGGTATTAATTCTCAAACATCCGAGTTTAGCAATAATGTTGCTGCTGGCGTAAATGTTTCCTATACCGTAGATTTATGGCAGCGTATTAAGTCGTTAAACGAAGCTTCAAGGCAAGAGTATTTAGCAACCGAATATGCCTATCGTTCGGTAACTATCTCCATTATTTCTGCGGTTGCTTCTGCTTATATTTCCTTACGAGATTTGGACAACCGATTGATTATTTCAGAAAAAACAGCCAAGAATTTTGAAGATAATTATGATGTAATGAAAGCTAGACATGGTGGAGGTTTTATTAATGAAGTAGATTTATCGCAATCCAAAATTCAGTTGATCGAAGCCAAAACTACCATCGAAACTTTATTGCGTTCAAGAGTACAAATTGAAAACGGAATAAGTGTTTTATTAGGATCTGTTCCTATTGAAATTCCAAGAGGACTAAGTTTGCAAGAACAAATTTCATTACCAGAAGTTCCTACGGGAATCCCTTCAGAATTAATTTCAAGAAGACCAGACGTGTTAGAAGCTGAACGCAAATTAGAAGCACAAACTATACGTATTGGAGCTGCGGAAGCACTTCAGTATCCTTCATTAACCATTAGTTTAGATATGGGAGCTAGTTTATTAAATCCGGTAACATTATTTGCAGATTTGGGAGCACAATTATTTGGTCCTATATACAACGGTGGAAAAATTAAAAAAGTAATTGAACTAGAAAAAGTACGAACAGAACGATTACTAAATAACTATCAGTTATCGTATCTTACAGCAATTAAAGAGGTAGAAGACGCTATGATTTCTCAAAGCACCTACAGTAGAGAACATAATTTACGAACCGAACAAATGGAATTAGCCACCAAAGCGGCACATTTAGCTTGGGTACGATATGACGGCGGACTCACAAGTTATTTAGAAGTGTTAACTTTACAGAGCAGTCAGTTTTCGGCCGAATTAAAAGCTTCTGCCGCCTTACAACAAGAATTACAATCCATCATCAACCTATATATTGCCTTAGGCGGTGGTTGGGAATTAATCGAAGAACAAAATAACTAAAAACACAAATTATGAATAGTCAAAATTCAAAAAATGTAATTAACACTTACATTAAAATTGCAGTATTAACCATATTATTAGTATGGAGTTTCTTTATCGTCAAAGTTTTTGTACTATTAATGATCTGGTCTATTATAGTAGCAGTAGCATTGTATCCATTTTATAAAAAAATAATTGGAATTTTTAAAGGAAAGAAAAAAGGCTTGGTCACCTCCTTATTTATTATAGCATTAATGGCACTAATTATTGCACCTTCTTTTAATGTTACTCAGAATATTGTGGATAAAACGAAAGATATTTATCATAATTTTGATAACGGAACTTTAGAGGTACCACCACCAAATGAGTCGGTTAAAGAATGGCCTTTAGTTGGTGAAAAACTATATGGTGCTTGGACAAATGCCTCCTATGATATAGAATCATTTATAAAAAGTAATCCTGAAGAGGTTAAAAGTTCTGTAGGTTGGTTTTTCGATTCGTTTAAAGGATTAATGAGTGCTGTTATGCTTTCGTTAATAGCATTGATATTAGCTGGAGTATTTATGTCCTCTGCTGAGGAAGGATATAAAACTGGTGTGAAATTTATGGGTAAACTTATGGAAGGTAAAGGAAAAAATTTAATGGAAATGTGTACCAACACTATCCGAAGCGTTGTAAAAGGGATTTTACTAGTCGCAGTTATTCAAGGAGTTTTAGCTTATTTTGGATTTGCAATGATTGGACTTTCTTCTATGGCAGGAATATTAGCCATTGTGGTGATTATTGCGGCGATCATTCAAATTCCTTTAATCGTTGTTGTAATACCAATAATAATTTACGTGTTCTCATTTGCTGAAACAACGCCAGCGATTATTTTTACTATATATATTATGATTGTAGCTTTATTGGACAATATATTAAAACCAATGTTATTGGCAAAAGGCCTTCAAACCCCAATGATTATAATATTAATGGGAGCTATTGGAGGAATGATTTTTCAAGGAATATTAGGGCTTTTTATTGGACCGGTAGTACTAGCAATCGTTCATAATTTATATACTGCTTGGGTTAATGATACTAAAGTAGCTTAATAAATTTAAACTAACACAAAAAATGTCAACAGACAAATCACTTATTGGTATAGAAAAGCCTCATTCAAAGAATCAAATACTATTCATTTTCTTACCCAGCAATACTTGTAGATTTAGTGGCATTAGGTTTGTTTAATGAGTTTTGGAAGTATGTTGTTGCATATTTTAATAAAAAAAACCGTTACCTTACCAAAGGTGATGCGATTTTTATCAGCTTGGGCTATCCTGTTTGTCTCAAAATTAATAATCCTTGAGGCGATTAACTATGCTTTTGAAGATCACATCTTATTCTTAGGTCTCTACCACGGTATTGTAGCATTTATTTTTGTTGTTGCTGGAATATTACTTGCTGAATTGGATTGTTTCAAAAATATATAAACCTTTAGCCTAACTATTTTTAATGTGGTACCAAATAAAATCTTACTTAAACTTCTTGCTGAAGTCTAAAAACCAACACGGAGTTCATTCTCCGTTTGTGTATGATTTAATCACCAAATGTTTTTATGACAAAAAAAACTATACTAAATATGCTGAAATAAAAAACTTCAGAAATCAGATTTTTCAGAATACCAATGAAATTGATATCACCGATTTTGGAGCAGGGTCTCGTGTTTTTAAATCCAATAAAAGAAAAATTTCAGCTATTGCAAAAAACGCAGGAATTACTTTTAAACGACAAAAATTACTATTCAGATTAATAAGCTATTTCAATCCTGAAAACATTTTGGAGCTAGGAACTTCTTTGGGTTTAGGAACTTCCGCAATGGCATTTACAAACCCTTCAAACAATATTAAAACGGTGGAAGGCTGCCCAAATACTTCAAAAATCGCACAACATATTTTTGATGAATTCAACTTAAAAAATATCAATTTACACACCGAAACATTTGAAGGTTTTTTTAGTAAAAACCCTTCAGATAAATACGATTTTATTTATGTGGATGGAAACCATAACAAGGAAAGCACCCTTCAGTATTTTAAAATTCTGTTAGAACGAATAAATAACAATTCAGTTATTATATTTGATGATATTTATTGGAGTTCAGAAATGACGGAAGCCTGGCAAGAAATCTGCCAACATCCAAAGGCTACAGTGAGTATTGACACCTTTTATTGGGGCTTCGTGTTTTTCAGAAAAGAACAAGAAAAACAACATTTTACCATAAGATTGTAACAAGCTTGAATACACTGCGTCTTATGATAAAAACAACTATCTTATGATAGATAAAAAGACCATAAATCAATGAGTTTAGTAATAAAAATTAGAAATATTGTGCGGAATTTTCCTTTAGGGCAAGAAGTCGTTAAGGTTTTAAAAGGAATCGATTTAGACATAGAACGTGGAGAATATGTTGCCTTAATGGGACCTTCTGGGTCAGGAAAATCTACCTTAATGAACCTTTTAGGATGTCTTGACACTCCTACTTCTGGAACTTACGAACTCAACGGAGAAGACGTAAGTAATATGACGCAAGACGAACTTGCCGAAATCCGAAATAAAGAAATTGGTTTTGTATTTCAGACCTTTAATTTATTGCCAAGAACCACTGCTTTAGATAATGTAGCTTTACCTATGGTTTACGCGGGAGCTACCAAAGAAGAGCGAAAAAAACGTGCAGAACTAGTTTTAAAACAAGTAGGTTTGGCAGATAGAATGGATCATAAACCAAGTCAGTTATCTGGAGGTCAAAGACAGCGTGTTGCGGTAGGGAGAGCTTTGGTTAATAAACCTTCCATCATATTAGCTGATGAACCAACAGGAAATTTAGACTCTCAAACCTCTTTAGAGATTATGGCTCTTTTTAAAGATATTCACGACCAAGGAAATACCGTAATTATTGTAACTCACGAAGAAGATATAGCCAAACACACACATCGAATTATTAGATTGGTCGATGGAATGGTATCAAGTGACGAGAGAATTAAGTAGTATCATCTTCTTTGGCTGTAATTAGCACTCAGTCCCTTATTTGTAATCCGTGAGTATCTGTAAAATCAGTAATATCCGTGTTCCTATAAAAGGTTTTTGTAAATTTGTTACTCAGCAAAATGCCTAACACTTCAATAGTATGAATTCTCTATTATTTTCAAACCCTATTTTCCTTGTAGTTGGAGGTATCGCTTTGTTAATGCTTCTTCTTTTTTGGAACAAACACAATACCAAAAAAACAAGAAGTAGAAACCGAAGAAGTTTCAGAAAAAGCTATTTAGCTAAGAAAAAAGAAAATAACAATTAATTAAATTCAGAAGTCGCTTTTTCTCGATAATTATCGGGATTACGCAAAATAATACACCCGATTTCTCGGGCAATAAATATGAAAAAAGCAATCATTATTGGAGCCACTTGCAGGAATAGGCAAAGAACTCGCAACAATACTTGTCAACAACAATTACAAAGTAGCAATAACAGGAAGACGTAAAAAACTCCTCGAAGAATTAAAAGCTACCAACCCAGAAAAATTTATCATTAATTCTTTTGACTGTACTACAGAAAATAATTCAGAAAAACTATCCGAATTGGCAAATAAATTAGAAGGATTGGACTTGCTAATTATGAGTTCTGGAACGGGATATGGAAATAGTGATTTAGATTATTCGGAAGATGAAAAAATCGTCAATCTCAACGTAAAAGCCTTTACCGAAATAATGGGCTGGGCATTTAATTATTTTAAAAAGCAAGGGTTTGGACATATAACAGCGATAAGCTCGGTAGCAGGATTGCGAGGTAGTATATATGCTCCAGCTTACTTTGCATCAAAAGCTTTTCAGATTAATTACTTAGAAAGCCTTCGGAAAATTGCAAAAAAACCTATTTACATCACTGATATTCGCCCTGGCTATGTGAATACTGCAATGGCATTGGGCGGTAATTTATTTTGGGTCTCAAGCAAAGAAAAAGCAGCCAAGCAAATTTTTAATGCGATAAAAAACAAGAAGGATGTTGCTTATATTTCAAAACGTTGGCGACTCATTGCTTGGGCCTTAAAGTTGGTCCATGTGTTTGTTTATAAACGGTTTTAATTAAACAGCCATTTCGATACTT
>CAZIMW010000069.1:0-12966 GCA_964540425.1 uncultured Flavobacterium sp.
AAGTTCTTTATTAAAGTAATCAGAATTTTGAGTCCAAGAAAGGTCGAAGTTTTTATTAAAATATTCTTTATCGTTTGACTTTTTGCAAGATTTACATTCTTTTATTTTACCAAGTCTATTAATCCAATCTAAATAAACAGTTGATAGCTCTTCTTTATTTTTTGCTTCTTCAACCTTTGGTAATAAATCAATAAACTGTTCATCCCAATTAAATTTCCCTTTAGCTACTTGTGGATGGTAATATTTTAAAAATCCCCAAAGTTTAATTGTAGTAGCGTATTTTTCATTTTCAGAAAGACTATTTTGAGAAAATAAAATAGGGATATTAATTAATACGAGTATTAAAAGTAAAATTATTTTTTTCATATTCTAAGCACCTTACTCCCTCCCCCGATTCAAAACACGATATTCTTCATAACATTCACTAATAGCATCTAATATTTGAAGATCGTTGGCTGTTTTAATAAAGCTTTTAGAATAACTACAATTATTCAATATTTCTTCAATATCAACTTTTTCTAATTGAAGTACAGCCATTAATGTTTCACGATCGTATTTACTTTGAAGTAGGTTTCTAATCTCATCATCGTCCTTCATTTTACGAAGCTTTTTCATTTGATGCGGTCGCTTTCCGAACATATTATATAAGAAATCTGCTGGATTAAAAATAGAATTCAATACTTTGCTAACAGAACCTGGTTGTGATTTTCCACCTTCGTAACCGCCTCCAATACCTGCAATTCGATAACGATGATCGTCGTAAATAGGAATCAGTTTCGCATCAACCTCAATATAACCTGTAAGCTGAATAGGTTTCACCACTACTTCTTCTAAAGCAATACTCAGCTCAGTCATTTTAATTTTAATTTCACCAAACTTTAACCAGTCATTGGTTACCCGAACTCGAATGGACTTAAATCCTAAATATGAAAAATATAAGGTATCATTTACAGCAGCTTTAATTTCAAATTTTCCTTCTTCATTGGTCAAGGTACCAATTACTGAATTTAAATTCACTACGTGAACATTCTCCAAAATAAGATTGTTTGAAGCATTTTGAACCTTTCCTTTAATAGTCGTTATTTCGTTTTGTGACCAACCAATAGCTGTCACAAAACACAAAATAAGCAATACAATATTTTTCTTCATAATTGCTGGTAAATATAGCATATTAAGCCACAAATATAAAATCATTTTTTTTTTAATAACAAAAAATTATGATTTAGCTTCTTCTTCTTCTACCACCAGTTCCTGAATTATTTGGACGGTCGTCTTTTCTTCTACTTCTACCTTTAAAACCTGAGTTTCCACCATCTCTTCTTCCTTCACTTCTTCCACCATCACGTCGTCCTTCACTTCTACCTTCGCCTCCTCTATCATCTCTTCTACTGTCTCTTCTTCCTTCAGATCTACCTTCTCCTCTTTTCTTGAATCCGCCACGGCTTCCACCACGATCACGATCTCTTCCACGATCTCTTCCGCCTCCACGTCTTCCGCCTCTTCCTGTGTCTTTTGAGATTTCTACGGAAACCCTTCTTCCTTCCAATTCAAAATCTTTAAAGAAATTCATCACCAATTCTTGATGTTTCGTATCTGTGTTGAAGAATGAAAAACTTTCTTTTACATCAACTTTATACAAATCGTCTTGTCCTAACTGAAGCATATCTTTTAAGAAATCCTTTAAGCTCATCCAATCAAAATCATCTTTTTCACCAATATTTATGAAATAACGAACGCTATCTTTTGAGCCTTCAGACATATCGCCTTGAGCAACATTTAAGTCTTTTGCTTTTTTGTAATAGTTATAAAAACGGGTGAATTCTACTGAAAACACTTTCTTAATCAATACTTCTTTTGAAAAATCTGCTAATACTTCGTTGATATTTGGAAGATAGGCTTCAATATCATTATTAATTTCTGTTTCTTTAATTTTATTTGCTAGGTGAAATAATTGTACTTCACAAATTTCCATTCCAGAAGGAACATCTTTTTTCTCAAATTTCTTCTGAATTATTTTTTCAATTTGGTGAATTTTTCTGTTTTCACTTTTTGAAACAATCACGATTGAAACTCCTGTTTTTCCTGCTCTACCTGTACGACCACTACGGTGTGTATAGGTTTCAATTTCGTCTGGAAGTTGGTAATTAATAACGTGTGTAATATTTTGCACATCAATTCCACGAGCAGCAACATCGGTCGCTACTAGCATTTGGATTTGTCTGTTTCTGAAAGATTTCATCACTAAATCACGTTGATTCTGACTTAAATCTCCGTGTAATGCTGCCGCACTATAACCGTCTTCGATTAGTAATTCGGCTACTTTTTGCGTATCTCTTTTAGTACGACAAAATATTACTGAAAATATCGATGGATTTGCATCTGCCAATCTTTTTAAAGCTTGGTAACGATCACGAGCATTTACTAAATAATATTCGTGAGAAACATTTTCGGCTCCCATATTTTTACCTCCAACGGTAATTTCTACGGGATCATGCATAAACTTTTTGGCAATCGCAGAAACCTCTCTCGGCATTGTTGCACTAAATAACCAAGTGCTTTTTTCGTCTGGTGAATAGGAAAGGATTTCAGTGATATCCTCATAGAATCCCATATTTAACATTTCATCAGCTTCATCCAGTACACAATATTCAATTTTTGAAATATCGATCATTCTTCTGCCAATCATATCTTTCATACGACCTGGAGTTGCTACAATAATCTGTGCTCCTCTTTTAATATCTCTTGCTTGGTCAGAAATGCTAGCTCCACCATAAATTGCCACTACATTCAAGCCTTTTTTATACTTTCCGTAGTTTTTAATTTCGTTGGTAATCTGCAAACAAAGTTCACGTGTTGGCGATAAGATAAGTCCTTGTGTAGTACGACTTTCTATATTAATTTTCTGAAGCATCGGAAAGCCAAATGCGGCTGTTTTACCGGTACCAGTTTGTGCTAAAGAAACCATATCGGTGTCTTTATCTAAAAGGATTGGGATTGCTTTTTCTTGAACTTCAGATGGAGTTGTAAACCCCATGTCTTCGATGGCCTTTAGAAGATTTTCTTCCAGACCTAATGCTGCAAATTTGCTCATTATAGTATTTTAATTTATTTATTTGTGTATTGTTTTGAAGTATTCGACAAATAAATTCCATACTACTCCTTACAACACGTTCCTCACCCTGAGGATTTTCAAGCGGCAAATATAGTGTTTTTATTTGGAATAGATTTGTTGCTTATTTCGATACATCCCGAAAAAAAATTGAGACACTCAATGACCTTTGATTGTGACTCAATATGTATCGTGAAATATATCTCAGAGGATATTAATTCGAAAGGTATTCAATCAACATCCTAACCGCTTTCCCTCGATGCCCAATCTCAGATTTTTGTTCTAAAGTCATTTCGGCGAATGTTTTATTAAATCCTTTGGGTTGGAAGATGGGATCGTAACCAAATCCATCTGATCCCCTTTTATCTTTAGTGATTTCTCCTTCGCAAATTCCTGTAAAAAGCTGACGACCTTCTTTTAAGGTTAAAGCTATTACGGTTTTGAACCTTGCGTTTCGGTTGGATTTATTTTCAAGGTTTTCCAATAACTTATTCATATTGGATTCTGCATTATTTTCTGGACCTGCATAACGTGCACTGTACACTCCTGGTTCATTATTTAATGCTGTTACTTCCAAACCCGTGTCATCTGCAAAGCACTCGTAACCGTAATTTTCTTTTACAAAATTGGCTTTTATGAGAGCGTTTCCTTCAATGGTACTAGCCGTTTCTGGGATTTCATCATGACAACCAATATCGGTTAAACTCAATAACTCGATATGTGGAGGCATTTGAGCTTTTACTTCCTTTAGTTTGTTTTTGTTGTGGGTTGCGAATACTATTTTCATAAAGCCCGTTTAAACGGGTATCTTATTAAGGTTAATTATTTGTTTATTGTATCATAAAATCATTCAAAGACTCAGTGATATTTGTAAAGAAATTTTGTTTCAAATTATTTTTTTTCTCTTTTTTCAACTTCATTCATCTGCCTTCCGTCTTCTTTATATCTTCCCATTACATCATCAATACTCTTGATTGTTTTCTTTGTCCAATCTATTAATAACTCGTGTTTTTCTTCTTCAGATAATTGCCAATTTACTTCAGATTGTTTCAACTTAGTCACCACATGTTGTAAAATGATAGCTGCTGAAACCGAAATATTCAAACTTTCAGTAAAACCATACATGGGTATTTTTATAAATCCGTCGGCTTCCTTCATAACAGTATCACTCAACCCATCTCTTTCTCTACCGAAGAAAAATGCTGATTTTTTTGTAACATCAAAATCATGTAACAACTGTGAATCGTTATGCGGTGTAGCTGCAATAATTTGATAGTTTTCTTTCCGAAGGGAATCGATACAACTCATAGTAGAATCGTACCTATTAATATTTACCCATTTTTGGGCGCCCATCGCGATTTCTTTATCAATTCGTTTGCCATATTTTTCTTCAATTACATGCAATTCTTGAATTCCGAAAACATCGCAAGAACGCATTACTGCACTGGTATTATGTAACTGAAATACATCTTCTGAAACTACCGTAAAATGCTTGGTTCGTTTTGATACCACTTCATCAAAAAGTTCTTTTCTCCTTTCTGTAATAAAAGATTGTAAGTATTCTAATAACTGTTTATCCAATAGAAATGATTATTTTTATCCTCCTTCGCTAAAGCTACGAAGGATTTTGATTACGAAGATATAAAAAACACCCTTATTGTTTTAAAAATTACTTTATTCTTTGTGGGACTCTGTGATTCTCTGTGTAACTTTACTGAATTAAATTCAGCACAGGCGTGTAATAGTGTAGCTTTTAAAAAAACAATACAAACCTTAAAAAGATACCCGCCTTCGCGGGCATTATGAAAATAACAATATTATCCGGAGCAGGAATGAGTGCCGAAAGTGGCATTAAAACTTTTAGAGATAGTAATGGTCTTTGGGAAGGACACGATGTGATGGAAGTAGCTTCACCGCAAGGCTGGAGTGCGAATCGGGAATTGGTTTTAGATTTTTACAACCAACGCAGAAGACAGTTATTAGAAGTAAAACCCAATGTGGCACATATTGCTTTGGCTGAATTAGAAAGAGATTTTGAAGTGCAAATCATTACTCAAAATGTAGATGATTTACACGAACGTGCTGGAAGTAGCAAGGTTTTACATTTACACGGAGAATTGCTTAAAGTGAGTAGTACGGGAATTCCTTCCACTATTTTAGATTGGAAAAAGGATTTAAATACCGATGATTTATGTAAAGATGCCTACCAATTACGTCCACATATTGTTTGGTTTGGCGAGGAGGTACCTGAAATGGATACTGCCATTAAATTGATTAAAAAAACGGATGTTTTAATCATTATTGGAACTTCTATGCAAGTATATCCTGCGGCGAGTTTGTTGCAATTTGCACCTTTGGAAGCTAAGATCTATTTTGTGGATCCGAAACCATCTTTATCTTCTTCGGAAAGGATTACGGTTTTTGCTGAAAAAGCTTCGAGTGGCATTTTAAAAGTTATTGAAAAAATAAAAGAAAATGAATACTAAACTTATATATCTTTCAGGAATTTTAGGTGTTTTACTATTTATAAGCACTACAATTATTGCGACTTTTCTAAATGAAGATTATAACTCATATTCACAATTAATTAGTGAATTAACGGCAACGGGAGTCCCGAATAGAAAGTTGTTACGTTGGGTTGGAATTATACCCAGTGGAATATTAATTAGTGTTTTTAGCTTTGCATCAATTTCAAAGTTTTCAAAATCGAATTTATTAAAAGCTGGCTTTTTTGTATTTGGAATTTTCTACGGAATTTCTACAATTATCGTAGGTGTTTTTCCTTGTGATAAAGGATGCAGTACCGATTTAACCAATATAAGTATTTCACAAATCATACATTCTTTATCTGGGCTATTAACGTATATTTTTGTCCCGTTAAGTTTATTGTTAATTGGATTAGGGTTTCTGAAGTTAAAAGATTTTAAACGGTTTGGGACTCTAACTTTAGGATGTGCTTTACTCAGTCTGTTTTTTGTATTTCATTTTTTTAACACCTTAGGTTCTAACTTTTCAGGAATTACCCAACGTATTACCGAAGGATTATTTTTATTTTGGATTGTTATGTGTTCTATTAAAAATATAATTTACTTCAACAAAAAAAACCTATTCTAATTTTCATAGAATAGGTTTGTATGTTTAAATTGTTTTAAAATTATTTTCTAACTACTCTTTTGGTTATAGAACCATCATTGGTAGTCACATTTACAAAATACATTGCGGTGCTGTAGGTTGTCATATCTAACTGATAATTAGATTTGTTTGCAATGGTTTTAGAAGCAATTACTCTTCCTTGTACATCATACACCTCAACATTAGTAATAGTTGATAATGGCGAAACAATGTTAAGGATGTTTTGAGTTGGATTAGGATATAATGAAATAGCCTCAAGACTACTATCATTGTTCCCTAATTGTTCTTCAGTAAATACAATTACAAAACGATCTTTTTGATTGCTTTCGTTGGAAGTAAACGTATAAGAGCCTTCAGATAAGTTGGTAACCGTTCCTAATAAAACATCTTCTAAATAAACCGTTGCATTGCTTAAATTATCTCCTTCAATACTTCCTAATGAAATAGTATAGGTTTGTACCTCTTCTACCATCGTTCTAAAGCCTAATGGAATTACTTGATCGGTATTGAAAACATTTCGAGCTTGAATCACTATTTCATGCTCATCTATTACCGAATAAATTGAAATTGGTGTTGCTAAACGTTTGGTTTCATATCCTGCATCGTAACTATTAGTAGCTTGATTTGTAAAAGCAACTGCCATACTACTTCTTAAATTATAGGTTTCATTTTTTAGATATATGTATAGCTTTTCTAAACTACTATCTTGAGTTCTATAACCTGTATTTGGTCCTGTTACACGTTGTGAATTTTGAAACTGAAATGGAACTCCAGCTGGATCTACTTTTATTTTAACTGCAAAGCCTTGCCCAGAAGGAATGTATTGACTTGGAGGAGTCATTGTAACATCATTTGGGGCAGCTGTTCCTATTCCTGTTACATTCATTATTGAGATATCTCCCATATCCCAATTTTCAAAACGATAGCCAGGATAACTTGCCTCTGGAGCCGTTAAATGTTCCCAGAAATAAACATTACTTGCTAATATAAAGTTATCATTTAAAAATGCTACTGCATCAATTGCCGAAGCATAAGGATTACTTAAAATGTTTGGACTTTCATCTCTCGATCCATTCCAAATAGGTAATACTTGATACACTCCGTTATTTAAAGTACCCTCGTTGTAAGTTAAATCATAAGATCCGCTTCCAACACTTGCTGTTGTTGGCCCAACTAAATATCCTTCTGATGGATTAATAGCTGCTGCACCTGTCATAAATAACCAGTTATCACCCTGAGCATCTGCAAAATGATCTGCACCTAAATTTACAGCTGTTACAGTTGCGTCTAAATTGAATAAACTGGTATCGTGATTCATTACTACATTGTTATCAACATAAGCACCATTTCTTGTGGTAGCACTCATTGGGCTTCCTAATATGCTGAAGGAATTTCCGGTGGCTACTGGGGTGGTTTTTAAAACAACAATATTTCCGTTTTTTATTACCGTAGCATTATCATCTACTTGAACTAAACTTCCTTCGTGTTGAATATTAAGTGTACCTCCACTATCTACAGTTATATTTCCTTCTACTTTTACATAATCACCAGCGTCAATTAATAATAAACCTAAAGAACTTACCTGCAAAGTGCAAACATCTAGATTACCTTGTATTCCCGTAGCCCAGGCTCCATTGATTATTACTGCCTTTGTATTATCTGGCACTCCATCACTCCAAGAAGCCCCACTCCAAGTGGTTGTAACTCCTGTACAATCAGGAAGACTTAATACTCCAGCTGCTCCAAAATAATAAGTTCCATTTACATCAGAAAAATTACCCGCTAAAGTAACATTGACTCCAAAAGCACCTATAGAAACATTAGAAACTTCAGTCAAAACACCTCCTACTTCTCTTCCTACTATTAAATTAGCTCTAACTTCTCCTGTTACTGCTTCCCAACCTGCTATTTCTGCTTCAGTAAAATAGAATAACATTGTTGTAGAACCAGTTCCTGCAGAAGTTAAAGTTGAAGATATTTCAAAAGTTTTATCCATTGCTAAATTAGGGGCAACACTACCCATATAGGATTGTGCACCAGTTCCTGCTCTAGAAACCGATATATCCACACAACCATAATCGTCTGCTTGGTTGTTTGTTATGTCTAGCATTACGTTTCCTGTAGCACTGTCTGATGTGTAAATAGTTCCTGCTGATGCTAAGCTTTGAGTATCGTTAGTAACTCCTGTGTTAACAGCTGTTTGGACGTTGACTTCTGAGATTCCTTGAAGTAATAAATTATCGATAGCAATGTATTCTTCATCTGTACAATTATGATGTCTAAATACCAAATATCCCGTTTGTCCAATATAGGCTGACATATCTATATTTTCATTTACAACCGCTTGTGTAATAATTGCTCCTGGTTTAACCTGTGCACTACCATCTATCGCAGCATATGTTGAAATATCGGTTGTCCAATACACAGTATAATACTCTTCATACCAAGAACCTGTTAATGTAGATGGTGATACTTGATATGATAAGTTTAATGAAGTTAACGAAGCGGGAATTGTAATTTGCGATGTAATAATATAATTATCTGGTGTTAATACTCCATTTGTACTATCCCAAGATCTTGAAAACAATTGATTGGTTGATAAATGAGCCGCTCCTACAGTGCCTATTAACCAAGCAAATGTATCCCCATCTCTATCGGCATTTAACCAGCCTGTTGGAACTAATTCAAAATCTTCATTTACTAAATCTACCGTAAAGCTTGAAACCGGAGCTAAATCATCATCATTAATAGTTAATGTAAAAGTATCTGCATTCGTACCTGCTGTTGCATCACCACCTGTTACTATAAAATCAATTATTGCGGTTTCATCAACTTCTACAAATCCATCATGATACACTCGTATTGTCATTGTTTGGGCTGTAGTTAATCCATCTAAAAAGGTTACTGTTGGTGTTAAAATATCAAAATCTAATAAAGAAGTGGCTGTACTTGCACCATTTACTGAAAAAGTAACAAGGGCATCTCCTGAAGGCGCCTGACCAATATTTAATGTAACATCTATATCAGTAAAGTTACAATCTGTATTTTCATTTGTATTTCCAGAAGTACTTGCAAAACTAATAACTGGTGTTGAGGCAACAACCACACCTGTTACAATTAATGAATAATTTTGAGAACCACTAGAAAGTGTTCCTTTGTGAGTTACTGTAAGAGTATAAGTACCAGAAGCTCCGTTCACATCAATTCTTTCATAGGGATCAACTACATTATCTCCAGTTCCATTGGTAGTTATACTTGTTAACCTCCAAGGAGTAAAAGTTGATCCATTACTTAATCTTATATCTAAATCATTTACTAATGCTGGAGTGCTACTATTAGTTCCTCCGTTTAAAGCACCAGCTGGGTCTGTCCAAGAAATAGATGCCATTAGTGGATCTGTGCCATTGGATTGTACTGTAATTTGGTAAGTTTGTCCTTGATTAAGTGTTATTTCATCTACAATAGCACTTCCACTATTTGCCGCAGCAGTTGTTAATGTTTCTGCTGCTTTTTTAGCATTTAACAATCCCCATCCATAAACAGCATCTGGACCAACAGGACCAGCATCATCAGCAGTATGAAGAGCTAAACCTTTTAATGTAGCAGCACGCATAAAACCTCCATTTAAATCGTTATAGTGTTCTTGTAATAATAATAAAGTTCCTGTTACATTAGGAGATGCCATAGAGGTTCCTGTAATTGTATTATAAGCAGTATTTGAACTTTCATAAGTAGAGTATAAACCAGTACCGTTACCGGTTATATCGGGTTTTATTCTATAATCATCTGTTGGTCCTTCACTACTTGAAGTATTTATGGATACTGAATTTAAACTTCCGTCACCATTAATATTTGCATCTTGACCATTGGCAACCACCATATTATTTTTTGCTGTGGCGTGACCGCTAAGTTTATCATACGAAGAATTTCCATCTAAGTGAGATCCATTAGATGCGTTATCATTACCGTCATTACCTGCTGCTACCATCATTAAAAAATAAGGAGCATTGTACATTATTTGATCCCAATCTCTAGCATCTGTCCAATATTGTCCAAACCAATCATCTGGAATACTACTAGCTCCATATCCATACGAATGATTGGAAACTAACATCCCATTTGCTGCGGCAGTTGTTGCTTCTGAAGTATCGTTATTCCAGTCGTAACCAACAACATTAGATTGCCAAGCCATCCCTTTTGCGGTTGCCTGTACTCCAGAGGCCATAATAGTTCCTATTACATGAGCAGCATGAAAATGTAAAGCAGTGGTTCCATCCCCAATTGAAAACCGATTAGCTCCTCCAGCACCATCATATTCTTGGTGCGTTGTCCTAGCCAAACCAGCATCCCAAACATGACTTATTAAATCATCTCCGTTTAAATCTAAACTTAATCCGCCGCCACTATTTAAATAGTTAGCTCGAGTAGAAATAGCAGCATCTACGTTAAAAGTTGTAAAATAAATAGGAATTCCTTCTTCAGAAATAAACTGAATTTCTTTTAACACCCCAAAGTCATCTTCATAACGAATAGGTATATTATTTAACAAAGCATACCGTTTTACTTCTTCCTTACGAAGTTTATTTCTTTCCGTAAACTGAACATAGAATTCTGTTAATTTTTCTTGATTGTAAGATTTCTTTACTTCTTCAATTTGGCTTGAATATTTATTTTGCGCTTGAACACCTGTAAACATTAGCAAACAAAGTAGGCTAAGTATCATTTTTTTCATAATACGGGGTATTTTAATAAATTAACAAAAGCTAAAATAACACTTTATCGGAAATATAGCCTTTTATCGTTGTATTTATTTAAATAATAGATAAAGTGCACTATTTGTTTTCCATAAAACAAAAAACCCGATGCTATAAAGTAACATCGGGTTTTTTAATTATTGCTTGAGTTGTTGGTTACCCTCCAAAATCATCAAAACGAATACTATCATCTGGAATACCAAAATCTTCACCCATTTTCTGAACCGCATTATTCATTAATGGAGGTCCACAGAAGTATAGTTCTATATCTTCTGGTGCTTCGTGTTTAGATAAATACTCATCTATTACTACTTGATGAATAAAGCCAACAAAACCATCACCAGCCTCATCATTAATATCTGTTTTAGTTTTCCAGTTATCATTATCTGTTGGGTCTGAAAGGGCGATAAAGAATTTAAAATTAGGGAAATCTTTTTCTAAAGCTCTAAAGTAATGGATATAAAAAAGTTCTGCTTTTGAGCGACCTCCATACCAATAGGTAACTTTTCGGTTTGTTTTTAAAGTTCTAAATAATTCGTATAAATGTGAACGCATAGGTGCCATTCCTGCTCCACCTCCAACATATAACATTTCGGCATCAGAGTCATTAATAAAGAATTCGCCATAAGGTCCAGATATAATTACTTTATCTCCTGGTTTTTGGTTAAATATATATGACGATGCAATTCCAGGATTTACATCCATCCAGCCACCTTTGTTACTATCAAAAGGCGGAGTTGCAATACGTACGTTTAACATTATTTTTCTTTCTTCGGCAGGATAAGAAGCCATTGAATATGCCCTTTCAACCGTATCTTCATTCTTCATTACTAAAGGCCAAAGTCCAAATTTTTCCCAATCTGCTTTAAATTTATCTGGGTCTCCTGGGTGATCTTCTGGATGAGCGTCCACATTCATCTCGGAAAATTTAACTTCTATATTAGGAATTTCTATTTGAATATACCCTCCGGCTTTATAGCCCATATCTTCAGGGATTTCTACAATAAATTCCTTAATAAATGTTGCTACATTATAATTTGAAACAACGGTAGCTTCCCATTTTTTAATTCCGAATACTTCTTCCGGAATGGTGATATTCATATTCTGTTTTACCTTTACTTGGCAAGCCAAACGGATTCCTTCTTTTAACTCTTTACGAGTAAAGTGTGGTGTTTCGGTAGGCAGTGCTTCTCCTCCTCCATCTAATACGTGGCACTCACATTGAACACAAGTACCTCCACCTCCACAGGCAGACGGTAAAAATATTTTCTGACTACTTAATGTTGTTAGTAGATTGGAGCCTGAGGCTACTTCAATTTCTTTTTCACCATTAATGGTTATTTTTACGGGACCAGATGGTGCTAATTTTTGTTTTGTAAAAAGTAATATGGATACTAATAATAATATTAATATTAAAAAGGCAACAACTGTTGCAATGATTACTCCTATGGTGCTAGCTGCTAAGATCATATTATTGCTTCGTTATTTTAGAAACATCAACGACAACTTGAGTTGATTCTATTTTATTTTTTATTACTTCTTCGGTTTTAACTCCAACGGAATTTGATTCTAATTCTTCTGCCTCACCACTACTAGTTAACATACCTCCAAAACTCATAAATCCAATTGCCATTAAGCCAGTAATAATAAAGGTAATTCCCAATCCACGTAATGGAGCAGGCACATTAGAATATCTAATTTTTTCACGAATTGCAGCAATAGCAAGTATGGCTAGAAAAAATCCTATTCCAGAGCTAATTCCGTAGTTAAGTGCTAAACCTATGGTTTCAATCTCTCTAGATTGCATAAACAATGACCCTCCTAAAATTGCACAGTTTACAGCAATTAAAGGTAAAAATATACCTAATGAATTATATAATGTTGGAGCGAATTTTTCAACAACTATTTCAACTAATTGAACCATCGTAGCGATAGTAGCAATAAACAATATGAAGGAAAGAAAACTTAAAT
>CAZIMW010000070.1:0-9141 GCA_964540425.1 uncultured Flavobacterium sp.
TATTAATTTTAACACTAAAAATACCATTACCTTTAATTTTAATAAAAATTGAATTAATTTATCTTTTATTAAAAAACAACAAAAAAAAAAAAAAAAAAAATGATTAACTTATACGGTGCCCATATAACTTCTATTTCGATCCACAGAGTCGGAAACAAAATCAATAACGAACCTATTTTTCTTTCAGACGATGTTTATAAAGCAGACGATGAATTAACGTCGCTTTTAAAGGAATATTTCTTGAAACCATTTCGTGAAAAAGAAGAAAATTACTTTCAATTTATTCACGAATCTGATTTAGAATTCCACGAGTTATTCAATATTTCTTCTAAAATATTTAATGTTCCTGAAAACATTCACGAGCAAAGTAAAATCATCACCAAACATTTATATGACCAGTCTTTACATCCACATATTAAAGCTGGTGAAGTATATATTGTTCATTTTGAAAACGTTCAAATAGACAATGAAAAAGTAGATGCTATCGGGATTTTTAAATCTGAAATAAAACAAGATTTTCTTCAGTTTTCTGAAAAAAACAACCAATTAGATGCGAGCCTTCAACACGGTGTAAGTTTGAACAAATTAGATAAAGGTGCTTTGATTTTTAATTATAAAAAAGAAGAAGGATATAAAATTTTATCTATAGACAGTAACCGTTATGACACTCGTTATTGGTTAGAATCTTTCTTAGGAGTTGATGCTTTTGAAGATGACAATTTTCACACAAAAAAGTATTTAAAATTCTGTCAAGATTTTGCAAAAGACGTAGTATTACCCGCAGAAGATAAAAAAGAAGAAGTGCTTTTTATGAATCGTGCCGTAAATCATTTTGCGAAAAACGACAACTTTGAAGAGTCTCTTTTTATCAATGAAGTAATTAACAATCCAGATTTAATTCCGGAGTTTAAACATTACAAAGCCGAACAAGCACCCAAATACAAAATTGAAGATTTAACCGAATTTGCAATTGCAAATACTGCGGTAACTGCTGCTCGTAAAAAAATTAAAAATGTAATTAATTTAGATACTCATATTCAGATTAAATTAGACTTTATCAATCCTGAATCTGCCGATAAATTTGTAGAAAAAGGTTGGGATGAAGAAAAGCAGATGTACTATTATTTGGTATATTTTAACAAGGAAGTGAAAAGTTAAACTTTTAACTAACGGAGTTTGAGTTTCAAATTTATAAAATTTGAAGTATCGAAAACAAAGTGAAAGGATGTACTATTATTTGGTATATTTTAACAAGGAAGTGAAACCTTAAGTTTATACATTCTTATCCTGCAAGGTTTCCAAAACCTTGTAGGTATAAAACTTTCGAAAGACCTAGTAGGTTTTTAAAACCTACTAGGTCTAGTGATTAGACGACTTAGAGTCATCTAATCACTAAGAAAATACATTCGTGAGAATCCGTGTAATTCGTGTCTCATTTCCGTAATTTTGTAATTTATTTTTCTACTATGAAATTCAAACTTATTTCAGACTTTAAACCCACAGGAGACCAACCCAATGCTATCAAGCAGTTGGTTGAGGGGATTAACTCGGGTGAAGAGCACCAAACTCTTTTAGGTGTTACCGGAAGTGGAAAAACATTTACCGTTGCCAATGTTATTGAACAAGTTGAAAAGCCAACCTTAATATTAGCGCATAACAAAACATTAGCAGCTCAATTATACTCAGAATTCAAACAATTTTTTCCAGATAACGCAGTAGAATATTTTGTTTCCTATTACGATTATTACCAACCCGAAGCCTACATTCCTTCCAGTGGTGTTTATATAGAAAAAGACCTTTCTATCAACGAAGAAATTGAAAAAATGCGACTCAGTACAACTTCTTCATTACTTTCCGGAAGACGTGATATTATAGTAGTTTCATCAGTTTCTTGTTTATACGGAATTGGAAACCCTACTGAATTTCAGAAGAATATAATTAAACTTCAAAAAGGGCAAATAATTTCAAGAACAAAACTACTTCATAGATTAGTACAGAGCTTGTATTCTCGTACCGAAGCGGATTTTAACCACGGAAGTTTCCGTATAAAAGGCGATACGATAGATGTATATCCGAGTTATGCGGATGATGCTTTCCGAATTCATTTTTTTGGAGATGAAATTGAAGAAATTGAAGTTTTTAACGCTCAGACAAATAAAGTCATCGAAAAATATGAATCACTGAATATCTATCCAGCAAATATGTTTGTGACTTCACCAGATATTTTACAAGAAGCGATTGTAGATATTCAAGATGATTTAACAAAACAGTTGGCATATTTCAAAGAAATAGGAAAACATTTAGAAGCCAAACGATTGGAAGAACGTACCAATTTTGATTTAGAAATGATACGTGAACTCGGTTATTGTAGCGGAATTGAAAACTATTCTCGTTATTTAGACAAACGATTACCAGGCACACGCCCTTTCTGTTTGTTAGATTTCTTTCCAGATGATTATTTAATGCTGGTGGACGAAAGCCATGTTTCCATCCCACAAGTATCTGCAATGTATGGCGGAGACAGATCTCGTAAAGAAAACTTAGTGGAATATGGATTTAGGTTACCTGCTGCAATGGATAATCGTCCGTTAAAGTTTGATGAATTTGTAACGATGCAAAACCAAGTAATCTACCTAAGTGCTACTCCTGCAGATTACGAATTGGAAAAAAGTGGAGGTGTGTATGTAGAGCAAATTATTCGCCCGACTGGCTTGTTGGATCCGCCTATTGAAGTGCGTCCAAGTTTAAATCAGATAGATGATTTACTGGAAGAAATTCAATTACGAGTAGAAAAAGACGAACGCGTTTTGGTTACTACTTTAACCAAACGTATGGCGGAAGAATTGACCAAATATATGTCTCGTATTCAGATTCGTTGTCGCTATATTCATAGTGACGTCGATACTCTGGAACGTGTTGAAATTATGCAAGATTTACGTCTGGGTATTTTTGATGTTCTTATTGGAGTGAATCTATTAAGAGAAGGGTTGGATTTACCAGAAGTTTCTTTAGTGGCAATTCTGGATGCTGACAAAGAAGGTTTTTTACGTTCTGCAAGATCATTAACTCAAACGGTAGGTCGTGCTGCGCGACACCTCAACGGTAAAGCTATTTTGTATGCCGATAGAATTACCAAGAGTATGAAAGCCACAATGGATGCGACGGAATATCGACGAGAAAAACAAATAGCCTATAATACCAAGCATAACATTACTCCTACTGCAATTAAAAAATCATTAGAAAATGCCCTTACCAAAGCAAAAACGAATGCTTATTCATTTGATGCTTTTGAAAATCTAGCTGCAGAATCTGAAAACGAATATTTAAGTAAACCCCAGCTTGAAAAGAAAATCAGAGATCTTAGAAAAGCAATGGAAAAAGCTGCTAAAGAACTTGATTTTATGGCTGCAGCTAAATTAAGAGATGCTATAAAAAGGTATCAAACTGAATTAGAAGCTTTAAAAAATTAATTGTTATCAAAAAATTACCAATCAAATTTATAAGAAGCACCACCTAAAATTTGAATTCCCTGAACTGGATAATTCGTCCATTTTTGATAATTATCTCCAAACAAATTACTTCCTTTAATAAAGAATGAAAATTGTTGATTAAAACGATACCCCAAATGTGCATTGGCATCTATATAACTGTCTAAGGTTATCAATTCAGAAAACAAATCATCAAAGGGAAAGGGTTCGTTCTCACTAATAAAAAAGTCCTTACGCTCACCAACAAAAAACAAGGAAGCACCACCATAGAATTTTTCGGAGATATTAAAACTTGAAAACACGGAAGCTTCAACTGTAGGCAAGTTCCATGGCTCTGGTTGTTTAGACATATCAAAATTATTATAAGTTCCATTTATTCCTAATGAAAAGTTTTTGGAGAGTTCTAAATTTAATTCGCCAAAAACAGACAAGGTCGAGACATCTGCATAAACAACATGAAATGAATTTCCATATTCATAACCTTCCAATGCTTGATTTGGTTGCTTTTCATAATTTACAGTATATAATGCTTTGTCCTTTTCGTTGCCATAGGAAGCCTTCACGTTATAAGCTAATGTGTTGGTAAGTTTTCCTTTTAAACCTGCAAATCCGTAATACTGTTGATGCGTTGGAGTAATTAATAAGGTTGGCGATACAAAGGGATTTTCATCTTTAAAATCATAATAAGAATTTTGTTGTAAACCTCCATCAACTCCTCCATAAGCGATTAGTATTTCATCTACCAAACGATAAGAAACTTCTACATTTGGATAGATATAAAAGTTGGTATCGCTATTTTCAGAATCCATCGAAACTACCGCTTCAAAACCAACGGAAACCGATAAATCTTCGGTTAGATAATCGACTGATGGAGCCAAACCGAAATTAAAAAAACTATATTTTAATTCTGAAGTATTTGAATAATCTCTATCAAATTTTCCGTTTAAATAATCTAAATTTATTCCAATATTTACAGGGAAATCCACTACATCAAAACCAAATTCTGAGTTTACTTTTATGTTAAATTCAGAGGATGAAAAATTATCTCCTAAATATCGAATACTTGCGGTTGCCTTTTCAAAATAAGAATCTTCCATTTCTAACAACCCTTCTGAAAAACCACTAAAATAGGAATGTTTCGAGTCTATCGAGTTAATCACCTCATCAGAAACCCCTGTATAAAATGAGCTTAATCCATACCAATTATATATTTGATGCTCCACTCCTGCTTTAATACCATAGGTCATATCTTTTTGTCGACTGCTGTAATTACCTTCCAATTTTGTATCGTAAAACTTATCGTCCAAACGCAATCCATCAATTCCTCCTTGAGAAGAATGATGTTTAAAATAGATTCCAAAATTATCGGTTCTACTAATTTCAAAATTGCTGTATAATTCTGCCAAAACATTCAAATAATTACCCACTCCTAAGGTGGCATAATTATCGTATAAATGTACTTTTTTTACTTTTTCGACAGCCGTAGCTTTTCCTTTTGCTGGTGTAAAAGTAGAAGCTACTGGCACAGAAAAAATAGTGTATTGCACCTCTTTTTTATCTGTTATTAACGAATCATTTAAAATGGGAGTTCCCTTAACCTTAAAAGCATCTGAAAGAGTTGGAGAATATGGTTTTACAATATTCACCACTTCGGCACCTAAGTTTTTATTTTCTTGGGCTTGAAGGGTTAATGTAGATAAAATCAATATTATAACTACTGACAACACCCCTCTAAATCTCCCCTCAAGGGGAGACCATATTTGAACTATATTTGATTTATTTAAACTTTTACTGTTCATAGGTAAGTTTAGATTTTTATTGTTTAATTAAAATTTGATGTTATTAAAGTTCAATTCTCTTCATCAATTTCAATAGAATCGTTGGTTTTGGATTGTTCTGTTTTTACGATAGAAAGTTCTATTTCTGCTTCTTCTACTACCTCTGTAAATTCTGAAAAATTACTAATAACACTCTCTAATATATAGGTTGCTTGAAAGGCATCTTCTAACTTATAAAAGTTTTTAGCCATTAACACCAATCCTTTTGCTCCGTAGTATTTATATCCTGAATAATCCTTTGCCAAAACTTGAATACTCTTATTGGAAGCTTCAAATTGTTTGGATTTATTTTTAAAATACGCATCGTAATATAAGGCCTCTGCTGCTAACTTTCCTGTGGCAATTTTTGCAACCTCAGCGTATGCAGTTTTCGCTTTATTTTCGTCACCTGTTTTCATAGCCGAACGAGCAATAATAATTTGTGCATCACTTTTTATAGCATTGTCTATTTTTTCGTTTTGCAAAACTTTATCAGCAAACTTAACTGCTTCGTGGTATTTTTCCAATTCGTAACTTGCCTTCATTGCATTGGATTGTGCAAAAATAATATTCTGGGGGAAATCAGCTTCTTGTTCTAATCTTATTAAATAAGGAAGTGCTGTTTTATAATCTTCTTTCTCTAAAAATAACTGGGAAATTCTCGCCAAAGCCTGCTCTGTAAATTCGTTGCGATCTTTATTTACTACAAATTTATAATGTGCAATTGCTTCTTCTTTTTTTTCTTCGGAAAAATACATCTGACCTAAATAAAAATGAGATTTCAAAGCATGTTTTCCGTTTGAAAATTGCTCCAAATAATTTTTAAAACGTGTTGACGCTAGGCTTAATTTATTTTCTAAGTAAGCCTGTTCTGCCGCTTGATAAGTTGCGTCGTCTATTTCAGAATTTTCAATATTTACAAAATCCAATTGGCTTACCCACTCGGCATAATCGTTAACCCGGCCTTGATTTATATAAATTATTTTTACTGAAGAAACCGCTTGTAAAGCTTCTTCAGATGAAGGGAAATCATTTGCCACTCTTTTAAAAACGGTCAATGCTTCGTTACTTTTTCCTGTATTTTCAAGAATCAAAGCTTTCTTTAGCAAAGCTTTTGATACATAACTACTATTTGGTAAGGTGTTAATTAGTTTGTTATATACCTTAATTGCTTCAGTATAATTATCTTGCGATATATAGGTATTTCCAAGTTCGTAAAAGGCATCATCCCGATACATTGACTTCGGAAAACTTCCTGAAAAACTTTTTAACCCTTCAATTTTCTGAGGTATTCTATCTACAAAACCGTAGCTTATTGCTTTCTGAAAATGTGCATAATCTTGATCTACCGTTCCTGCTTCAATAGCCGAATTATAATTTTCAATTGCAGACCAGTATTGGCTGGTTACAAAATAACTATCGCCCAAACGTAGATAAGCATCTTGTTTTTTTAAGGAATTTACCGATGTATTTGAAAGATACTTTTTAAAATAGTTGATTGCTTCTGAATAATTTTTAAGTTTAAAATAATTATATCCCAAACTGTAATCTATATTTGAATATTCAGGAGTTTCAGAAGCATTTGGCAATTGTAAAAATTGTTTGTACCCTATTAATGATTCTTCAAAATTTGAAAGTAAATAATCACTTTCTGCTTTCCAAAAAATGGCACGAGCTGTAAAATTTGCATCTCTTGGTTCTTTTAATGATTTATTAAAAACAGTAATTGCCTCTTGATAATTTCCTTCATTGTACAATTCTAAACCCCTATAAAAAGTTACTTTTTGATAAGCCAATTTATTCTGAAACGATTTGTTATTTTCTAATAAATCAATCGCAGCTTGGTAATTTCTGGAAGATATATACGAGTCTATTAACAAGTCTTTTAGTTCTTCATTATTCTCATTTTTAGGATACGTTTCCATAAACGACAACAATACTTCTGGAGCACTTTGATAGCTATTCCCGATTTGGTAACTCAATTTAGCATAATTAAGTAAAGCATCTTCTTTAATTTCTGCGCTAAAATCCATTTCAGAAGCATTTTTAAAAGCATTTAAAGCCTGTTGTTTTTGGTTTAATTTTAAATAAGATTCCGCTAAATGATAATAGGCGTTCTGAGAAACTGCATTGTTACCGTCAATAATTTTATTGAACTCACCAATAGCATTTTTATAATTTCCTTGCTTGTAATATGCGTATCCTAATAGATAATAATCAGTATTATTCCATTTTCCTTTTTTGCCCTTGTACTCCTTTAAATAAGGAATTGCTTCTTCGTATTTTTCCAAATTAAAATAGCTTTCTCCAATTATTTTCGAGAGTTCACTTTTCTCTTTTGGTGACGAGTTATCATATTGTTCCAATCCTAAATCGATGGCTTCCTGAAATTTTCCCAACTTAAAATTCATATCGGCTTGGTAATACGACATATTTTTTGAGTAACGCTCTTCGTCTTTTACTTCTTCAAAAAGCCGGTTTGCTTCTTCATAATCATCGCCTTCGTAGGCTATATATCCTAAATAATATTTTGCTTGTGCTCCGTATTTTTCGGAAGTTGAAATGCGATTAAAATATTTTTTTGCATCTGCATATTGCTTATTTTTAAAGTAAGCATAGCCATTATTAAAGTAAAACTGTTCTTTTTCTGAAGCATTTAGATTAAATTCATCTACTTTATCAAACCATTTTCGAGCATGTGAATATTTTCCGTTGTCAAAATAATAATTACCAACATTAATATAGGCACTGTTCCTTTTTAAACTTGTGGGATAATCTTCTACAAATTTTTCCATTAAATTATCGGCATTTTGCTGATTCAATCTAATAGCACTATTTGCGATGTAATAGGCGCAATTACTTTTTATATTTTCTTCTGAAGAGTTTTGTTTTACGTCTGAAAATAAAGTTTGAGCAGCTAAAAATTGATTATCATTATAAAGTTCATACGCTCTATTATAATCAACTAAATCGTTCGTATAAACAGCCGTTTTCTGTGAATATGAAGCTGCTGAAATAAAAACAAAAGCAAGGAAATATATATTTTTATGAAACATTAATATCTTATTTTTTTGAAGCATAAATATATTGTTTTAGTAATTGAAGAATAGGTATAAAAGAAGGAAGTATTCATAAATTATTCACTACTTATTAAGATAGAAAATTTGTTATTTATAAAGCTTTCTTCTTTTTAAATTATGACAATCAACATAAATACTAACGCAACAAAAAGTTGATAAGTATGTTTATGAGGTCATAAAGTTTTATTAATAAATAAAAAGCTTATTTTTAAAGCTAGAAATAATTTACAAAACATTCATTATGAAAAACATACTTTTTATTATCACCGTTTTATTGGCTTTTTCAGTTAATGCTCAGCGAAGTAACCTTAAAAACATCTATAGTAAAAACAATAAAATAGGTATTGGAACCAACAATCCTGACGAATTATTAACCGTAAAAGGTAAGATTCACACACAAGAAGTCATCGTAGATTTAAAAGGAGCGATTGCACCCGATTATGTTTTTGAAACTTATTACCATGGAAAATCTGAATTAAATCCCGATTATACTTTTCTGACATTAGAAGAAATTGAATCCTTTATTAAAGAAAATAATCATTTACCTAAAGTCCCTTCCGCTAAAGAAATTGAAGAAAACGGATTATCTTTAAAAGAAATGAACTTACTTTTGTTGGAGAAAATTGAAGAACTGACGTTATTTACCATTCAGCAGCAAAAAGAAATTAATTTGTTGAAGGAAAAAGTTAACAAAAATTAAAAAGATTGCTTCGTCACTCATACTTCGCTTCTCGCAAAGACAAAAATCAAACTATT
>CAZIMW010000070.1:9151-12941 GCA_964540425.1 uncultured Flavobacterium sp.
AACCCATATTATATTTAAAAAACGCTGAGATTTACCAAAGAGATAAATTAATTTTATCCAATGTTAATGTTTCTGTTGAGAAAGGTGAATTTGTTTATTTAATAGGTAAGACAGGAACAGGAAAGAGTAGTTTTATGAAAACTCTTTATGGCGATTTACCATTAACAAGTGGCGAAGGTGCAATTGTTGGCTACGATTTGCCTGATTTAAAAGAAAAAGACATTCCTTTTTTAAGAAGAAAATTAGGCGTAGTTTTTCAAGATTTTAAATTATTAAACGACCGAACGGTACAAGATAATTTAGCCTTTGTTTTAACTGCAACTGGTTGGAAAAACAAAAAAGATATGGATCATAGAATCCATGAAGTTTTGGAGAAAGTGGATATGAAAAATAAAGCTACGATGTATCCTTTTCAACTTTCGGGAGGAGAACAACAACGTATTGCTATAGCAAGAGCTTTATTAAACAATCCAGAACTTATTCTTGCCGATGAGCCAACTGGAAATCTAGACCCACAAACCAGTGTGGAAGTAATGGAGGTTTTACAGGAAATAAACAAACAAGGCAACACCATTTTAATGGCAACTCATGATTATGCTTTGTTATTAAAATATCCTTCTAAGACTTTGAAGTGTGATAACAGTCAGATTTTTGAAGTGGTACAGAAAACGGTTTAGCTTCGGGCTCTGCTTAGCTACCTTAGTTAAATGAATATGTGTGTGTATTATTTTATTTTTCAGGATAATAATACTTATTATTTGGAAATCCTTCACGTAAGACTAAGTCACATTCTTTTTCTAAAGTTGGATCTATTTTAAGAATTATAGAACCATCCATATTTGGTTTTAGTACGGTATTAATTCCTATAACAATACTGTTTTTTGCTGTTAAATTTAAGGTAGATGATTCTGTAAATTTCTGATTTTGTATGAGCACTTTTTCAGAAAGAGACGTTAGTTTAAAATCCCAACGATTAAACTTTTGATTTTCGATGGTAGTCGTTTCTCCTTCAGTATATAAATTGTACACCATTTCAATTGCTTGTCCAACGTTGAGCATTCCCGCACCATAATTCCCTTTAAAGGGTTTGTTTTGTTTTATGTGTTCGATATTAGTAGCGGTTAATTTTATAACTGATTCAACTTCGTTTAAAGGAAAACAAGGGTTCATTGAATACATTAATCCAATTGTTCCTGTTACAAAAGGGGCTGTAGAAGATGTTGCCTCTACTGTATACTCCATTTTATTATACATTACAAATTGCGAAAATTTAAACAAATCTACGGCAGGAGTTAATATATCTATTTTATCATTTAAAGTAGTCGTTGATGCCTGATAAATATAAGGGTCCTTAAGATTTTCCTTGTCTTTAAACCCAACTGTTCTTCCTAAAAAATAACGAATATTTGCTGCATATTTAGATCCTTTTTCTGAAATTTGAATATTATCATATACATCTTCATAACGATGCATTGCTGCCGAGACCGAAATCACATTATCATAGGATGCAGGGTAATAATATAGTGAGCCTTTAGTATTTCTCCAATCTCTATTTCCTGCACCGGCAACAATTAATGTCCCATTACTTGTAATTTCATTAATAACATCTTGTGCTGTTTGGTAATACTTTGTACCTACCCAACTGCAATTTATGACTTTAGCTCCTGCATTTGAAAGCTCTATTAATTGTTTCATATTCTTAAAGTCTCCATAATTAGTACTTAAAATACTGCAATTGTAACAAACACCAACAATACCATATTCATTATCACCTTGACCAGCTGCAACTACAGCGACACCAGAACCGTGACCTCTTGATATGGTAGATTCTTTTAATACTGTTGTTTTATTGGCAAATTCATTATTTGTTGTATCGATTCTTGCATCTGAAATTCCAATAAGCACATCTTTAGAACCTGTTGTATAATACCATGCTTTAGGTAAATTTAAAAAGTCTAAATAGTCTAAGTTTACTTGTAAGCCTTTATTGTCACCTAAAGTACTAGTAAGACCATAATCGTTTGGTTCGAATATTTTTTTATCTCCTTCTAATATTATTTCTCCAAATTCGAAAATATTTGAGGCATTTGTCAATAAATCATTTAATAAATCATCGTCATTGGTAACAACAAAAAAAGTCTTTTTTAAATTCTTCTTTCTTGCATTCCTAAATGTTTTTTTAAACTCTAGAATAGTATATTTATTTAAGATGCTTTTTAGTTTACTGTTAGTACCAGTATAAATAAGTTTTTCTCCTTCTTCTTTAAATACAGGATTAAAACTTTCATTTTTAGCTCGTAAATAAAACCACGAGTTAACCTGTGATTGCATTGAAAATGAAAATGCTATTAAAAATACAACTGCTATTTTAATGTTCATTATTTAAAAATTATAATAATTCTTCTAAGGTAATTAATTTTTCTTTTCTAATTATAATTGGTTTATTTTAAATTGTAAATTGCAATTTATATATGATTTCAATATTAATCCCTACATACAATTTTTCAATAGGTAACTTGGTTAAACAAATTCACCAACAGGCTATTGATGCTAAGGTTATTTTTGAAATTATAGTAATTGATGATGGCTCTACAAATAAAAAAAGTATCCAAGAAAATTCAGCTATTTGTAATTTATCAAACTATCAATACATTGCTAATAAAGAAAATATTGGGCGAACTGCAACACGGAATTTATTAGCAAAAACAGCAAACTATGACTACTTATTGTATTTAGATGCTGATGTGCTTCCAAAAACTACAAATTTTATAAAGAAGTATGTTGAAAGTATAAATGCAAATCCAGCAGTAGTTTATGGAGGTATTAGTTATTACGAAAACCCACCTGAAGATTCCAAAATATTACGATGGAAATACGGTATTAAACGAGAGGCAATAAATGTTGAGCAACGGTTGAAACATCCATATTTTATAATTTCTCAAAATTTATTAATTAAAAAATCTGTTTTTTTAAAGGTGAATTCAATTAATACCAATGCCTATGGACTTGATATTTTATTTTCTAACAATTTAAAAAAGAACACTATTAATGTGGTTCATATTGACAACCCTGTGTATCATTTAGGCTTGGAAACTAGTAAAAGTTTTATTTTAAAATCTTTTGAAGCAGTTAAAACTACCTATTTATTAGAAGAAAAAAAACTATTAGATGATGATTTACGTCCGCTTCAGAAAAGTTATCAAAGACTAAAAAAATGGCATATAACTGGATTATTTAATTGGTTTATTACTTTATTTAAAAATAATATTGAATCAAATTTAGTTTCAAAAAACCCTTCCCTTTTTCTGTTTGATTTATACCGATTGCATTATTATACTCAATTAAAAACCGATGACAATGCCTAAGTTTTCTGTAATAATTCCGTTGTATAATAAAGAAGAGTTTGTTAAAGGCTCTATTAATAGTGTACTTAATCAATCATTTTCAGATTTTGAGCTGATTATAATTAACGATGCTTCTACCGATGCTAGTTTTCAAAAAGCTCAAGAAATTACAGATTCTCGAATTCAAATAATTGAACATTCAAAAAACAAAGGGCTTTCGGCTTCCAGAAACACAGGAATTAAAATGGCAAAAGCGGATTATATTGCTTTTTTGGATGCCGATGACCTATGGAAACCTACCTATTTAGAAAAAATATTAGTATTGATTAATGCCTACCCTGAGGCTTCTTTGTTTGCTACAAAGTATGAGGTTTTACTAAGTAATTCTAAAGTTATTGAACACGATTTTAAAGAAGTGAAATTTAAAAATCACGGAATTATTACTA
>CAZIMW010000071.1:0-12605 GCA_964540425.1 uncultured Flavobacterium sp.
TTAATTATCAGTTTTTTACGATACTTGCATGAGCAAGTTTACTGAAATTCAATTAAGATTATTTAACCTTAAAATCTTGTTAAAAATTAATTTGAATGTGTAAGTTTGCACCAACTTTAAAACAATTTTTAATAATGAAAAAAATTACTTTTTATTTAGTAGTTGCCTTTATGTTTGTAAATGTAATTTCATTTGCACAAGGAACTATTACTGGAACAATTAACGACGGCGATATGGGAGGCCCATTATCTGGAGCTTCGATTGTTGAAAACGGAACAGACAATGGTGCCGTTACAGATTTTGACGGAAACTTTACGCTTACCGTAGATGGTAACAGCGGGAAGGTTTCTATTTCTTATTTAGGGTTTACAACTTCAAATGTTAGTTATACTTTGAGTGATGGAACTGCAAATTTAGGAGCACTTACTTTAGCTCCAGATGCAGATGCACTTGCTGAAGTAGTAATCGTAGGTAAGGGAATTATTGATTTAGCTTCAGGAAGAAGAACTCCTATAGCAGTATCAACTATTTCTGCCGAAGAAATCCAATTAAGATCGGCAGGTAATGTAGAGCTAGTAGAAGCAATATCATTTACACCATCTGCTTATGTTTCTGGACAAACTGGATTTGGTGATTCTCAATTCTTTTTAAGAGGTTTTGACCAAACTAATATTGCAATTTTATTAAACGGACAACCTGTTAACGGTATGGAAGATGGTAGGGTTTACTGGTCTAACTGGTCTGGTATTGCAGATATCGCTTCAACTATACAAGTACAAAGAGGTCTTGGAGCTTCAAAATTAGCAATATCTGCGGTTGGAGGAACTACTAATATTGTAATGAAAGCGGCAGACCAAAAGAAAGGTGGATTTGCACGAGTTCTAGGAGGAAATGACGACTATATGAAAGCAACTGTAGGGTATAATTCTGGAAGAAACGAAAAAGGATGGGCGTTTTCTGTACTATTAGACCATTGGCAAGCAAGTAGAAAATGGGCAAAAGGTACTTATGGACAAGGTCAGAACCTGTACTTTGCAGTAGGATATAAACCAAACGAAAAACACTCATTTAACTTCTTAGTAACTGCAGCACCTCAATCACACGGTCAAAAATGGTCGCAAAGTAAAGAGGTTATTGAAGCAGATGCAAAATACAACCAACATTGGGGATATGAAAATGCAGATGGTACAAGTATTACCTCTGAAAGACAAAATTTTTATAATAAACCAGTAGCTAACTTAAACTGGGATTTTACAATAAGTGATAAAACAGAACTATCCACAGTGCTTTACGCATCATGGGGACGTGGTGGAGGTACTGGGCCAAGAGGTAATGGTCGTATTAGAACTGCAGATCCTGATGGAGCAGGTCCTTTAGGTGGACAAATTGATTATCCAGCTATTGAAGCTAACAACGCATTAGTTGGTGTTGGTGGAGATTATGGAGCTTCAAACGGTGCAGGATACATTAGAAGAGCATCAATGAATAACCATCAATGGTATGGAGTTGTATCAAATTTAAATCACGATCTTACCGAAAATATTTCAGTTAATGTTGGTGTAGATATGAGATTTTATGCAGGAGATCACTATAGACAGGTTGCTAATTTATACGGATTAACAGGCTGGTCTAATGACAGACCAGATGGTCGTGTTGTTACAAATACTTATGATGCTAATCCTTGGGCAGCTTTATTTGATTCTGCTCCAGAAGAAGATAGAATTGATTATGATTACTCTGAAACAATAAATTATCAAGGTGTATTTGGTCAAATTGAATATGCTAATGATAATTTTTCAATGTTTTTCCAAGGAGCTTACTCTAATCAAACTAATCAAAGAGAAGGAAGGTTTACAGATCCAGGAAAATCTGAGAAAATTAGTAAAGCAGGTTATAACCTAAAAGGTGGAGTTTCATATAATATTGATGAAAATAATGTAATCTTTTTAAATGGTGGGTTTTATTCAAGACAACCTTTTTCGGATGATCTTTTTGTAAATATTAGAAGATCAAATGAATTATTAAGCCCAGAAGTAGATAACCAAACAATAACAAGTTTTGAAGCGGGCTATCACTTTAAAGCAAAAAGGTTTAATGCCAACTTTAACGCCTATGTAACAGATTGGGATAACAGAACCTTATCTAGTGGAGATGTTGATGATAACGGAACTCCAGATGATGATTCAGATGATACTTTCCTAACTATTTTAGAAAGAGGAGTAAGACAGTTTCATTCTGGTGCAGAGTTGGATGCAAGATATAGAGTTACTGATTGGTTAACATTACAAGGATTTATTTCTGCGGGTAGTTGGGCATTTAAAGGAACAACAAATGTCACAATATTTAATAGCGATACTAATGAGATAGTAGGTGAAGAAGAAGGAGTAAATCGTGATGGTATAAAAATTTCTGCAGCACCTCAAACCACTATGGGTATTGGATTTGATGCTAAAGTAATTAAAGGGTTAAGCATTGATGCTAGAATTAAATATATGGAAAACCACTATGAATTTACAAGAGCAGAAAATGGAATAGGAGATTATACAGGAGCACAATTAGACGGTTATGCAATAACTAATGCTGGTTTAACTTACAGATTTGATCTTGGGAGTAATAAAATGACTTTTAGAGCAAACGTGTTTAATGTGTTTGATAGAATTGCATTACAACAATCTGATAGATTTGGATTTATTAATACTAACGGAAGAACATTTAATGCTTCTTTGAGATATGAATTTTAATATTTAGGATAATTATATTTTACTAAAAACGTCTCAATGAAAATTGGGACGTTTTTTTATACCTTATAATTAATTTTAAATAAACAGAAATTATCTTCTTTTCGGTTTTTAGTAGAATACATTTTTCAGACCTTTCAAAAGTCAATATTTGCATCTTATAGAATAATAAATAAAGTATAACTCGTTTGTTTTATTGTAAAAAAAAAACTGAGTATTCTTCAGAAATAACGTCTTAGCCTTAATGAAATAACATCATTTCAGCGTTATTAACCGCTTATTTTTCAGTTTGTTTATAAATTTATTTTGTAAATATACATATCTATGCGTCAGTAATATACGAGCTGTTTTTTACAAAAAATCAATAGAGCTAAAAAAATACTAGGTGTTGAAAACTTGTTGAAAACCTAAATTAGGTTCTTCTGAAAACAGTCATAAAATATTCCATATTTGTAAGAGCCAAAACTTCTAGATTTATAGAAGTAGTTACCGAAAATTAAATTTTTATAAAATTCACTTCAAAAAAATGGTATTTATTACTATTAATAAGGTGCGATTTCAAAACAATTCAACAATACAAGAGTCCTGAGTATGGAAATTAAACACATCATAAAACGAGATTACGAGACTGATATTTTTGAATTAGATAAAATTGTAAGCGCCATCGAAAAAGCAATGCTTTCTGTAAATCATGGTACAAGAGAAGACGCAGTGGCTATTTCAAAAATTGTTATTGGTACACTGTTAGAAAGAAAACTTAAGGATTCAAAATATATTCCAAATGTTGAGCAAGTTCAAGATATTGTTGAATATAAATTAATGGACAGCCCATTTCATGACGTTGCAAAAGCATATATTTTATATAGAGATGAGCAAAACCGTAGTAGAAAAACTAATATTTTTGAAAAACGGATTAATTTAAAACCTTATGAATATCCAGAGTTAAACGATTATGTTGATGCAATTCGTCATTCGTATTGGATTCATACAGAATTTAATTTCACAAGCGATATACAGGATTATAAAACAGCTTTAACCAATGGAGAGCAAAACGCTTTAAAAAATGCAATGCTTGCTATTTCACAAATTGAAGTCGCTGTAAAAACATTTTGGGGAGACATGTATCAAAAACTACCAAAGCCAGAAATTGGCTCTGTAGGATCAACCTTTGCTGAAAGTGAAGTGCGTCACCAAGATGCCTATTCACATTTATTAGAAATTTTAGGATTAAATGCAGAGTTTAAAAACCTAAAAAAGAAACCCGTAATAATGAGGCGTGTTAACTATTTAGAAACCGCTTTAAAAAATTCTAAAAGTGAAGACAATAAAGAATATGCAGAATCAATTTTATTGTTCTCTTTATTTATTGAACATGTTTCACTTTTTTCTCAGTTTTTAATCATTATGGCTTTTAATAAGCATAAAAATCTTTTTAAAGGAATATCAAACGTAGTAGAAGCAACTTCAAAAGAAGAACAAATTCATGGAGATTTTGGAATTGATGTTATTAATATCATCAAAAAAGAAAACCCAGAATGGTTTGATGAAAATAACAATAAAATGATTCAAGAAATGTGTCAAGAAGCATTTCTTTCAGAAAGCAAAATTATCGATTGGATTTTTGAAGAAGGAGAATTAGACTTCTTGCCAAAAAATGTAATAAATGAATTTATAAAACAACGTTTCAATAACTCTTTAGAAAGTATTGGAATCACAAAAATATTTGAAGTAGATGAATCTTTAGTTCAACAAACCGAGTGGTTTGACGATGAAATTATTGGAACTAAACACGGCGATTTCTTCGTGAAACGATCTATAAACTACAGTAAAAGAACAAAAAGTATAACCTCTGACGACCTTTTTTAAACTATGAACAACAACCTCACAACAAACCAACAACCCAACACTAAAGAAAGCATCTCCGAACAAGATCGCTTACTTCAAGCAAGAAAAGAAACTAGACAAGAAGTAAAAAGTAAAATGATTTTGCCAGAAGTTAAATGGCTAACCGATAATAGCCGTAAATTTTTAGAATCTGGATATTTAACAGGAGACACCACTCCAGAAGAACGCATTTTAGAAATAGCTCAGCACGCAGAAACAATTCTGGGAATTGATGGATATGCCGAAAAATTTTATAAATATATGGCGGAAGGTTATTACTCTTTAGCTTCACCAGTTTGGTCAAACTTCGGGAAAAAACGTGGTCTTCCAATTAGTTGTTTTGGGTCTTGTATTGCTGACGATATGGGTGATATTTTATACACACAATCTGAAGTTGGTATGATGTCTAAACTTGGAGGTGGAACTTCTGGTTACTTTGGTAAAATTAGACCAAGAGGCGCAGATGTGAAAAATAACGGAACTTCTTCAGGATCAGTTCATATTATGCAATTGTTCGAAAAAATGGTAGATATTGTAAGCCAAGGATCGGTTCGTAGAGGTCGTTTTGCTCCATATTTGCCAATTGATCATCCAGATATTAAAGAATTTTTAGAAATTGGAACCGAAGGAAATGCAATTCAAGAATTAACTCACGGGGTTACCGTAGGAGACCAGTGGATGCAAGAAATGATTGATGGCGATGTTGAAAAAAGAACCCTTTGGGCTAAAGTTTTACAACGAAGAGGTGAAATAGGATACCCATATATTTTCTTTAGAGACAATGCAAATAATGGCACTGTAGATGTTTATAAAGATAAAAATTTAGAGATCTACGGAAGTAATCTTTGTACTGAAATCATGTTACCTTCCAACGAAGATTGGTCTTTTGTATGCTGCCTTTCTTCAATGAATTTATTACACTATGATAAATGGAAAGATACCGACGCGGTAGAAACACTTACTTATTTCTTAGATGCAGTAATGGAAGAGTTTATTACAAAATTAGAAGTTTATAAAAACGCTACAGACCGTGACGACCAACTTACTTTTATCTTTATGGAAAAAGCGTATAAGTTTGCAAAAGAGAATAGAGCCTTAGGATTAGGAGCCTTGGGTTGGCATTCATTATTGCAATCTAGAATGTTAGCTTTTGACAGTGAAGAAGCTTTTAAATTAAATTCTGAAATTTTTAAAAATATAAAAGATCATTCTTATAAAGCTTCTGAAGAATTAGCAAAATTATTTGGAGAACCTGAAATATTAAAAGGGTACGGAAGACGTAATACTACACTAAACGCAATTGCTCCAACAACATCTTCTGCGTTTATCTTAGGACAAGTATCACAAGGTATTGAGCCAATTTGGTCTAATAGTTATGTGAAAGATATTGCAAAAATTAAAACAACCATTAAGAACACATTTTTAGTTGATCTTTTAGAAGAAAAGGGACAAAATACCAGCGATGTTTGGAAAAGCATTAGAGATTATGACGGGTCTGTACAGCATTTAGAGTTCTTATCTGAACATGAAAAAGACGTATTTAAAACTTATCCAGAAATAGATCAAACCGTAATTGTATATCAAGCTGCAAACAGGCAAAACCATATAGATCAAGGACAGTCTATTAACGTGATGGTGCATCCAGATATGCCAGTTAAAGAGGTGAATAAAATTTATATTACTGCTTGGGAATTAGGCGTAAAATCTATGTATTATCAACATAGTATGAATGCTGCTCAGAAATTTAAACAAAAAAAAGATTGTGCAAGTTGCGAAGGATAAACTTTTTAAAACTTAAGTGATAGATAACAAAAAAGGAAAGTAAACGCTTTCCTTTTTTTAGTTCAAATTATTTATTCCAAAATATCAGTTCCTAATAATTTATCATCCTTATTGGTAATCCAAACTCTGTTTTTAGGTAATTTTATTCCGTTGATGGTTTTCTCTTCAGTTAATAAAATGTATTCTCCACTTTCTAAATCAATTTCTTTACTATCTTTTTTTGAATGATAAAATTGATAAATTTCCATAGCAAAAGTGTTTGGATCAAAATAGAAATACCAAATGTCTTTACCCACTTTCTCATCGTAAGTAACCTTTAAAACCAAGTATTCTTTTCCTTTAAATTTTTTAAGCTCCACTTTTTCATTGATGTTAGTTCCTGGGTCATTTAACTTCATTGGTAAGCCGTACAAATAGGTGTAATAATTTTTATACATATTAGCTCGGTTGCAACTAAGCCGGTTTTTTTTGGCTGTTTCTTCTGAAAAATCGGCACTTCCATTAAACAAAATTTTACAATTGTCTTTTTCTAAAATAAATTCGGTGGTGTTGTTTTCCCTAGTAGCTTTTGAATAAAAATATTCTTCAGGTAGATTGATTATAATTTTAGTAGTTCTATTAGATTTTTCTGGAATTTCCATAACAACATTCAATGTTCCGTTAAAGGTTGCCCAGTTTCCACTTGGGTCATGGTACGAAATAGTTTTGTTTAGAAGTTCGCTTCCGCTTATGTTCTGTGCAAAAGAGGTACTACTAAAAAATAAAATACTAATGTAAAGTGCTGTCTGTTTCATTTGAGTAAATATTAGATTCCGAAGTTATCACTAATATTTCAGAAAGCAAAAAGCCTTACAATAATGAAATTGCAAGGCTTTTAAATGGTTTAATTCAATTTTAATTCTTGTTATAACTGTTATAGTATTCTTCCATAAGATTCATTAAGGCAGTTACCAAATCTTTAGTTTCTAATAATAAACTAAAATATAAGGCAGTGTTTTTAGGACTGTCATCGTCTTCTGTTCGGGTTCGAGTAATCTGACTTGCAATCTTTACAGATAGGTCATCATACGCCTTTTGTTTTCTACTTAAAATATCACCTAATTTTTCGAATTCACGATTGTTAAAAATGGTTTCTATTTCATTTAATAAATCTTCTAAAGAACTATCAATATCTTGTAAATCTTTAATTTGATTAAATCGTAGTGCTTTATGATTATTACGAACATGTTTAAAGCTCGCTTTTGAAAGGAAATCTAAAGATTGTGCAACATCTTGTAAATAGCCTAAAATGATGATGTAGAAGTTGGATCCACGAACACTTGTATCGTCTAAATTCTTTATAAAATAGAAAATATCGTCTCTTAATCCGTCAACCTCGGCATTTAGTTTTTCGACTCCTCTTCTACTTTTTTTAAGCTTTGTTAGGTCTTCTTTTGCGAGACCTATCAGCATATTTGTGTATATTTTATTTGTTCTAGAAACCACATTTGAAATCTGGTCTGCACTTTCTTGAATAATACCTTGTACGGTTTTACTTTCCGTTTTCTTCAAAGCAGTATGAGTAGGGTCGTTGTTACCTTTGTTTTTATGCTTAATTACGTTTCTTACCAATAATAAAACAGTTAATAGTAATAAAACAGCAATCATAGGTGCTTTACCAATAAATATTAAATAGGTCAATATTCCTGCTGCTGTAAAAGCACTAAAAGCGGTAAAGAACCAGCCTCCAATTACATTTAAAACTCCGGCGACTCTGTAAACGGCACTTTCTCTTCCCCAAGCTCTATCTGCCAAAGATGTACCCATCGCCACCATAAAAGTTACATAAGTGGTAGATAATGGAAGTTTCATAGAGGTTGCAATAGATATTAAAATACCTGCAACCATTAAGTTAACTGCTGCACGAACCATATCGAATGCAGGAGCGTCCTCTTTTTTATCTAAAATTTTTGAAAAAGCAGGTTTTTCGAAGCTTTTATCTATTCTTTTTTGAATAGATTCAGGCATCAAGGTACTATTGTATTTTGAAAATAAGGTAGTAACTCTTACCAATCCTCTTGCTAAAAAGTTAGGTTCAAAACGTTCTTTTACAGAAACCTGACTCGATAAATCTATCGATGTTTTTAAAACCGATTTTGCTTTCTTTGAGAACCATAGTGTTAAAACCATAATAATTCCAGCGGCAAATAATAAAACAGTAGGAGCTTCTTGTTTTGTTGACATACTAACCATAAGATACGCGTCTGCTGCAACACCAGATGATTTCCAGTCTAGAAAAGCTTGCCAAGCTCCAATAGGAACACCAATAAAGTTCACTAAATCGTTTCCAGCAAATGCCATTGCGATAGCGAAGGTTCCAATAACAATTATAAATTTATACACATTTACTTTAAGAACACTTGTAAATAAGGCAGAAATACTAGTCCAAATTAAAAAGCTTACAGCCACAATTAATACCGTATTATCCGATACAAAAGCTTTAAACTCTGCGGAAGTAAAACTAGCTCCTTTTAGTCCTTTAATTAAAATAAAATAAGTAATAGCTGTTGCGGCAATACCTCCAAATAAAACTGAAACCCATTTGGCTTTTTGTTCAAATTTAAAGGTTAGTAAAATCCTAGTTATAAACTGTACAAAAGCTCCTATGGAAAAAGCGACGACGACAGAGAGTAATATCCCGAAGATAATCTCGCCCGCTTTTGCGGTATTTATATACTGTCCTAAATCTGAAATAGTTTGTGTATCTGAAGCACTAATTTTTATTAATGACATTACAACGGCTGCTCCTAATAATTCAAAAACAATAGAAACTGTTGTTGAGGTTGGCATTCCTAAAGTGTTGAAAAAATCCAACAAGAGAATGTCGGTAATCATTACTGCCATAAAAATGATCATGATTTCATTAAAATAGAATTCGCTCGGCATAAAAATACCCTTACGAGCAACCTCCATCATTCCACTAGAAGATAAGGCTCCAAAGGCAATACCTAAACTGGCTACTATCATGATGGTTTTAAAAGAAACTGCTTTAGACCCAATTGCAGAGTTTAAAAAATTAACCGCATCGTTACTAACGCCAACTACCAAATCTGCAATAGCTAATACAGCTAGTGCCACGATCATTAATAAGTAAATATTATCCATTTATTTTAAAAATTAATAGGTGTAAATATCTCAAAATTTATTTTTCTGTTTGTTACCTTAATGTTATTATTTGCTTTAAAAATGCACATCTAATTGAAGTCTATATAAAAGACCCTCATTAACTCCTGCTATTGATAAGTATGTAATATCTGTTTGAACCTTTAATTTATGACCTACAATATATTTTGAAACTCCAAAAGTATATTGACCACTTGCGTCTTTACGTTTTAAATCTACAATTGAATATCTTCCTGTTACTTCCCAATTGTTTTTAAATAAGTAACCAGACATAAAGTTAAAACCAGACCCTTCTTGAACAGATAAACCTGTTTCCGATCCATCCTCATTTTTTGCAAAAGGATCCTCTGCGGTTCTATTGGCAAATTCAGTCATAATAGAAAAACCTCTGTATTTAAACATTGCATCTATAAATGTTGTTGAAATATTGGTTTCGTGCAAACCTATATCTGTCTCCATATAAGACCCCATATTACTTCTAGTTTTAACAGCATTATTGTTGAAATCGTAAGAAATACTAACGGCTAATTTTGGTGTTTGCTCCCTTTTTAAATCACTTCCTTTATAATCGCCTCTATTTTTAAAAGTGCCAAAGGGTAAAAATTCTAATCTTCCTGTATATTGAAGACCACCTTCGTTTCCAGTAGTAATGTTTCTTCCTTCTCCTTGAGAAAATGCGATTATTTCACGAATTACAAATTTATCGGTAAGGTTAAAATGATGGCGTAACTGAAATCCTATATCACGATCAATATTAAAACGAGCATTTAAAATAGAACGATCTACTAGTTGTAAATTTGCTGAAGAAACTACACGCTCTACATTTCCTGGTAGTTTAGTTTGACCTGCCCATAACACGAAATTTTTATAAAAATTCCATTTTACAACAGCATCCAAAATAACTCTAGGAGTATTTCCTGTGTATTTTGACCCTCCAGAAACATCTCTGTTTGAGAGTCCAAGTTCTAGTTTGTATCTTAATTTTGGAGAGTAAGCAAATCCACTAAACTTTAATCTAGCCCTTCGGATTAAAAAATTTGTATTAGCATCTCCTAAGTTGCCATTTTCATTTTTCCAGTCTACACTTGTTAAAAACTGAATACGTGGGGCGAATTGGACACTCCAAGAGCTGTCCTTAGCTACAAGGTTTATCATTCCTTTTCCAAACTTCGTGTTTGTGGTTTCTTGAGCAGAGGCGTTAAATAATAATAAGGTAAATGTTATTAATAAGAAATGTTTCACTATAAAAATCGTTATTAGTTTTTGTCGGTGCAAATATCCAACCCTAATGTTATCTTAATGTTACCTAATGATTACTATAAGACTACAAAACAGTAGTATTAATAAATAAAACTTGCACATATGATAGTAATACTATTATATTTGCAATCTTAATATGGAAAACATTCAAATACATATAAAAGTTGGTTCAGAATTATACCTTAAAAACCCCGATTCTTCCGAGTTAGGACGAAGTATTATTTCAAAAAGTATCGAAATGATAAGTGAGATGGGTTTTGAATCCTTTACATTTAAAAAATTAGGTATTACTATAAATTCTCCTGAGAGTTCTATTTACAGGTATTTTAAAAACAAGCATTTGCTGTTAGTTTATTTAACTAGTTGGTACTGGGCTTGGACAGAATACCGTATCTTATTTGCCACTACCAATATTGTTTCTGTTAAAGAACGTTTGATAAAATCTATTGAGATTTTAACCAGCCCTGTATTTATAGACAACTCTTTCTCTTATATAAATGAAATTCTATTAAGCGAAATTATTTTTTCAGAATCTTTAAAAGCATACCATACAAAAAATGTTGATGAAGAAAATAAGAAAGGTTTTTTTACAGCCTATAAAAAGGTTGTTAAAAGGATAAGCGATATGGTTTTAGAATTAAAGCCAAACTATGCTTACCCTCATATGTTAGTTTCAACAATTATTGAAGGTGCTCATCAGCAAAATTATTTTGCAGATCATCTCCCTTCTTTGACCGATAAGGTTCAAGAAACCAATTCAATTTCTACTTTTTACACAGAATTAACACTAAAAATTTTAAAATAATCACAAATAAAATCAATAAATTATGAATAAAGAAAAAATAAATCCATTTAAATATTTAAAAAACGATATACCAGCAAGTGTAGTTGTTTTCTTTGTTGCGCTACCTTTATGTTTAGGGATTGCATTAGCAAGTGGTGCACCACTATTTGCTGGATTAATAGCAGGAATTGTAGGAGGTATTGTTGTTGGAATACTTAGTGGTTCTACAATTGGAGTAAGTGGTCCTGCAGCAGGATTAGCAGCTATCGTATTTGCTGCTATTATATCTTTGGGAAGCTATGAGGATTTTTTAGTAGCCGTAGTATTAGGAGGAGTGATACAAATTGTGTTCGGAATTTTAAAAGCTGGAGTTATTGGATACTTTTTCCCATCGTCTGTAATAAAAGGAATGTTGACAGGAATTGGGATTATTATCATTCTAAAACAAATACCTATCTTTTTTGGTTATATCTCGCCAAAAGGCGAAGCCACCTTTGCAGCAATTTTTAATACCTTTGGTAATATTGAGCTAGGACCATTACTAATTGGACTAATTGGTTTAGCTATATTAATACTTTGGGATAAGGTGCTTTCAAAAAAAGCAAAAATATTTCAATTAGTACAAGGTCCTTTAGTAGCGGTTGTTGTATCTATTATATTTTATGTACTAACAAAGTCTAGTGACACTCTATCTATTGCTCAATCGCATTTAGTAAGTGTGCCTGTACCAGATAGCGTAGATTCATTCTTAGGACAATTTAGTTTGCCAAATTTTAGTGCGATTTCAAATCCTGCAGTATGGGTTGTTGCATTTACCTTAGCATTAGTTGCAAGTTTAGAAACATTATTATGTGTTGAAGCTACAGATAAGTTAGATCCACACAAAAACGTAACACCAACAAATAGAGAGCTATTAGCTCAAGGAACAGGAAATATAATATCAGGAATGATTGGTGGACTTCCAATAACTCAAGTTATTGTACGAAGTTCTGCAA
>CAZIMW010000072.1:0-12512 GCA_964540425.1 uncultured Flavobacterium sp.
CATGAAATCTATTTCTTTAAATATAGGCGGCGTACCAGAACACTTTAATTTACCTTGGCATTTAGCTATCAATAATAATAAATTTTCTGATAAAGGAATTCAACTAAAATGGCAAGATATTCATGGTGGTACTGGCTCAATGTGTAAAGCATTACGTAATAAATCTATTGATATTGCAATTATCTTAACCGAAGGTATAATAAAAGACATCATCAATGGTAATGAGGTATCTTTAGTTAAATTTTATGTAAAAACGCCTTTATTTTGGGGGATTCATGTTGGTTTTGATTCTAAATATAACTCTGTAACAGAACTCGAAAAAGCTAAAATAGCAATCGCCTCTGGAGGAATTACAGGATTAGGGCCAGGAAAAAGCATTCAGAAAAACTTTTTACCTCAGTCTTCTTCAGATTTTATTTACGCCATTATTGCTGAAGAATTTGGATTAGCTGGGGCTTTTCTTTTAATAGCGCTGTATATGTTTTTATTATTCAGGTTTGTGGTAGTTGCGCACAAAGCTGAAACAGTTTTTGGAAAATTATTAGTTATTGGAGTCGGCTTACCTATCGTATTTGTAGCGTTAATAAATATGGGTGTTGCTGTTGAAATATTTCCAGTAACAGGGCAAACATTACCTTTAATTAGTAGCGGAGGATCATCAATATGGATGACTTGTTTAGCAATAGGAATGGTATTAAGTGTAAGTGCAAAAAGAGAAGTGATACTAAAAGAGGAAGAAGAACAAAATCCATTGGATGTTTTGAGTCAAGCAATATAAATGTAGGTAGCAAGCAGAAGTGTCTGTGGAAAACAATTAATAATGTAGCGAAATTTCGTAAAATTAAGATAAAAGTAAAGTGAATAAAAAGCACAAATTCATATTAAGCGGAGGCGGAACAGGAGGTCATATCTATCCTGCGGTTGCGATTGCAAATGAATTAAAAGCACGCTATCCCAATGCTGAGTTTTTATTTGTAGGAGCAAAAGACCGAATGGAAATGGAAAAAATTCCGCAAGCAGGTTATGAAATTAAAGGTCTTTGGATTTCGGGATTGCAACGAAGTTTGTCCTTAAAAAATTTGATGTTTCCTTTTAAACTGATTTCGAGTTTATGGACTTCAAAAAGGATAATTAAAAATTTTAAGCCAGATGTAGCGATAGGTACTGGAGGTTATGCAAGTGCCCCTTTATTACGGGTTGCGTCAAATAAAGGAATCCCTTGTTTGATACAAGAGCAAAATTCGCACGCAGGCATTACCAATAAATGGTTGAGTAATAAAGCTAAAAGTATTTGTGTGGCTTACGATGGAATGGATAAATTTTTTCCTTCCAATAAAATAAAATTAACAGGAAATCCTGTACGACAAGATTTGTTGGACATCTCAGCAAAAAGAGAAGAAGCAATTTCTTTTTTTAAACTCAATCCTAACAAAAAAACAATATTGATATTAGGCGGAAGTTTAGGAGCTAGAAGAATTAATGAATTAATTTGTTCTTCATTGAGTTTGTTTGAAAAACTGAATTTGCAAGTCGTTTGGCAGTGTGGAAAATATTATTTCGAAACTTATAAAAATAAAGAAACGAATACCGTACAAATTCATGCTTTTTTAAACCGAATGGATTTGGCTTATGCGGCTTCTGATTTTATTATTTCTAGAGCGGGAGCTTTGTCGGTTTCAGAATTGTGTTTGGTTGGAAAACCGGTGATATTTATTCCTTCACCAAATGTAGCCGAAGATCATCAAACAAAAAATGCGTTGGCGATTTCAAATAAAAATGCGGCAATATTAATCAAGGAAAATGAATTGGATTCTATGTTTGAAACGGAACTTTCAGCATTGATTTCTTCTGAAGACAAACAACAAGAATTTTCAAAAAATATAAAAAATTTAGCCAAACCAAATGCAACCAAAGATATAGTTGCAGAGATTAATAGATTGTTAGAATTGTAAAATGAATAACCTAAAAAACATACAGAATTTTTACTTCGTAGGTATCGGAGGGATTGGGATGAGTGCTTTGGCTCGTTACTTTAATCTTGAAGGAAAGTCTGTATTTGGTTATGATAAAGTTCCTTCAGAAATTACGGAAGCTTTAATAAAGGAGGGGATACAAATACAGTTTAAAGAAGACCTTTCTTTATTGCCAATAAGCATTCGGAATAACGAAAATACGCTGGTCGTATTTACCCCTGCAATTCCAGAAAGTAATAAGATTTTATCATGGTTTACTTCAGAAAATTATTGGTTACTAAAACGAGCAGCAGTTTTGGGCGAAATTTCAAAGAACGCTATGTGTTTAGCAGTAGCAGGAACACACGGAAAAACCACAACCTCAGCAATTTTAGGTCATTTACTAGCGGAATGCAACATGCCTGTAACCGCATTTTTAGGGGGAGTTACGGAGAATTATAATTCCAATTTAATATACAAAGGAAGCGAAATAATGGTGGTGGAAGCCGATGAATTTGATCGTTCATTTCTACAATTAAAACCAACTATTGCTTGTATTACTTCAATGGATGCGGATCATTTGGATATTTATTCTGATGCTTCCGATTTAGAAAATACCTTTATTGAGTTTTCAAAATTACTTCCGAATTCAAAAAATTTACTTTTTAAGAAAGGGCTTCCATTAAAAGGAAATACAGTTTCGGTAACTGAAACTGCTGATTTTCAAGCACAAAATATACGAATTGATAATGGATGCTATGTGTTTGATTTAAAAACACCGTCTGAAATAATTGAAAATTTACGATTCCATTTGCCGGGTCGTCATAATATGTTTAATGCTGTTACAGCTTTGGGTATGGCAATTCTTGCAGGTTCCCCAACCGATTGTTTGCCCAAAGCTTTACAGAATTTTAAAGGAGTAAAAAGAAGGTTTTCCTATAAAATAAAGACAGAAAACTTGATTTTGATTGATGATTATGCACATCATCCAACCGAAATTGAAGCTGTATATCAAGCGGTTACTGAAATGTATCCTAAAGAAAAGAAATTGATTGTCTTTCAACCACATTTATTTTCACGAACAAGAGATTTTATTTCAGAATTTGCGAAGAGTCTTTCAAAGTTTGATGAAATCATCTTATTAGATATTTATCCTGCGAGGGAAGAATCAATTGAGGGTGTAACTTCAAATTGGTTGTTAAATAATATGGAGAACGAGCATAAAAAGCTGGTTTCAAAAAATGAATTATCAGCAGAAATAAAAGCTTCAAAATGCGTGGTTAAAATTATGGCAGGTGCTGGAGATATTGGAGTTGAAGTGGATAAGGTGACAAAATATTTATTAGATGAAAATTAACTGGGGCATCATAAAATTTTTGTTGATCACAAGTTTAGTTGTGTTCTTATTTGGTTTCAGTAAGCAACGAAATAAGCAACGAAAAATACATAAAATAAGCCTTGATTTTAAGGATGAAAACAACATGTTTATTACGCCAAGCACGGTTAATAAATTGTTAATACTAAATAACGATACCCTTACGAGCATTGGTAAAGAAACTTTAGTTTTGAAAGAGATGGAGAAAAGATTGTTGGAAAACCCAATGATTAAAAATGCAGAGGTTTTTATCACTATTGACGGTGTGTTGGGAGTGAAGTTGGAACAACGTAATCCTGTAGCTAGAGTTACAGGTTCGCCAGATTTTTACTTGGATGAAGATGGAAATAAAATGCCAATGTCGTCTGTTTATTCAGCAAGAGTTCCGATAATTAGTGGAATAAGTGAAAAATATTTTTTAGAAGTTACTCACTTGGTGAATGAAATTAGAAAAGATGAATTTATGAAAGAGTATGTAGTAGGATTGGATGTTGATAAAAATGGGGAAGTAATATTAATAGTACGAAAAAACAACTTTAAAGTTCTTTTTGGAAAATCGGAAGATATAAATAATAAGTTTCAAAAATTTAAAGCGTTTTATAAACTAACAAAACAAGATAGTTTACTTGAAAGTTATGGCTTGGTGAATTTAAAATTTACAAATCAAGTGGTAGCTACAAAATGGAAAGCCAATGGAGAATAATAAAATAGCGGTAGGATTAGACATCGGTACAACCAAGATTGTTGCTATGATTGGACAGTACAATGAGTATGAAAAACTGGAAATTTTAGGTGTAGGAAAATCTAAAAGTTTGGGTGTTCACAGAGGCGTAGTAAATAATATTACGCAAACAATACAGTCTATTCAGCAAGCAGTACAAGATGCAGAAACCTCTTCAGGAATTAAAATTTCTGATGTTATTGTTGGGATTGCTGGGCAACATATTCGAAGCCTTCAACACAGTGATTATGTCACTCGAAGTGATAGTGACACAGTTATTGATGAAGGCGATATTGAAAACCTTTGCAATCAAGTTCATAAGTTAGTAATGCTTCCAGGTGAAGAAATAATCCATGTACTTCCGCAAGATTTTAAAGTAGATGGGCAAAGCGAAATAACAGAACCTATAGGAATGTACGGTGGAAGATTAGAAGCTAACTTTCATGTAGTTGTTGGGCAAATTACTTCTATTAGAAACATAGGAAGATGCATTAAAAGTGCTGGTTTAGAAATGTCAGGAATCACGTTAGAACCCTTAGCTTCAGCAAATGCAGTTTTAGGAAAAGAAGAAAAAGAAGCAGGTGTTGCATTGATAGATATTGGTGGAGGAACAACAGATCTTGCCATTTTTAAAGATGGGATTATTCGACATACCGCAGTAATACCCTTTGGAGGGAATGTAATAACTGAAGATATTAAAGAAGGTTGTTCCATTATCGAGAAACAAGCAGAATTGCTAAAGGTAAAATTTGGTTCTGCCTGGCCAGGTGAAAATAAAGACAACGAAATTGTTTCAATCCCAGGATTACGAGGAAGAGAACCAAAAGAAATTACGTTGAAAAATCTTTCAAAAATAATTCACGCTCGGGTTATTGAAATTATAAATCAAGTTTATTTAGAAATACAAAATTACGGACACGAAGAGCAAAAGAAAAAATTAATCGCCGGAATCGTTTTAACAGGAGGAGGCGCACAATTAAAACACTTAAAACAGTTAGTTGAATATATTACTGGAATGGATACCAGGGTAGGTTACCCTAACGAGCATATGGCTGGCGATAGCGATAGCGAAGTTACCAGTCCAATGTATGCTACAGCAGTAGGCTTAGTGCTTAACGGTTTAGAAAATAAAAAAGTTTTAGAAACAGAAGAAGTAATAGATGAAGAAATAACAGCAATTACTGAAGAAGAAGATGTGATTGATGAAGAAAAACCAAAATTAAAAAGAAAAGGATTTTTTGAAAGATTTTCAGATTCTTTGAAAGAATTTTTAGATAAAGCAGAATAATACTTTGGCAAGATCTGTGATCTTGGAGTAGTAGAAATAAAATTAAAAAAACATATCATAATACCAAACCAACAACCTCGCAAAATATAAAATCATGAGTAGTAACAAAGAAATGGAAAGTATCGAATTTGACATGCCAATCAACAAATCCAATGTCATAAAAGTCATTGGTGTAGGAGGTGGAGGAAGTAATGCAATTAACCACATGTTTAGTCAAGGGATTAATGGGGTAGATTTCGTTATTTGTAATACAGATTCGCAAGCGTTAGAAAGCAGTCAAGTTCCCAATAAAATACAATTAGGAATTACCCTAACAGAAGGATTAGGAGCTGGAGCCAACCCTAAAGTTGGAGAGCAGTCTGCTGTAGAAAGTATGGAAGATATTAAGGCAATGCTTTCAACCAACACAAAAATGCTATTTATTACCGCTGGTATGGGAGGTGGCACTGGTACCGGAGCCGCACCTATTATTGCGAGAATGGCTAAAGATATGGGGATTTTAACAGTTGGTATTGTTACTATTCCTTTTGCATTTGAAGGAAAAATGCGAAACGAGCAAGCTAATATCGGTGTTGAAAAACTAAGAGATAATGTTGATTCTCTAATTGTTATCAATAATAATAAGTTGCGAGATGTATATGGAAACCTTGGTTTTAAAGCAGGATTTTCAAAAGCAGACGAAGTTTTAGCCACTGCTGCTCGAGGTATAGCTGAAGTAATTACCCATCACTATACGCAAAATATAGATTTACGAGATGCCAAAACGGTTCTTTCAAATAGTGGTACTGCAATAATGGGAAGCGCTAGTGCAAGTGGATCTAACAGAGCTGCTGAAGCGATTTCTAAAGCCTTGGATTCTCCTCTTTTAAACGATAATAAAATAAAGGGTGCCACCAATGTTTTGTTGTTAATTGTTTCTGGAGTCGAAGAAATTACCATAGATGAAATTGGAGAAATTAGTGACTATATTCAGAGCGAGGCTGGACACGGTGCTAATATTATTATGGGAGTTGGCGACGATGATTCTCTAGAAGATTCTATCGCGATTACAGTTATTGCTACAGGATTTAATGTAGAGCAGCAAAACACCATTGTAAATGCAGAATCAAAAAAAGTAATTCATATTCTAGAGGATGAACAGAAAGCGGAACACGTATTGGTTACAGATAAAAATGAATCGCTTTCAAACCCAATGTCTGAACCTATAAATAGTGTAGTTAAAACCCCAATAATTAAGCATACTCTTTTTGAAGAAGAGGAGAAAATAGTTGAAGTTACTTCTTCTAAAGTTCCTTTTGAAGATTTTATTGAAACATCAGAGTTGATTAAGGATTTAGATATTTCTTTTGAAGAAATAGATATTCATTATTTAGCCGAATTTAAACAAATAAATATCAATGAAATTGATGTAAATGAATTTGTAATAGTAGATGCAGTTTCAGATGAGGAGGCAGCAGAAGAATTTACAGTAGTTGAAAGAGACTCTGTTACTTCAGAAGATCAGATGTTAATGTTCGATTTGGATGTAAACCCTGCTTCTGTAAATTCTTCAGAAAGAAAAGAACAGCCTAAAAGGCAATTGCAAGAACTAGAACCAATAGCAACTAATATTGAAGAAATAGAAGTAAGTGATCATATTGAAGTAGCTCCTATTACTGAAGTTTCCAAAGAGAAAACAATTACCTATAGCTTGGATGATTATCAAGAAATGGAAAACCATTTAAGTGAAGCAGAACCAGCTATAAATGAAGAGGAAATTTCTGAAGAAGAAATAGTTTTTGAAACTAGAACTATTAAAGAAAAAGAAAATCCAAATAAAGAAGAAATTATTGAAAGCGACCCTCTTAATATGCCAATTTCGCAAGTTTTAATTGATCAAGCAGAGAAGCGAAAACGAAAAATGAAAGACTTTAATTATAAGTTCAAAAACAGGAATTCTCATATCGATGAAATTGAAAAAGAACCTGCCTATAAACGAATGGGAATTGAATTAGACGAAAACACAAATCAAGAGTTAAACATTTCTAGAACATCACTAAATACAAATAATGATGAAATAGATTTACGTACTAATAATTCTTTTTTACACGATAATGTGGATTAAATAATCTTCACTTTAAGCCGAAAGCCCGAGAGCTTAAGTTTGTTCTTGGGTTTTTTTATGCTATTCGTTTTTGGATTGTCTTTGCGAGCCTTTTTTAGGGCGAAGCAATCTCATTAAATTTAGAAATAGTATATCAAATATTAACCCATAGTTTTATATATCTTTGCAATCCATGAAATTAAAGAAACGATGAGTTTAGAAAATAAAATAATGGACGCGATAAAAACCGCGATGAAAGCAAAAAATAAAACGGCTTTAGCGGCATTAAGAGCCGTGAAATCTGAGTTGATTCTAGCAAAAACTAGTGGTTCTTCAGAAGAAATAACAGAAGCAGACGAAAATAAAATCCTTCAGAAATTAGTAAAGCAACGCAAGGATAGTGCAATCATTTTTTCTGAACAAAACAGAGAAGATTTAGCCATCCCAGAGTTAGAACAGGCAGAAGTTATTTCGCAATTTTTACCAGCTCAAATGAGCGAAGAAGAAGTAGCGAAAGTAGTAGAAGAAGTGATTACACAAACTGGAGCTAGTTCTATGAAAGATATGGGAAAAGTAATGGGAATTGTAAACGGTAAATTAGCTGGTCAATCGGATAGTAAAACTATCTCGGGGATTGTGAAGGCTAAATTGAATTAAAATATTAGATTCCTGCTTTCGCAGGAATTATTGGCCTCGTAGTTCAACTGGATAGAATATCAGATTTCGGCTCTGAGGGTTGGAGGTTCGAATCCTCTCGAGGTCACGAATAAATAAAAAACTCAAACGTTAAATCAAGCTTGCTTGAATTTATAAGTTTGAGTTTTTTATTTTCAAAGCGGAGCTTTGTAGGATCATCAGAGATAATCCTCTCGAGGTCACAAATTAAAGTCATATTTTAAGCAGTATGGTTTTTTTTTTGTAATCTTTTTCGTATTGTATTAATAAAAATAAATAACCTATATTTGAAGCATAAATCACATAAAACTAAAAAAAATGAAAAAAGTATTATTCTTTGTACTTGCAATTGCATTTACATCAGCAGTATCAGCTCAAACTCTTTCTACAAAATCATTAACTGATAAAGCTAATAGTGAAGTAGCGAAAAGTAGCGACAAAATGGACAAACAAATTGCTAATGCTTTAATGAAAGACGAAGGTCTTCAAAAAGAAACAATAGCTTATTTAAGTTCTAATAAAGAAACTAAAGATGCTGTTGCTAAATTGGCTAAATCTAATAAAGGGTCTAACAAAGGAATTATGAAATCAATTTTAGGAGATAAATCATTATCTACTGCTGCTATTGATTATATTTCTAGTAATCCTGAAATGTTAAGCAAAGCAATGAAATTGGTTGGTATGTAATTTAACTTTCCAATAAATAAAAAATGGGCATCATAATTTGATGCCCATTTTTTTTGTAAAATTAATAAAATCTACTCCACACTCAAAACCAAATCATCCTGCATCACCATTTCACCTGCTTTTAAAGTAATCGATTTTACTTTACAAGCTCGAATTGCTGTAACGGTGGTTTCCATTTTCATCGCTTCAATAATAAATAATGGATCGTTTTCTTTTACTTCCTGTCCTTTTTTAACCAATATTTTATAAAGTGAACCTTGTAAAGGTGATCCTATTTCATTTGGATTATTTTCATCTGCTTTTACATTTTCTACCTTTTTAATATTTAAAGCTTTGTCGTTAATTTCGACGACTCGATTTTCGCCATTTATTTTAAAGAACACCGTTCGCATTCCTTCTTCATTAGGGCTGCGAACCGAAAGGAGTTTTACGATAATCACTTTTCCAGGTTCTAATTCGATGATGGCTTCTTCCTGTATTTTCATTCCGTAGAAGAAATTAATCGTAGGTAGTATTGCTAAGTTTCCATATTTTTTATAATTTTCGTGTGCTTGATCAAACACTCGTGGATATAAAGTATAAGATAAAAAGTCTTCAAATTCAATTTCTCTAGAAAATCCTTTTTGATATTTATTTCTGAAGGCTTCAAAAGCCAGCTCAAAATCTATCGGTTCTAAATGTGCATTCGGACGGTTTTTATAAGGCTTTTGGTTCTTTAATATTATCTTCTGAAGCTTCTTCGGAAAGCCACCAACGGGCTGACCTAAATCACCTTTAAAGAAATCGATTACCGAATCTGGAAACGATATTTCATCTCCATTTTCCATCACATCGTTTGGAGTTAAGTTGTTGGTTACCATGAAAATTGCCATATCGCCCACTACTTTTGAAGAAGGGGTAACTTTTACCAAATTTCCAAACATTGCATTTACTTGCTCATACATTTTCTTCACTTCATCAAAACGTTCTCCAATACCCAATGCAATGGCTTGCGGGCGTAAATTAGAATATTGACCACCCGGAATTTCGTGTTGAAAAACTTCTGCAGTTCCCGATTTTAACCCCGACTCAAACGGATAGTAATACTCGCGAATGTCTTCCCAGTAATTTGAAAATTGATTCAGTTTGGTCATATCAAACTCGTGTGCTCGATCCTGAAATTTCATCATTTCGACAATCGAATTAAAATTGGGTTGCGAAGTCAATCCAGACAATCCACCCAAAGCCACATCAATTACATCCACATTTGCTTCAATTGCCTTTAAATAAGTTGCAGATTGTAGCGATGAGGTATCGTGCGTATGCAAATGAATTGGTAGTTTTACGGTATCTTTTAAAGCACCAATTAACTCAGTCGCTGCATAAGGAGTTAGCAATCCTGCCATATCTTTTAAGGCGATAATATGTGCTCCTGCGTTTTCCAAATCTTTTGCCAGTTGGGTATAGTATTTTAAATTGTATTTAGGTTGTGAAATATCCAAAATATCGCCAGTATAACTAATAGCAGCTTCGGCTAAGGCACCGTTGGTGTTTCTTACAAACTTGATGCTAGGTTCCATTGCTTTTACCCAGTTTAAGGAATCGAATATTCTAAAAATATCAATTCCGTTTTCCCAAGATTTATTAACAAATGCTTCTACTAAATTATCTGGATAGGCCTTATAGCCAACTGCGTTAGAACCTCTAAGTAACATCTGAAATAAAATATTTGGCATCGCTTTTCGAAGTTCTCGCAATCGTGACCAAGGACTTTCGTGTAAAAACCGAAGGCAAACATCAAAAGTTGCTCCTCCCCACATTTCTATACTAAAGGTATTGGCGTGATTTTTAGCAAAACTTTCCGCTACTTTCAGCATATCGTAAGTACGCATTCTAGTTGCCAAGAGCGATTGATGTGCATCACGGATGGTAGTATCTGTATAATGTATTTTCTTTTCTTTTCGAAGCCATTCGCTAAACTTTTCAGGACCTAATTCCGTCAATAAATCTTTAGTTCCTTTTGGAAATTCAGCAAAATGGTCGAAAGCTGGAATTTTCGCATTTCTGAAAACTTTCGAATCATCTACAAACTTCACATCTGGATTTCCATTAACAATCACTTCTCCTAAATAATTCAATAATTTTGAAGAACGATCTTGCGAAAGTTTAATCTTGAATAGCGAAGGAGTATTCTGAATAAAATTTACGGTTGTTTTTCCGTCTTTAAATTCAGGATGCTGAATTACATTTTGAAGAAAATGAATATTGGTTTTTACACCACGAACTCTAAACTCTTTTAAAGCTCGAACCATTTTCCGCACTGCACCGTCTAAAGTTCTTCCGTGAGCGGAAACCTTTACCAACATCGAATCGAAAAACGGACTTACTTTGTAACCTTGATAGATACTTCCAGCATCCAAACGAATTCCCATTCCTGAAGCAGAACGATAGGTGTTGATAATTCCGTAATCTGGAGTAAAATTATTCCCTGGATCTTCGGTTGTAAGTCGGCATTGTAAAGCGAAACCGTAAGTAGCAATAGAATCTTGTTCGTAAATTTTAATCTGGGTGTCTGATAATTTATAACCACCAGCTACAAATATTTGGGTTTTTACCAAATCGATTCCGGTAACCATTTCGGTAACAGTATGCTCTACTTGAATACGTGGGTTTACTTCAATAAAATAGACATTGTCATCTTTATCTACCAAAAATTCTACCGTACCTATATTATTATAATTTACCTGTTTGGCAATTGCTAATGCGTATTTGTATAATTGTTGAATTACATTTTTTGAAACATTATAAGAAGGAGCAACTTCTACCACTTTTTGATGACGACGCTGCACAGAGCAATCACGTTCGTGTAAATGACGAATCGTACCGTGGTTATCTGCAACAATTTGAACTTCAATATGTTTAGGGTCTTCCACATATTTTTCTAAAAACATCGTGTCGTCTCCAAAGGCATTTAGTGATTCGTTTTTGGCAGAATCGAAATTTTGTTCTAGATCTTCGGGAGCTCTTACAACTCGCATCCCTCGGCCTCCTCCTCCAGAAGCAGCTTTTAGCATTAATGGGTACCCAATTTCAGCAGCTTCAGAAATTGCAACTTTTAAAGAAGTTAGGTTCTTTTTGTTTCCTTCAATTACAGGAACGCCACATTTAATAGCATTTTTCTTAGCAGTAATCTTATCGCCTAAAGCGTCCATTACTTCAGGATCTGGACCTATAAAAATAATTCCGTTTTCGGCACAACGTCTAGCAAATGTTGAGTTTTCAGAAAGAAACCCATAACCAGGATGTATGGCATCAACGTTTTTAGATTTTGCCAAGCCAATGATTTCTTCAATGTTCAAATAAGGCTTTAGAGGCTGGTTGTCTTCTCCTATTTGGTAGGATTCATCTGCTTTATAACGATGTTGCGAATAGCGATCTTCGTAGGTGAAAATGGCGACGGTTTTTACATTAATTTCGGTACAAGCTCTTAAAACTCTAATAGCGATTTCACCTCTGTTGGCAACTAGTATTTTTTTTATTTTCATAATATTTCTTTTTAAAACAGTCTGATAAATTGAAGTTATTTGATAGGCTTACACAAAGATACAATATGTGTTAAATTATTGATACGTATTTGTGAATCTTATTTTTTATTTGCTAGATTCAATTAATTTGGTTTCAGTTATTTACCTAATTATATGGCTCTAGTTTAAAACTGCGTTGAAATTAATTTTTGATACCTCAATTCAATA
>CAZIMW010000073.1:0-12177 GCA_964540425.1 uncultured Flavobacterium sp.
ATGTTGTAGTATGAGTAATCTTACAGATAAAATGGAAAAGAATATTTAGAGCACCATCATACATCGAGTACTATTAATTTTATCCTTGAGTAAGCACGTTTTCTTCCGCACACCTGATAGCCCATAGGAACATTAGAAGTGTATTTAAAAAGAAAAGATTTTGATACTATAGTTAATATGCAAGTTTACGATGGTAATGGATTAGATTAGGAGCGGCTCCCGGTAATGTCCTAACGGGCACTTTTAGAAAACGACTGAAATAGAATGCTGATTGTCAGCAAATTATAAAATGAATAAGTCTCTTAATGGAGGTTTGTTCTCTGTACAAACCAAGTGAAACCGCGATAAAAAGGTTCCATCCCGAAGCTTCGGGAGGAACTTATAGGTAAATAAAGGGTTTGCAAAAGATTGTAAATTTGCTGCAAATTAAGTGTCTTTGGTAGTGTCAAATACTAATTTTAGGGATAGTAGTTTTAAATTTCTTAACAAGAAATAACCCAGATATGGAGTACAATAAAACTACGCTCCCGAAACCTCGGGATTTAAGTTTTTAGATACTATCAAATTAAGAACTCCTTGTATTGATCTAGCACTCTAAGCCAGTTTTTTATAAATTTTAAAGGATAGAACAAGAAGTATGTATAGTGTAGATTATTCTACACCAATGGATTCAAATATTTGAAAGTATCTATATAAAAACAACTAATTATTTTAATATCAAAATTATGAAATTCAACAGGTTAGAAGGATAAACTGTTAGCTCATACTTTTTTTATTGATAATTTCTGCCAATAATTTTCGAGCTCTTAACAACCTAATTTTTACATTATTTAAAGGTTCATTCAGTTCTTCCGAAATTTCTAAATAGCTCATTTCTTGAAAATATCTTAGATTTATAACGTCTTGATAATGAAGCTTTAATTGTTTGATGAAATGTAATAATTCGGCAAGGTTTTGCTTGGTAATTAATTTGTCTTCAGGAGTTGGTGCGTCATCTGGAATTCTTTTTACTTGCTCGTCTGAAGTATCGGTAGATTGCGAATGAATAGAAGCGTTTTTCTTTCTGCTTTTATCAATTTGAATGTTTTTTGAAATAGTAATTAACCAAGTTCCAAATTCGTAGTCGTCATTGAAAGTTTTAATTTTATCGAAGGCCTTTGAGAAGGTTTCAATAGTAATATCTTCGGCTTCATATTCGTTTTTAATTCGCTTTAATTGAAAACGATAAACGTCACTCCAGTAAAAGTCTAGTAGTATATTAAATGCAGTTTGTGAGCCTTCTTTTGCATTATTTATTTGAAGGGTTATTTCTTTTTTTGTTATTTCCACGAAGTAGATTTTGATGGGCTATTGGAAATAAAGATACTAAATTGAAACAATATCAAAAACAGTTCTAAAAACGGAAGCCAAATAAGTAGGTCTTTATGTTCTAATTTAATAGCTGCTTTTCTTAAAATAATAAACTGAAAAATAAAACGAAAAATAATAATTGCCAATGGAATTTTCCAATCTAAAAAAACCAAAGTTACAATTGCTAATAGCCAAAATAAAAGGTTAGAAACAAAGTGCAATCCCAGTAAAAATTTATGTTTTTTCTTATAATGTTTTGCGGTACTAATATGCCTGCTTTTTTGATGTATCCATTCTTTCCAAGTTTTTTTTGGTTCGGATATTGTGAATGAATCCTTTGAAAAACAAATAGCTGTATTTGTTTTGTTTGCAACTTCATTTATAAATAAATCATCATCACCAGATTTAATATCCATATGCGACATAAAACCTCGGTTGTCGAAAAAAATAGCGCTTGTATAAGCTAAATTTCTACCAACTCCCATATAAGGAATTCCATTTTTTACATACGAAAAATACTGAACGGCAGTCATAAAAGTTTCAAACCGTATAAGTTTATTTAAAGGTCCCGAGAACTTTTTGTAAGTTCCAAAGCCTAAAACTAGTTGCTTTTCTTTTGAAAAACAATTCGCCATTTCTTGAAGCCAGTTTTTTGAAGCTGGTTTGCAATCGGCATCTGTAAAAATTAATCGTTGATGGCTTGCTTTTTTTATTCCTAAAGTAAGTGCGTACTTTTTTGAACCCCAAAATGCTTCATTATTTTCTACATCTACAATTTTTATGTTTGAATTATTTTTAGCGAAGGATTCCATTACTTCTAAAGAATCGTCATAAGAAGCGTCATTAATTAAAATAATTTCAAAGTTGGGATATTCCTGGTCAAGCCAAAAAGGAATGTTTTTTTTTAAGTTTCCCGATTCGTTTTTAGCACAAACTATTAATGAAACAGGATAGGTTTCCGAGTTTTTATTTTCAGAAGGAGAAGCAAAAGAAAATTTTGAAAACAATAAAAAATAAAAACAATTAATAAGCACTACAAAAGCAAAAATGTAAAGTAATACCATAGGATACATTTTTATTTTTCTTCTTCATTGCTACAGGTGTCAAACTGGTCAGGAGTTTTTCCACAGTAGCCACAATTAGCACCTTCTTTGTTTAAAAAAGGACTTTGACTAGCGCAAGTTCCACCAAATTCCCCATCTTTTTTAGCCCAAATTTTTATTGCAATGCCTGCAAAAGCTAAAAGTAATAATACGATAGTTATAATAAAGATTCCCATAACAAATATTTAATTGCAAAAATACAATCTTTCTTGTTTTTATAGTATCAATTTTAGTATTTTTAGCAAGAATTATAATACTATATTTATGAAATCTATTTACGCTTCTCTTTACGTTTTAAGCTTTGTTTTTATATTCATTTCTTGTAAAAACGAGACTAATAAATCAAGCGAAGAAACAATTACTCAAGAAATTAAAAAACCAGAGGAAGCTGTAAAGAAAGAGCCAAAAGTATTAACAGAAAATGATAAAAAAGTTCTTGGCAGTCTTTTAAGCAAAGCTATGATGACTCCTGAATCTAAAGATTTTGTAAGTGCTACAGTTTCTGCGGGATTAACCAAAACACTTTCAGATCAAGATGGACCATTTACAGTATTTGCACCTTCTAATAATGTGTTTAATAGTTTAGATAAAGAAAAGAAAAAACGGTTATTCAATACAAAAAATAAGGATAGTTTACTAATTTTTATCAATTCTCTTATAGTTGAAGGAAGCTATACAATGGATGATTTAAAGTCTGAAATTAAAAATAACGGAGGAAAATTTACATTAAAATCATTGTCAGGATCTTCACTTACAGCTTCTAAGAAAGGAAAATCTATAATTATTAAGGATGAAAATGGAACTAAAGCGACAATAGAAAAAGGTGATATTAAAGGCACAAATGGAGTGCTTCATATTATAGATGCTATGATTGTTTTTTGATTAAATAATGTTAACCTCGGGAGAAATATTAATTTCAAAAAGGCGATTTACTTCCGCTTTAATTTTATTAGCCAATGCAATAATTTCTTGTCCTGTTGCATTTCCGTAGTTTACTAAAACCAACGCTTGTTTTTTATGAACTCCTGCGTCACCAAATCGTTTGCCTTTAAACCCTGCTTTTTCAATTAACCAACCCGCTGGGATTTTATATTCGTTTTCAGAAATTTTATAATAGGGTGCATCAGGATTTTTTTTCTGAAATTTATTAAAGCTGTTTAAATCGATAATTGGGTTTTTAAAAAACGAACCGCTATTTCCAAGTATAGAAGGGTCGGGGAGTTTAGATTTTCGTATTTCAATAACAGCTTCAGATATACTTTTTAAACTCGGTTTTTTGATGTTATTTTCTTCTAACTTATCTTGAATTGCACCATATTTAATTTTTAAATTATGATTCTTTTTAGTAAGTTTAAAGGTGACATCAGTTATAATGTACTTTCCTTTTGCTTCATTTTTAAATATAGAATTCCGATAGGCAAAATTACAATCCTTTATATTAAAATTAGTAGTGGATAAATCGTTTATCGATAAAGCATTACAACTTTCAAAAACATCTTTTAATTCGACTCCATAGGCTCCAATATTCTGGATTGGAGCGGTCCCAACATTACCTGGTATTAACGATAAATTCTCAATACCACCGTAGTTATTTTCTATGCAATACTGAACAAATTGATGCCAATTTTCGCCAGCCATCACTTTTAAATAAACAAAATTTTCATCTTCTGAAACAATTTCAATTCCTTTAAAATTAATATGTAGAACCAGCGCATCTATATTTTTTGTAAACAATAAATTACTTCCACCTCCAAGCACTAATAAGTTAGGATTAATTTTAGCATTTAAAACGTTAGAAAGCTCTGTTATTGTTGAAACAGAAACAAAATGACGAGCCACACAATCAATTCCAAAAGTGTTGTAGTTTTTTAAAGATTTATGTTCTTCAATTCGCATTAATCTTGGTATTGTTGAAGTGCTTGTTTTAAAATTTCAACTGCTTTTATTAAATCTTCTTTTTTAAGAACATAGGCAATTCGTATTTGGTTTAAACCAACTCCTTTTGTAGAATAAAATCCAGCGGCAGGAGCAACCATAATAGTTTCGCCGTTCAAATCGAATTCTTCTAAAAGCCATTGTGCGAAGTTATCACTGTTTTTAACAGGAAGTTCAACAATACAATAAAAAGCTCCTTTTGGAACACCAACCTTTACGCCAGAAATGGTTTGTAAATGTTGTACCAATGTATCTCGACGATCTTTGTATTCTACAATTACTTCATCAAAATAACTTTGTGGTGTTTCTAGTGCTGCTTCACTAGCAATTTGAGCGTATGTAGGAGGACTTAATCTTGCTTGAGCAAATTTTAAAGCCGTCGCAATTACTTCTTTGTTTTTGGAAACCAAGCAGCCAATTCTAGCACCACACATACTGTATCTTTTTGAAACCGAATCGATTATAATTCCATTCTCAAACAAACTATCTTCTTGTAATATTGAATAATGCTCAGCTCCGTCATAGGTAAACTCACGATAAACCTCATCGGCAACTAAAAATAAATTATGTTTTAAAACGATGGAAGCTAGTTTTTTAATTTCTTCTTTTGAATATAAGTAACCCGTAGGATTTCCGGGATTACAAATTAGTATTGCTTTGGTTTTTGAAGTGATTAATTTTTCAAATTCCGAAATAGGAGGTAAGGCAAAATTATCTTCAATTTTCGAAATTACTGGAACAATAGTTACTCCAGATGAAGTTGCAAATCCGTTATAATTCGCATAAAAAGGTTCTGGTATAATGATTTCATCACCTTGATCTGCAATAGTTCCCATTGCAAAAAGTAGTGCTTCACTTCCTCCAGTTGTAACAATAATTTCGTTTGCTTCAACAGGAATTTCATTCCTTTTATAGTAAGCAGAAATTTTCTCACGGTACTCTTCAGATCCTTCAGAACGAGAATAAGCTAATACTTTTATATCATTATTTTTAACAGCGTCTAAAGCTACTTGTGGTGATTTAATATCGGGTTGTCCAATGTTTAAATGATAGATTTTTTTTCCTTGTTTTATTGCTTTTTCAGAAAATGGCACCAATTTTCTAATTGGCGATTCTGGCATGTTTTTTCCTTTTGAAGATATTGAAGGCATAATTAAAATTTTAAGATACAAAGTTGCAAAATATTTCTTAAATTTTCTCCTTAATAATCGCTCTTTTACTTATTTTATTTATCTTAACACTATTAAAACATCATTCAAAATATTTCATCATTCTTTTATTGTTGTGTTTTTCTTTTTAGTATTCTTTAAAGGAAATGCTCAAAAGGGACTTTCTTTGCCTAATGGAGTTGAAAAAGATAAGATTTCGTTCCAGTTAATTAATAATTTAGTAGTGATTCCTGTTGAAGTTAATGGGAATAAATTAAATTTTTTATTAGATACAGGAGTAAGCTCAACTATTATGTTTAGTATGGTTGAAGCAGATTCGTTAATACTAAGAAATGCAAGGTCTATAAAATTAAGAGGAATTGGAAATGAAAAACCCATTACTGCACTAAAAAGTAATAATAACACCATTAAAATTGGAAAAGCTATTGATGTAAATCATTCGATTTTTGTAATTTATGGAGACAAGTTAGACTTATCTGCAAGAATGGGAATACCTATTCATGGGATAATAGGATATGAATTTTTTAATAGTTTTATAGTTAAAACCAATTATTTATCTGAAAAAATTGTTTTTTATAATTTAGGTTATTTAGTACCCAAATTGGATAAATATAAAGAGTTTGATCTAATTATTAAAAACAACAAGCCATTCTTGAATGTTGAAATTTCAGAAATCAATACTTTTAAAAATAAAATAGTATTAATAGACTCAGGTTCAAGTGATGCAATTTGGCTTTTTAATGATGAAGTATTTGACATTAATCCAACAAAAAAATATTTTGATGATTTTTTAGGTCAGGGTCTAAGTGGAGTTGTTTATGGTAAAAGATCAAAATTATCAACTCTTTTAATTGGAGGTTTTAAACTAGAAGAAGTAAAAGTAGCCTACCCAGACGAGAAAGCTATTGAAAACATTAAATTCTACAAGGAACGAGATGGAAGCCTTGGTGGTGAGTTGTTAATGCGTTTTGCTGTAATAATAGACTATTCCTCCAAAAAAATATACCTTAAGAAAAACAATAACTTTAAAAAACCATTTCATTATAATATGAGTGGTATTTCGATTAAACACGATGGAGCCGTATTAATAAAAGAAAAACAAGGAACTCCAATAAATAATCAAGAAAATGATGGTGCGGTAACTATACGATTAAGTACCATTTATAATTTTTACTTAGTACCAAGGTTTGTAATTTCAGAAATTAGAAAGGGGTCTCCTGCAGAATTAGCAGGGTTTAAAGTTGGGGACGAGATAAAAACCATTAATGGTAGAGCAATCCACAAATACCAATTAACCAAAATAATTGGTGTTTTTTCGTCAAAAGCAGGAAAAAAAATAATTTTAGAAGTAAACAGAAGCGGGATTTTATTTACTAAAAAGTTTAATTTATTGAAAGTTCTATAAATAAAAAAGCCAGTAACATAAAATGTTCTGGCTTATTTATAAATGCGAAAATATTTTTAATTAGTTTTTTCTAATATACTTTTACCATCATTACTTAAAATTTTTCCTTTAATTTTTAAAGAAACTATTGGTTTTTCAGCGTTAGAATAAACAGTTATTGTTTTTCTAATAGGTCCCACACGTTTGGTGTCGTATTTTACCTTAATAATATCTGAAGCACCTGGAGCGATTGGTCCATTTGGTTTTGAAGGCACTGTACAACCGCAAGAAGATTTAACATCAGAAATAATTAATGGCTCATTTCCAGTGTTTGTAAATTCAAAAGTACGAACCCCGTCACTTCCATGTTCAATTTCACCATAATCTACGGTTTCCGATTTAAATTCAATTTTTGCTTGTGCATTTGCTTGGGTTGCAAAACCAACGATTGTTAATAATGCAATTGCTAGTATTTTTTTCATAACATATAGGTTTTAATTATTGCTAAAGTAATTAAGTTTAAAAGATTCGCAAAATATATTAATCACTTTTATTATCTTGTAGTTATACCTACTTTTGCAAATTATTACTCAAAAATTAGACCAAAATGGCTTTAAAAGCAACAGATAGTATTCAAAATGTAGAAGATAAATGGTATGACTACTGGATGAAAAATAATTATTTTCATTCTGAAGTTGATGAAAGAGAGCCTTATACTATTGTAATTCCACCACCAAATGTGACAGGGATTTTACATATGGGTCATATGCTTAATAATACGATTCAAGATGTTTTGATTCGTAGAGCACGGTTACAAGGTAAAAATGCTTGTTGGGTGCCAGGTACCGATCACGCTTCAATTGCTACTGAAGCAAAGGTGGTTGCAAAACTAAAGGAACAAGGTATCGATAAAAACGACCTTACTCGTGAGGAGTTTTTAAAACATGCTTGGGATTGGACGCACAAGTATGGTGGCGTAATTTTAGAGCAATTGAAGAAATTAGGATGTTCTTGTGATTGGGACCGGACAAAATTTACATTGGATGACGATATGAGTGAATCTGTAATTAAAACCTTTGTAGATTTATACAACAAAGGCTTAATTTACAGAGGCTACCGAATGGTAAATTGGGATCCTGAAGCAAAAACAACATTGTCTGATGAAGAAGTTGAATATGTAGAACAAAACGGGAAACTTTATTACATCAATTATAAAATTGAAGGGTCTAACGAAACATTAACCGTTGCTACCACACGCCCAGAAACCATTTTGGGAGATACTGCAATTTGCATTAATCCAAATGATAAACGTTTTACTCATTTAAAAGGAAAGAAAGCAATTGTGCCTATCTGTAACCGTGTGATTCCTATTATTGAAGATGATTATGTAGATATAGAATTTGGTACAGGTTGTCTAAAGGTAACTCCCGCTCACGATATTAATGATAAGGCTTTAGGTGATAAGCATAATTTAAAAGTAATCGATATTTTTAATGAAGATGCTACTCTAAATAGCTTCGGAATGCACTATCAAGGTAAAGATCGTTTTGTGGTAAGAGAGGAGATTTCTGCTGAATTAGAAAAGTTAGGATGCCTTCAGAAAACTGAAAATCACTTAAATAAAGTAGGAACTTCTGAACGTACAAAAGCGGTTATCGAACCAAGACTTTCTGACCAATGGTTTTTGAAAATGGAAGAGATGGTGAAGCCGGCTCTTGCTGCAGTTTTAGAAACTCAGGATATTAAATTATATCCAAAGAAAATTGAAAATACGTATCGTCACTGGTTAGAAAACATTAGAGATTGGAATGTGTCACGTCAATTATGGTGGGGACAACAAATTCCTGCTTATTTTTATGGTGACGGAAAAGAAGATTTTGTAGTTGCTGAAACTAAGGAAGAGGCTTTGAAATTAGCTCAAGGAAAACTAAATGTATCCTCGAGCGCAGTCGAGAGGTCTTTAACAATTGAAGACTTACGACAAGATAACGATGCATTAGACACTTGGTTTTCCTCTTGGTTATGGCCAATCTCAGTATTTGATGGAATTAGAAATCCTGATAATAAAGAAATCAATTATTACTATCCAACCAACGATTTGGTAACTGGTCCAGATATTATTTTCTTTTGTGTAGCTCGTATGATTTTTTCTGGCTATGAATTTAGAAACGAAAAACCTTTTAATAATGTTTATTTTACTGGAATTGTTCGTGATAATCAAGGTAGAAAAATGTCGAAGCAATTAGGAAATTCGCCAGATGCCTTAAAACTTATTGAAGATTATAGCGCCGATGCTGTAAGAGCAGGAATGATGTTATTAAGCTCTGGTGCAGGAAACGATTTGTTGTTTGACGAATCCAAATTACAACAAGGAAAAGCTTTTAAAAATAAACTAATTAATGCCTATAAATTAGTAAGTGGTTGGGAAGTTAATGATGAGATTCTACAACCAGAATCAAGTAAAATTGCGTTGGAATGGTACGATTCGAAATTCCAAGCTGCTTTTGCAGAAATGGAAGATCATTTTTCAAAATACCGCCTTTCAGATTCCTTAATGACCATTTATAAATTAATTTGGGACGATTTCTGTTCATGGTTATTAGAAATGGTAAAGCCTGGGTATCAGCAACCCATCGACCGGAAAACCTTCGATGCAATTATTGTAGCCTTCGAAAATAACTTAAAAGTATTACATCCGTTTATACCATTTATTACTGAAGAAATTTGGCATCAAATTGCTGATAGAACTACAGATGAAGCGTTGATTGTTTCCAAATATCCTTCAGTAAAACCAATAAATTATGAAATTTTAAAAGACTTCGAAATTGCTTCCGAAGTAATTTCAGGAATTAGAACCATTCGAAAAGAAAAAAATATTTCGTTTAAAGAAACCATCAGCTTATCGGTGATTAATAATATAGACGCTTCCACATCATTTGATTCAGTAATTAAAAAAATGGGAAATATTGAAAGTCTAGATTATATTTCAGAAAAGATAGAGGGTGCTTTAACCTATCGTGTAAAATCGAATGAATATTTTATTCCGATGAGCGGTACGATAAATGTGGAAGAAGAAATTGCGAAAATTTCAGAAGAATTAAAATACACAGAAGGGTTCTTAAAAAGTGTACAAGGAAAACTTAAAAATGAACGCTTTGTAAACAATGCACCAGAGAAAGTAATTACAATGGAACGTCAAAAAGAAGCAGATGCTTTGGCTAAAATTGAAACTTTAAAGAGTAGTTTGGGAGGTTTGTTATAGCTTTTGTTGAAGAGAGAGTAGAGGTGTGTTTCTTTCAACAAAATATTTTAAATAACTTGCGTCTTAGTGTCTCTGCGAGCAAAAAATAATACCTACAACTTCTCCCCAAAAGCCAAATCACCAGCATCACCAAGACCTGGGATAATATAGCCTTTGTCGTTTAATTCATCATCTATTGCTGCAATCCAAAGGTGCGTGTGTTCTGGAAAGTTGTTTTTTACATATTCAATTCCTTCTGTAGCTCCGATTACAGCTACCAAATGTATTTCTTCAATATTTCGTTGTTTTTTTATAGCCTCGTAAACTTCAACTAAAGATTGCCCTGTTGCTAACATTGGGTCGGCGAGAATTAAAATTTTATTATCTAAAGAAGGTGCGGCAAAATATTCTACAACTATTTCAAATCCAGCATCTTTTTTTGTATGATGGCGATAGGCAGAAATAAAAGCATTGTCCGCATCGTCAAAATAGTTAAGAAGTCCTTGATGCAAAGGTAATCCAGCTCTTAAAATAGAACAAATTACTATTTTTTTGTTGGGTAGATTAATAGTTTTGTGTCCTAAAGGAGTAGTTATCTTTGTTTCTGAATAGTTGAGATTTTTACTTAATTCATACCCTAAAACTTCACCAATTCTTTCAATATTTCTTCTAAATCTAAGAGAGTCTTTTTGAATGTTTTTATCTCTAATTTCAGAAATAAATTTATTTAAAATAGAATTATTTTTTTCTAAGTAGTGTATTATCATTGGTTGATTTTATATTGAAAGTTTATATGTAAATATTTTAATTGAAATTGTATTTTTGGGTATTGTAATATACAAAAATGTCTGTAGAAAGAAAGTGTAAAACGTGTAATACCTGGAATAAAGATAATGATAATTGCACAAATTGTGGTGCGCTAATTTCACCGAGCAGGCTAAGAGAAATTTTTATTAAAAAAAGAAACAAAAGAAACGAAAATTTACCTCCAGATAAGTTTGATGTTTTTTTGAATAAATGGAAAAATTCAAATAACCTATTACTTAAAGGACTTTATTATATTTTTTACTCCATTTTATCTGTTTTTTTTGGAATTGCTTTTTTGATTGCATATTTGGTTGCCCTTATAAGTGCATAAATACAAAATACATATCACACTTGTTTTTTTCTTGAGTTTATATTTATTAACTCAGTTAATAAAACCATTTGTAGGCACAGTGTTTATTAAATATTATTTGGCAGATCTTTGTTTTATTCCAGTATTAATAGCTGCAAGTATATTATTGACAAGAGTTATAAGAAGAGAAAGTAGGCTTTTAGTTGTTAAGCCATTGTATATTGTTATTGTTGTTGTTTCTGTTTCTATTTATTTTGAATGGTATTTGCCAAATTTCAATAAACAAAATGTATATACAGCCGATATGTGGGATGTTATTATGTATATACTTGGAGGTTTATTATTTTGGATTATTCAACGTTTTTTATAATAGAAGGGCTATTTTCTATATAAAAAATAATGTTTAGCACATTCTATATATTGCTCTTTAGCCTCATCTGGAGTTAATCCCTGTGCTTGAAATAGAGCATTTGTTTTAAATGCATTTATTAATGGTATTCTACTGCTTGGCGTATCTTGATCGTTAGTGGCAACTTTATAAAATGAATATAAACGCAATAATAAATCCGCAGGAAAAGGCTCCTTGTGTGCATTGACACTAGTTACAGATTTTCTGAATACGATTTCGAGTTCTTCGGATGTCATTTTTGTGCTAATACGGTAATTCCTCCTTTTACAACTTGGTTAATACTTACATTAATTTTCGTTCCCAAAGGTAAAAAAATATCTACACGTGACCCAAATTTTATAAAACCACTATCTGATGCTTGTACTACATCTTGACCTTCCTCGGCATAATTTACAATTCGTCTAGCAACAGCTCCTGCAATTTGGCGATGCAAAACTTCTCCAAACTCTGTAGATTTAACAACAACAGT
>CAZIMW010000074.1:0-12047 GCA_964540425.1 uncultured Flavobacterium sp.
AATCATGCAAGAAGCTATCGACATTTTAAAAGGATTTGATATCGAAATTGAAGTCGATATTGTTTCGGCACATCGCACACCTGAAAAATTATTTGACTACGGGAAAAATGCACATACTCGTGGATTTTCAGTCATTATCGCAGGTGCAGGTGGAGCAGCGCATTTACCGGGAATGATCGCTTCCTTATCACCATTACCTGTAATTGGAGTTCCTGTAAAATCTAGAAACTCTATTGATGGTTGGGACTCTATCCTATCCATTTTACAAATGCCTGGCGGAGTTCCAGTAGCAACCGTTGCCTTAGACGGAGCAAAAAATGCAGGAATTTTAGCCGCTCAAATTATTGGAGTAGGAGACAAAACTGTTTTAAATAAAATTTTAGCCTATAAAGAAGAGCTTAAAATTAAGGTGGAGGAAGGTGCTCGTAATTTGAAAAAACAATAATACATTTTAAATGAATCTAAATGTCCGGTCGAGCCTTTCGACTTCGCTCAAGATAAACTTAAGTCGAGACCTCCTTCAAAACTAAAAATAAATAAATGAAATCCTATTACATTTACATAATTAAATGCGCGGATAATCTATTATATACTGGGTTTACAAATGACATAGGAAGACGATTTGACGAACATCAATTAGGTAGGAATAAATCAAGTTTCACCTACAAAAGAAGACCTCTTGAATTAATTTTTCATCAAGAATTCAATGATGTACATCAAGCAATCTATTTTGAAAAGAAAATTAAAAAATGGAGTGCTAAAAAGAAATTAGCTTTAGCTTATGATGATTTTGATATGCTTCAAATCTTATCTGAATGCAGGAATTTTACTCACTTTAAATACAAACCTACAAGCGAGGAGGTCTCGACTGCGCTCGACCGGACATACAACTAACAATACAACATTTCGACTACGCTCAATGACCAAGTCGACTAGACATATTAACACACAATACAACATTCCAACATTAATGAACCCACTTTTAAAACCTTTCAACACTGCTCTATTTTCAGAAATTAAAAACGAGCATTTCTCACCTGCAATTAAACAATTAATTAAAGAAACTAAAGCAGAAATTGATACGATTGCTAACAACGCAGAAACTTCAACTTTTAAAAATACAGTAGAAGCACTCGAAAATACCGGACAGCAATTAGACAGAGTTACCAGCATTTTTTTTAATCTGAATAGTGCAGAAACCAACGATGAAATTCAGGAAATAGCTCAGGAAATTTCTCCTTTATTGTCAGATTTTGGGAATGATATTCTCCTAAATAAAAATTTATTCAAAAGAGTAAAACAAGTTTTTGACTCAAAAGAAACGCTTACATTAAATAAAGAACAACAAACCTTACTCGAAAAACAATACAAAGGTTTTTCTAGAAATGGAGCCAATCTTTCTGAAAAGGATAAGTTAAAACTTCGCAAAATTGACAGTCAGCTTTCAAAATTAAAATTAAATTTTGGAGAAAATGTATTGGCAGAAACCAATGCTTTTCAACTTCATATTGCCAATGAAAATGATTTAGCAGGATTGCCTGATGGCGTAAAAGAAATGGCAACACAAACCGCCAAAGAAAAAGAATTGGATGGTTGGGTTTTTACATTGGATTATCCAAGTTACGTTCCTTTTGTTACCTATGCTGACAATCGAGAACTTAGAAAAAAAATGGCGTTGGCTTTTGGAGCAAGGGCTTTTCAGAATAACGAATTTGATAATCAAAACAATGTTCTAGAAATAGTAACTCTTCGTTTTCAAAGAGCTAAATTATTAGGGTATAAATCTCACGCACATTTTGTTTTGGAAGAACGAATGGCTAAAACTCCCGAAAAAGTATTTTCCTTTTTAAATGAATTATTAGAAAAAGCACAACCAGCAGCTATAAAAGAATTTAAAAACCTAGAAGAATTCGCAAAAGAGTTAGACAGTATCGACCGACTTGAAAAATGGGACGGTGCTTATTATTCAGAGAAACTGAAACAAAAATTATTCGATTTAGACGATGAGCAACTAAAGCCATATTTTAAATTGGAGAATGTAATTGAAGGTGTTTTTACCGTTGCCAATAAACTATATGACCTTCAATTTAAAGAAGTTTCAACTATTGACAAATACCACGAAGATGTAAAAACATATGAAGTAACAGATGCAGACGATAGCTTGGTAGCGATTTTTTATGCAGATTTCCATCCTAGAACTGGAAAACGTGGTGGTGCTTGGATGACTTCCTATAAACCTCAACAAATAACAAAGGGTAAAAATAGTCGACCACATATTTCTAATGTTTGCAACTTCACCAAACCTACTAAGAGTAAACCTTCCTTACTAACCTTTAACGAAGTAACCACATTGTTTCACGAATTTGGTCACGGGTTACACGGAATGCTTGCCAACACAACTTATAAAGGGCTTTCAGGAACCAATGTTTCCTGGGATTTTGTTGAGCTTCCGAGTCAGATATTGGAGAATTGGTGTTACGAAAAAGAAACTTTAGAGCTTTTCGCTACTCATTATAAAACGGGAGAAGTAATACCTATGGAGCTGATTGAAAAAATAAAAGCTTCGGCAACATTTCACGAAGGAATGCAAACCTTGCGACAATTAAGTTTTGGATTGTTAGATATGGCTTGGCACGGTAGCGACCCTTCAAAAATTGATAACATAAAAAATTTCGAGAAAGAAGCTTTCTCCAATACACAGTTATATCCAAATGTAGCAGAAAACTGTATGAGTACGGCTTTTTCGCATATTTTTCAAGGAGGATATTCTTCTGGATACTACTCTTATAAATGGGCAGAAGTTTTGGATGCAGACGCTTTTGCATACTTTCAAGAAAAGGGTATTTTCAATAAGGAAGTCGCTAATAAATTCAAAGACAACATACTTTCACAAGGCGGAACGCAAGACCCGATGAATCTATATGTGAAATTTCGAGGTAAAAAACCTAATCCTGATGCTTTGTTAAAACGTGCAGGATTGGTTTAGACAGTCTTATTGAAGAATAAATTTTTTGGTAATATATTGCTGATTTTCAAGCTCAAAAACAGCAATATAGAAACCTTTTGATAGATTATCTAGTGAAATTTCGCCTTTAGAATCTAAATTGGCTTTAAAAACTATTTTCTTTCCCGTGCTATCAAAAATATTTAGAGAAATGATAGGTTCAATACTGTTTTTTAAACTATAAATTAATTGTTTATGAGTTACAAACATAAAAAAATTGGTGCTTGAGAAATCATTAACAGCTAATGTATTACTCTTAGTCGCTTCAATTATAAATTCCAAGCCCAATTTCACAAATTTCGCAGCGTGATTCGCATTTCCAGAAACACTAAATACATCTCCAGAGGTATGAATATTAGGATTGTGTTGTCCAAATGCAGCTTCAAAAGGAAAAGCAGCATCATAACCCTCTTGTGCCCAACTATAATGGTCTGAACAACCATAATTGCAAATTGTAGTGCCGTAAGAAAATTGATTACTTCCCGATGCATTATAATAATCCATTAATTCCATTAAGAAATTATTTAAAAAGCTACTATTATAACTATCTGTTGTAATATAAACATCATCACTAGAGCCTTTATAATTAGTCATATCAAATTGAACATAAGCCTCAACATTAATTCCATTATTACTGTACTCACTTGCTATTTCATTAGAGCCTACAAGACCAACTTCTTCTGCCGCAAATGCCATTAATTCTAATGTTTTTTTAGGTACATAATCAATTTCTAAAAGCACCCTGTAAATTTCCATAATAGTAGCTATTCCTGAAGCATTATCATCTGCGCCAGGGGCATCATTATTATTTGAAGAGTTAGTAGAGTCTATATGCCCACCAACGATAATAAAATCATCTGGTGTTTCGGCTCCTTCAATAGTTAATATTAGAGAAGGCATAATCGTATTTGAATGGTTAAAAATACTTACGCTAATGTCATTTCTTCCAGCAGCCATAGCCATAGCTTCCCAAGTATCTTTTAAATCATGTACCGCTTGTGCTGCCTCTGGTTTTGTATGGTATCGTGTTCCATAATTTTCCAGATTTAATATATTAGTTTCAATATTAGTAGCATCAACTAAATTAATAGCTTGATTTACCAAAACATCTTCTGTTATGGTAAATAATATGTTTTTGTTATTAGTTTTAGTGAGCTTTTTATTAATCGAAAGTATAGCATCCTCTTTAGTAGGTTTAAAAACATAACCTGGACCGTGAAGTAAAACTCTATCATGTAAAATATGTGAAGCCTCTTCTGAAATAAAAACTGCTGATTGATTATTCTTAGTTTCAAAAATAGTGATATCATTTGGGATTTCTAGTTGCAATGCAATTGCGTCTTTTGCATCCATAGTAGCATAAAAAGAGGTTGTTTTTTGTGCTATTGCAGTGTTGATAAAACATACAAAAACGAATAGTTTTAATATTGAATTTCTCATATTATAATTTTTTATAAAAATAGCATATTATTTATTACTAAAAAAATTCATTAGTGTCCGATAAAAGATATAAAACCGCTACGCTGTAAGAAAAAAGAATTAATTGTAACTAGTTGATAATCTACTATTTTGAAACAATGTCTAAAAGCAAGGTGTTATAATTTTAAACATATTATTAAATTAGGGTTTACTGAAAATTGAATTATTTTAGTCGGACAACAATAAAAAAAAAATGTTACTTTTGAGGTAATCATCGACCAAGTTCCAATGACTAAACACCAACTTGACCCAAATAAATGGGTAGATTTGTATTCAGATTATCTTTTTAATTTTACCATTGTTCGGGTGAGTGATGCTGAAATTGCAAAAGATTTAATTTCTGAAACCTTTCTTGCAGGTCTTAAATCGAAAGATAACTTTAAAGGAGAAGCGAGTGAACGAACTTGGTTAATTTCAATCTTGAAACATAAGATTATAGATTATTACCGAAAAACAAATTCCAAAAAAGGAAAAGCAGAAGTCAGAATAACTTATAAAGACGATGAATCTGAAGGCGACTGGTTAGAAGAAAGAGTAAGTGATCCTTATTACAAAACCGCTGAAGACACCATGGAAAATACCGAATTGGGCTTGGCAATTACCAACTGCTTAGGAACTTTAAACAAAAAGCAAGCTGCTATTTTTAAGTTGAAAACCATCGATAATTTTGACACAGAAGCTATCTGTAATGAGTTTGATATTTCTGCGTCTAACCTATGGGTAATAATACACCGAGCAAGAAAATCAATGATAGAATGTATGGAAAAAACCTGGTTTAATAATTAAATTATGAAATGTGAAGAAGCTGGTCACGTTTGTGACAAAAATCAATATAAGGAAACCAATTTTATGGAGCGTGTACGTCTTGTCATACATTTAATATATTGCAGTGCTTGTAGAAAATATTCGTTTAAAAATAACAAACTAACCGAAGCCATAAAAAATTTGAGGATTAATACTATTTCTGAAGCAGATAAAAATTATTTAAAAGAACAGCTTCAAAAAGAAATGTCTAAACAATTCTGAAATAAATACAAAACCAACAACCATAATATAGGAATACTTTCTGTCCAAAAAGAAGCATAATACTTCGACTGGTTTCTTTTAGAATACAATAAAAACGATCCCAAAATCACTACAGAAATCCCCTGTGAAATTTCAAATTCAAGACTAGTAATTGGCTTTAACAACTCCAATAACAACACCATTAAAAGCATTACAACTCCAATCGTTTTTGTTTTTCTCACTCCTACTCGCTGCGGAAGAGTCCCCAATGCTAAATCATCAAACTGAATATCTCTAATTTCAAACGGAAGCGTCAAAACAAATACAAACAAAAAGCGTTGAACAAAACTCACCCACACTTCAGTAGTTAGTATAACCCCTTCATTTACTAAAGGCATCAAAACCGTAACTCCTGCCCAAACAACAGCAACAATTGAAATTTTAAGCCCTGTTAAATCTCGAAGATTTTTATATTTCAAAAAAGGAATAGCGTAAAAAAAAGTTAGAAATGCAAAACCTCCTGTCATCAATAAAGTTTTAAACGGAAGCTGAAATGTAAAATAAATTAATGCAAGCACAGACACCACCTGTACTATCTTCAAATACATCCAGATTTCCTTAAAACGAGTTCTAATTACTTCCAAATATTTCACGAAATTATAGCCGACAATCGTTCCAAAAAAAACAAAACCTATCAAACTACCTGAAATTATAATTGAATACTCAATAGCAGTAATTTCAATAAAAGCACAAACCGCCATAGCTACGTGTAAGCTGCTATTTATATAAGCTTCAAAAAAACGCCTTAAAATCTTCATAAAACAAAAGTAACTATTCTTTAGCTATCACAATTATTCGTTAAAACAACTTTGGTTTTTCGACAAACAATCTTCTTTTATTGTTAAAATTTGTAAATTCGCATTTCAATTTTTAAATCGAAAAAATGAACACAGATTCTTTCGCTCAACGACATATTGGTCCTAGAAAAAGTGACCTTCAAAAAATGTTTAAAACTATCGGCGTTTCTTCTATGGAAGAGCTTATAGGCCAAACCATCCCAGACGATATTCTTTTACCCAAAAGGCTTTCTTTAAAACCTGCAATGACCGAGTTAGAATACTTGAAACACAATGGAGAATTGGCTTCAAAAAATCAACTTTTCAAAACCTATATTGGTTTGGGATATCACAATACTATTTTACCTCCCGTAATCCAAAGAAATATTTTGGAAAACCCGGGCTGGTACACTGCTTACACACCATATCAAGCAGAAATTGCCCAAGGGAGACTAGAGGCTTTGTTGAATTTTCAGACCATGGTTTGCGATTTAACGGGAATGGAGTTGGCAAATGCTTCTCTTTTAGATGAAGCTACCGCAGCAGCCGAAGCAATGGCATTATTATTCGCTTTACGTGATCGTTCTCAGAAAAAAGCTGGTATAAATAAGTTTTTTATTTCGGAAGAAGTATTACCTCAAACCATCTCCTTATTACAAAGTAGAGCAACCCCTTTAGGCGTTGAATTGGTCTTTGGAAACCACGAAGAATTTGATTTCTCTACAGATTTTTTCGGTACTTTATTACAATATCCAGGGAAATTCGGGAAAGTTCATAATTACAAATCATTTGTAGAAAAAGCACACGAAGCACAAATAAAAGTAGCTGTTGCTGCCGATATTTTAAGTTTGGTATTATTGGAAGCTCCAGGTAATTTTGGTGTAGATGTGGTGGTTGGAAGCACCCAACGTTTTGGTGTTCCATTGGGATATGGCGGTCCTCACGCTGGATACTTTGCAACTAACGATGCTTTTAAAAGAAGTATTCCAGGAAGAATTATTGGAGTTACTAAAGATATGAACAACAATATGTCCTATCGGATGGCGCTTCAAACCAGAGAGCAACATATTAAACGAGATAGAGCGACTTCAAATATTTGTACCGCTCAAGTTTTATTAGCGGTTATGGCAGGAATGTATGCAGTTTATCACGGACCAGACGGATTAAAATATATTGCCAATAAAGTACACAATACTACGGCAACGTTAGCTGCAGTACTTCAAAAATTAGGATTTACGCAAGCGAACGAAACCTATTTTGATACACTTTTAGTTACCGCAGATAAGTCAATTATTAAACCTATTGCCGAAGACAAAGAAATTAATTTCTATTATGTGGACGATTTCACACTTAGTATCTCCATCAACGAAACAACTTCGTTTTCAGACTTAAACAATATTATTTCGGTTTTTGCTGAAGCTTCAAACAACAACGACTTTAAAGTGGAAACTTATGTTGATGCTCCGACAGCAATCCCTTCAGAATTAAAAAGAAAAACACCATTTTTAACTGACGATGTTTTCAATAAGTATCATTCAGAAACTGAAATGATGCGATATATCAAGAAATTAGAACGTAAGGATTTATCATTAAATCACTCAATGATTTCTTTAGGTTCATGTACTATGAAGCTTAATGCTGCTGCCGAAATGCTTCCGTTAAGCAACCCACAATGGGGAGGAATGCATCCTTTTGTTCCGGTAGAACAAGCGGAAGGATATCAAGAAATGTTACATAATCTTGAAGATCAACTTACCGAAATTACTGGTTTTGCAGCAACTTCTTTACAGCCAAATTCTGGTGCACAAGGAGAATTTGCAGGTCTAATGGTTATTAGAGCATATCACGAATCTCGTGGTGATCATCATAGAAATATATGTTTAATTCCTTCATCTGCTCACGGAACAAACCCTGCAAGTGCAGTTATGGCAGGAATGAAAGTAGTAGTTACCAAAGCTACTGAAGAAGGAAACATTGATGTAAACGATCTTCGTGAAAAAGCGATTTTACATAAAGATAATCTTGCAGCTTTAATGGTAACTTACCCATCTACTCACGGTGTTTATGAAGCTTCTATTAAAGAAATTACAAGTATCATTCACGAAAACGGTGGACAAGTTTATATGGACGGAGCTAACATGAACGCTCAAGTTGCCTTGACAAATCCAGGAGCTATTGGTGCCGATGTCTGTCATTTAAATTTACATAAAACATTTGCTATTCCACACGGTGGTGGTGGTCCTGGTGTAGGTCCAATTTGTGTAGCAGAGCAATTAGTCCCGTTTTTACCAACCAATCCTGTGATTGAAACTGGAGGAGAAAAAGGAATTTCAGCAATTTCTGCAGCTCCTTGGGGTTCAGCTTTGGTATGTTTGATTTCTTATGGCTACATCTGTATGTTAGGTGAAAAAGGACTAAAAAAATCTACCGAATATGCTATTTTAAATGCAAATTACATTAAGGAACGTTTACACGGATCTTACGAAGTATTATATGCTGGAGAAAGAGGTCGTGCGGCACACGAAATGATTGTAGATTGTCGTCCGTTTAAAACCAACGGAATTGAAGTAACCGATATAGCTAAACGATTAATGGATTATGGGTTTCACGCACCAACGGTTTCATTTCCTGTGGCAGGAACACTAATGATAGAACCTACCGAAAGTGAAAGTTTAGAAGAATTGGATCGTTTTTGTGATGCGATGATTTCTATTAGAAAAGAAATCGACGAAGCAACTATCGACGAACCAAACAATGCTTTAAAAAATTCACCTCATACACAGGCGATGGTAACTAGCGATACTTGGAGCTTTCCTTATTCTAGAAAGACGGCAGCGTTTCCATTACCTTATATAAAGGAAAATAAATTTTGGCCAACAGTTAGAAGAGTTGATGATGCCTACGGAGATAGAAACCTAATATGTACTTGTACACCGATTGAGGATTTTATGACTGATTAAATATATAGCAATATAGCATTGAAAAATTTCATATAATAAATTAAATTTTTGAATTACAAAAAGCTTCTACATATTTGTCTTGTTTTTTCTGTTATGGTTTCTATGTCTTTAAAAGCACAAGAAAACCATTTCAGGAGCAGTACAAACAATAAAGATTCTTTATATAGTTATTTAAATTATATCACTGAAAAGAAGATAATTCAGTATAATGGAATTCATAAAAAAGAAGCCAAAAAATTTTGGGAAGAAACACATGAGAATTTATTAAAAAACATTGAGGATAGTCTTTTCATTTTTGATGAAAGAATAGATAAAATGATTCAGAATATTCTTTCTGAAATTTATCTACCTAACAAGCAAATAGATCCTACAGATTTTTATTTTTTTATAAATAAATCACCTGTTCCTAATGCTGCTTGCTATGGAAATGGCGTTTTTACTATACATAATGGATTATTTGAATTAATTGAAAATGATGACGAACTTGCATTTATACTTTGCCATGAAATTGCACATTATTTATTAAACCATAGTGAATTGGCTCTGAAAGAGTATCTAGATGAGGTCAACTCTAAAGAAACAAAAAAAAGAGTTCGTGAAATTTCCAAACAAAAATATGGCAAGTATTCAAAAGCTAGAGAATTTTTCAAAGACCTTAATTACAATTTACATCATAACTCTAGAAATGCAGAAGTTCAAGCAGATTCTTTAGGACTTGTATTATTCAAAAACACTAAATATAGTGAAGTTTCTGCTATTGAAATTCTGCAGAAACTAGATTTTGAAGACAAAAGTGTTTTTAGTTTTCCTATAGATATAAAAAAATATTTTAATTTAGTAAATTACCCTTTTAAAGAATCTTGGCTAGAAAAAGAAGAAAACAGCTTATTTAATTTGGGTGAATCTGCTAACGATTATGCTTTAGAAAAAGATTCATTAAAAACACATCCTGACATTCCTATAAGAATAGAGATTATGAAAAAATCTTTAGGAAACAAGACGAAAGCACACACAAAAACCAATAGTGAAAAACTTAAGAAGTTTATGGTTTTAAATAGCATTGAAGCATCTATTAACAATAACTCATTGGATATGACGCTTTACCTATTAATTTCTAATTTCGAGAATGAAAAAATAGACAATTTTACTTTTCATTATTATATGGGCTTATTTATTAAAAAATTATACATTTTAAAAAACAATCATTCTATAGGTAAATATATAACTCCAATTAGTCCATTTTCAGAAGAGGAAAGTTTAAATACTATTAAATTATTTATTAATAACCTTGAGCTTAAAAACATAAGAAAAATAGGCTATTGGTATTGTATAGAAAATAAAGCTAATTTCACAATTGATGACTCGTATAATGAACTCTTTACGTTTTTTCAAGAATTAAATCCAAAACTAAAACCATAAAAAAATGAGAAACACAATTAACACACTACTATTATTTTTTGTATTCGGCACGATGCTCGGTCAAACAAAAAAAATAGAAAACATTGGTAAATTTTACCTCAGAAATTCTGGAGAAATCTTAACTCATGATAAAAATGTAAATGGATATTATTTCTTTTATTCCTTAGATAAATTAAAAAAGAATCAAAGAGAATACGGTATTCAAATATTAGATAATAATCTAAATGAGGTTGCATATAAAAAATATGTCGCTCATAAAAGCACCATACTATTAGACAGTAAGTTTAATAACGATGCACTAATGTTTGCGTTTTTAAATATAAAAGAAAAAAAAATCAACCTTATTATGTATGATAATAAGGCAGTACAAATAAGTAAAAAAACCATCCTACTTACTAAAAAAGAATTAGAGTGGCTAAGTATAATGAATACAGGAGATAATGCTAGCGTTATTTATTCTGTCCCAAATAAAGGCTTCTTGTATAATAAAATTCAAATTAATAAAAAACTGGGATACTCCTTAAAATTTTATCCTTCAAATGGTAAAAGGGGATGGAATTATAATTCTCCTTCAAATTCTAAAGAAATTCTATTCATTACTCCTATTGAAGTAAATGAAAAGTATATTGTTCTTCTAGAAATGTCAAAACCGGGATTACTTTCAAGTAAAATAACGACCCGCACAAAAATATTAAACACTGACACTGGAAAGCTAATACTAGAAATAGAACAAGATTTAAAAATGCCGAAGCTTATAACAAATGCTTTTCTTACTGAAGACGAAGATCTTGTCTTATTAGGTGAATACTTTAATGAAAATGACCAAATCATGAAATCTAAAAGTTTAGGTCTATTCACTGAAATAATCAATATTAATGGAGAAACTATTACCGAAAACCTCTCTAGTTGGGAGGAGCATATCAATAGTAAATTAGCATCTATGGATGATGAGCGCAAGTACTATGTGTATTTTCACGATATTGTACAAACTAAAAACGGAAACTTTTATGCTTTAGGGGAAAAATACAAAAGAACTGCAAGCGCTAGTGGTATAGCTATGGCAGTACTATCAAAAGGAGGAAGTACAACGACACAACTTACCATAACAGATGTTTTAATTTTTGAATTCGATTCCAATTTTAAGCTTAAAAACATTAATGTTTTTGAAAAAGGAACTTCTAGAGTACAAAGTTTAACAGATTTTGGTAGCCCACAATTTAATGCTCATGCACTTGCTACCATAGGAGCATTTGATTATGAATATACACAAATAGATAAAAAAAATGATCGCTTTTACGTCTGTTATATTGATTATGAAAGGTTGAAAGGAAAAAAAAATAAAAA
>CAZIMW010000075.1:0-11942 GCA_964540425.1 uncultured Flavobacterium sp.
ACTTGTAAACATTTTTCTATATATTTATTTATTATTTTTTCATCTATATTAATCATGTTCATTATCTTTTATATGGCCTTCTAACATCTCCTTTTTCTCCACCTTTATCTTTTTTATTTCTAGAGCGTCCTTTTTCATGTTTCCCTTTAGTACTGTTTCTTTTACCTTTAGTATGTTCTTTATTATCCTTTTCTTCATTCTTTAACGCATCATTAATTTTATCAGCAATGTGAGCGCCTGTTACCATAGCAACCGCTCTTTTTAATAATTCACTACCTCCTTTAGTAACTGCTGTTCTACAGGCGATATTAATAGAACAGCTAAGTGCAAATCCACTTAACAATGTAAATGCTGCATTATTTTCAACCGCGTTACTGCCAGATTCGTAAGCAGTGTTTACCTCTAAATCCATTAAACTAGCAACACCTATTGCTGATAATTTTCCTATTGCTTTTATTTCACTTTCTAACTGTTTATATTCAAATTCATTTTACTAAAATTCTTCTTATTGGTCATTACCATTAATAATAAGGAGGTTAATCCTAAAATCATTCCTAAAGTAAATGGTCCGTAACTCGCAACTATAATTGCAACGTGGATCATTAACCAATAACTATCCAATACCGGAGAAAGGTTGGCTATTTCAGGATCAATCCAGTTTAGGTGTGCTACCCATAAAATAATAGCTGCCACAAATGCGGTAGATGCAATAGTAATATAACTCCTTCTTCCTAATGTTAATCCGAATAAAACCGTTGCCCAAGCAACATAAATAATAGATTCGTAGGCGTTACTCCAAGGAGCGTGACCACTAATATACCATCTGGCAATTAGACCCAGAGTCAACATGATAAAGAGAATCCAAATAATTGCTTTACTAGATTTAATAAGAAAGTTAATTACTTTATTTTCATTGAATATCTGAATGATAATAAATACAAACATCAACATTCCGAAAATTGCAAAGTATTTATAAAGCTTATTAAAAATGTTAATTTTATTATATAAAACCTCCGTGTTTATTTTACTTTCTGAAGGCATCACCGAAGCTCCAAATTTCTTTTGAAAATTGGTAATTCCATCTAATAATTCGTCTGAAGTTTTATAATCACCTGTTTCTCTTGCTTTCTGAAGAGTTTCAAAATAATAAGGAAGAATATTTCTCACAAAAGCTGAATCTTTTTCTTGGTAATTAACTTGATCCAATTCAGGGTAAGAAACCCAACGGTTATTGGTGTCATCTGGAATTGGGAAAATTTTAAAAATACCCCCACTCAACGCTTCATTTAACAAATAAAAATTTTCATAAGCTCTCATAAAGTCTTTTTGAAACTGATTTTTATTATTTGTTTTTGAAGCATCTTCAATATAAGGTCCTAATTTGTTTCTTCCTTTTTCATCAATTAAATCCATTAATGAGAAACGTGTTGCTTCTTTTGAAACTCCAATAATCTCACGAATACTATCGTTTTCTCTTTTTAAATACATAATAGGAACCTCCAACCATAAACGTGGAAATTCTACCATAGAAACAAATACTTGATTCGCATCCAAACCTTCGTAAGTATCGCTATGGCTTATTTTACGCAACAACTCGCTTGCAAAAGTATTTACAGGTTTCATACGCCCATTATCCTGTAAAACCAAGTGTGCAAATTTTAATGCATGCTCTTTACTCACTGCATTAGCGATGATAATGGAATCCAATTTTTGTTTGGAAATTTTACTTCTATGAGAATTTGTTTCTTGAGAAAATCCTGTTAAAGAAACTAGTAAAATCAGAATAGTCGTTAAGGTTGTTTTCTTCTTTTTAATTTTTTTGAGCATCTTTTTTAAATCTGAAAAGCGACTATTAGGATCAAACAGTATTGCTAACAGTCCTAAGTATAATAAACCATAACCAATATAGGTAATCCAAGTTCCCCAAAAATCGTAGTTTACAGAAAGTATGGTTCCTTTTTCATCAGGATCAAACCCAGATTGAAATAAACGGTACCCTTGTTCGTCAAGAATATTATTCATAAATATTTCGTAATCGTAAAATTCAGTTTCACTTATATTTACCGTTACTTTACTTTTAAAAGCTGAATAATTTTTTTCGGTTCCGGGGTATTTATCGGCTATAAATTCATTTAAAGTAATACTAAATGGTAGTTTATATTCTTTTGAACCGTAAGCCAAATATACTTTAAGTCCAGCTACTTCAGCTAATACTGGAGTACGTACTACTCCTTGTCCGCCGAGAATTGAAACTTCTTTTATTTCTCCTTTTGAAGACACTTCAACAACCAAAGCACTCATATTAGTAGGTTCGTTTTTAGGAGCATTAATAATACCGAACTCCCCTTCCATTACCGGATCTGGGATTACAAAAGCCATTCCTGCCACTTGGTATAAAGACCGAAGATTTAAAGGTTGTAAACTATCGCTTAGCAACATCCCTTTTTTCTGATCTGCCATTCGCATCCATTGTCCTTCAAAATGAGTTAAAATAGTATATTCTCCATCTTTATAACCTAAATTAATTGCTCCCTCTGTTGGATTGTTTAAGGAAATTAGCACATTATGAATATCCAACACATCGCCATCACCTATCCAATGATCGTGGCGTTCGCCGCCTCCTGCCTCTACAATTTTCAAGAAGTTTTTTCCTCCTTCTTTGGCAATAACACCTTCTTTGGCGTTATTAATAAAATTTACATATTTTACAGCTACGTCTTGATTGTTATAATCGGTATTTATTTCAAAATCGTTGTTTAATCTTTCGGATAATCGCAAATGAATTGGGTCTATATTTCTTCTTTGGTCAACTCCATCTCTTTTATAATCACCATCGATAAATATTTTCAAATAAGTTTCTGAAGAAAGCATGGTATTTTCAGTAGCTCCTTCTCGAATGTGCATCATACCTTCAAAACTAATGTATCGAGTTACAAAAGCTCCCAAAATAATTAAGATAAAAGAAAAATGTATGGTTAAAGTTGCCCATTTTTCTTTCCGTAGCAATCTATATTTTGAAATATTTCCAATAAAATTAATCATAAACAATCCCATAATGGCTTCAAACCACCAAGCATTATAAATTAATTCGCGAGAATATGGTGTGGGAGAAGTGTCTGCTGAAGAATCCATAAATGTTCCTGTTGCCATTGCGATAGCAAAAACAATAAATAATATGGAGGTTAAACGCGTTGAGAAAAGAATAGAAAATAATTTCTTAAGCATGAGTTGTTAATTTGCTGCAAATTTAAGTAATATTAAATCGCCACGAATACAGGAATCTTTTTTTTATCAACGTACTTTATTAAAATTTTGTTAATGAAAAAGATAATTTATTTTTACCCGTACTTTCCAGATAAGCACAGAGTCTAGAGCTTTTATTATTGTTTTGGTTTATGTTTAAATATTTCCATATTCATAAATGTACTCATATTTCTCGCTCTGTTCTTGGCTAATTGAGCATTTTCACCTTCATATAATTCATCTATATTCTTAAACCACAAATTCAACCAAATTCCAAAATGAAATTCATTGATGCTATGATTATGAAATTTATCAGCACGAACGTGAGCTTCTAATGGATTTCCTGCATATTTTTTCACAAAGAAAAGGTTGGTTTCCCAAAAATCGGTTAGTAACTCTAAATGTTTGTCCCAATCTTTTATCATACTATTAAAAATAGGCCCTAATAATTCATCTTCTCTTACATCATCGTAAAATGTATGGATAAGTTTTGAAATGTCTTCTCTGGATTGTATGTCGTTTTTTTGCATTTTCTTATTTTAAAACGCAAAGGTATTGAATATTCTAACTATTCTTACAATTGAAATTAGAATGTCTTTGCGAGAAACGACGCAGTAGTGGCAAAGCAATCTGTTCATAATTCTGGAAATATTATAAGATCACTTCACTCCCAGAAAAGGTCGCTCGTGAAGACAGAACTATGAAAAATCAAAATGAATAACAAAAAAGAGTATCTTCGTTCTATGGTAAAAATTGTTTTATTTGGAGCAGGAAATGTGGCAACTCATTTATGTTCTGTTTTTAATAAAACTTCAGGAATTGAAGTTATTCAAGTATATAATCGGAACCTAAATAGTCTTTCAGGTTTACCGGAAAACATCCAAAAAATCACTTCTATTTCTGAAATAAAAGAAGCAGATATTTATATCATTGCTTTACCAGATGATGTGATTTCTGACTTTTCAGAAAACCTTCCGTTTATAAACAAACTAGTGGTTCATACTTCTGGAAGTGTCGCTATGGAAGCTCTTTCAAACAAAAACCGAAAAGGGGTCTTTTATCCATTGCAAACTTTTTCAAAAAATAGAGCAATTGATTTTTCTGAAATTCCAATTTGTGTGGAAGCTTCAGATGCTTCCGATTTAATTTTATTAAAAAAATTAGGAAATAAAATTTCGAAGAACGTTTCTGAAATCTCTTCCGAAGAAAGAAAAAAACTCCATTTAAGTGCCGTTATCCTAAATAATTTCGTGAATTACCTATATCAAGTAGGAAGTGATTTGCTTTCGGAAGCAAACTTATCATTCGATTTACTAAAACCATTGATAAAAGAAACGGCATTGAAAATTGAAAACCTCACTCCTTCTGAAGCACAAACAGGACCAGCCAAAAGGAATGACAAAAAAACAATCGAAAAACAATTACATTTGCTAAAAGATAGTCCTCACCAAAAGTTGTATGCAGAAATGACAGAGGCTATTTTACGGGGGTATTCTAATAAAAATTAATGTGACATTAAAAAGATTCCGACCTTCGTCGGAATGACAACTAATCAAGTTCTCGCTTTTGCGGGAATATAAAAAAGATACCTGCCTTCGCAGGTAGTTGATATGAACTACAAAGAACGTTTAAATTATATTACCACTTTAATTTTTGATGTGGACGGAGTACTTACAGACGGAACCATTATCGTTGCCACCAATGGCGATATGTACCGGAAAATGCACACCAAAGACGGATTTGCATTAAAAACTGCCGTTGATAAAGGCTATAATGTTTGTATTATTTCTGGAGGAACCAATGAAGGGGTTCGAATGCGTTTACAAGGTTTGGGTATTAAGGATATTCATTTAGGAACACATCATAAAACCAAAACGATGCGTACTTATTTGCAACAAAATAACATCAAACCTGAAAATGTGCTGTATATGGGTGATGATATTCCAGATTTAGAAGTAATGCAAGAAGTAGGATTGCCTTGCTGTCCGCAAGATGCCGTTCAAGAAATAAAGAAAGTTTCTTCTTATATTTCACATAAAAAAGGTGGCAAAGGCTGTGTTCGCGATGTTATTGAACAGGTACTTAAAGTTCAAGGAAAATGGTTGAGTGATGGTGATGTGAATGCTAAGTATGATTAGTTTATTAATTCTGAATTAAAAAAAAATGAACTACCTAAACCTTATAAGATATAAAAACCTACTTATCATTGTTTTGACACAAGTATTGATTCGTTATGCTTTATTTATTCCTTTAGGTGCTGACCTTGCTTTATCTCATTTTGAATTTTTATTATTAGTTTTAGCAACTATTTTTATTGCTGCAGCTGGAAATGTCATCAACGATATTTATGATGTAGAGATAGATTTAATTAATAAACCAGAAAAAGTAATTATAGGAAAATCTATTTCTGAAAAAACTGCTTATAATTTATTTATCATTTTTAATATTATTGGTGTTGGATTAGGATTTTACTTAACGAAACAGATCGAAGAAGATGCGTTTTTCGGATTCTTTATTGTGACTTCTGCCCTTTTGTATCTATATGCTACTTTTTTGAAATCGATGTTGTTGCTTGGTAATATTATTATCTCCTTATTAGTAGCTTTAAGCTTGATTATTGTGGGTATATTCGATTTGTTTCCTGCGATTACTTTTATAAATCAAGACTATCAATCTCTTGTATTTGGGATTATATTATCCTACGCTTTCTTCGCCTTTTATATCAATCTAATGCGTGAAATCGTAAAAGACATTGAAGATATTGATGGTGATAAAAAAGGAGAATTAAACACATTACCAATAGTAATTGGCAGGAAAAGAGCATCCTATATTGTTTTTGGAATGGGAATTTTATCACTCTTCGGAATTATATATTATATCTATACTCATCTTTATAATTACACTATTGCAGTTGCATATTTCTTATTATTAGTATTAGCGCCATTAGGCTATTTTTGTTTGAAAATTTGGGATTCAAAATCAAAAAAGGAATATTCATTTTCATCCAATCTTTTAAAAATTATAATGCTTTTAGGAATGGGTTCTCTTTTGTTATATACATTTGTGATTCAATAATTCATAATTTTGCATTCAACATTCATAATTTCAAAAAAAATGCTTTCAAAAAAACTCAAAAACTACAATATAATACTTGCATCAGGCTCACCAAGAAGACAACTTTTTTTTAAAGAAATGGATATAGATTTTACCATTCAAGTTAAGAAAATTGAAGAAATCTATCCCGATACTTTACGAGGTGTTGAAATTACCGATTACCTTTCAAAGTTAAAAGCAGCAGCATTTACAGACCTTTCAGAAAAAGATATTTTAATAACTAGCGATACGATTGTTTGGCATCTGGGAAAAGCAGTTGAAAAACCTAAAGATGAATCTGATGCTTTTAAAATGATAAAATCTTTTAGTGGAAGAATGCACAAGGTATTTACATCGGTTACTTTTACTGGCAAGAACTATCAGAAAACCATTCACGATATGACAAAAGTTTGGTTCAATGAATTATCTGATGAAGAAATTAACTACTATATAAAAAACTACAAACCCTTCGACAAGGCTGGAAGCTACGGAATTCAAGAATGGCTGGGTTTAATAGGAATTAACAAAATTGAAGGTTCCTATTTTAATGTAATGGGATTGCCTACGCATTTGGTCTATAAAACCCTGATGGATATTGCTAAATAGTGATGATTCGTTTTTACGAGGCAATTTCGCCGGAGTAATCTCAACCTAAATAATGCATCCAGAAAAGTAATTTGTTAAATTAATTCAAAAATACTTTAGCTTTTTTTCTATTTAGGTATATTTGAAGAATACCTAACAAACAACCATTTATGAAAAAAACTGCTTTTTCACTTTTTGCATTTCTATTATTTTTTTCAATAACATTCGCCCAACAACCAGAAAAACCAACCGCTTCAGAGATATATCACAACCTTCAGAAATTAAACTTTTTAGGTTCGGCAATGTATCTTGCTGCGCATCCAGATGATGAAAACCAGCGATTAATTTCCTATTTAGTAAATGAAGTCCACGCAAGAACTGCCTACCTTTCAATTACCAGAGGAGATGGTGGACAAAATTTAGTAGGACCAGAAATTAGAGAATTATTAGGTGTTATTAGAACCCAAGAATTATTAGCTGCGAGAAGAACCGATGGTGGGCAACAATTTTTTACCCGTGCCAACGATTTCGGTTATTCTAAACATCCAGATGAAACCTTAGAAATTTGGAATAAAAAAGAAGTTTTAAGTGACGTGGTTTTGAATATTAGACGTTTTCAGCCTGATATTATCATCAACCGATTCGATTATAAAAACCCGGGGAGCACCCACGGACACCATACTTCATCAGCAATTTTAAGCATGGAAGCATTTGATATGGTAAGCGATGCTAACGTTTATCCAACTTCTGCAAAAGACTATGGCACTTGGCAACCAACACGTTTATTCTTTAATACTTCTTGGTGGTTTTACGGTTCAAAAGAAAAATTTGATAAAGCAGATAAATCCAATTTAGTTGAAGTTGAAACAGGCAATTACTATTCAAATATAGGGTTATCTAATGGTGAAATCGCTGCATTAAGTAGAAGTAATCATAAATCACAAGGTTTTGGTAATACCGGAATTAGAGGAAGTCAGACAGAATATTTAGAATTTTTAAAAGGTGATTTTCCAAAGAATAAATCCAATTTATTTGACGGTATCAATACCACTTGGTCAAGAATTGAAGGTGGAGAAGCCATAGGAAAAATGCTTTATAAAGTTGAAGAAAACTTTAATTTTAAAGACCCTTCTACAATGCTTCCGCAATTAATGGAAGCCTATGAATTAATTTATAAATTACCTGAAAGTCATTGGAAAACAATTAAACTAAAAGAAATAAAAACAATCATCGCAGATTGTGCAGGTTTGTATTTAGAGGCTGTGGCAGACCATCAAAGTGTGGCTCCAAACGAAAATTTTAAAGTTACAATTGAAGCGATTAACCGTTCTAATGTAAAAATTGAAGTTGGCTCTATTACTTCAATGTTTGCGAATTTTCCTGCTACCTTTAAACCCACACCTCTTTACAAAAATAAAAAGTACAATCTGGAAAGCTCATATAGCACATTTACCGAATTAGATTTTAGTACTCCTTATTGGTTAAAAGAAAAAGGAACGATAGGAATGTATCGTGTTGATGACAAGGAATTAATTGGAAAACCAGAATTAGAGAATCAATTTCCAGTGTCTTTTAAATTGACTATTAACGGAAAGTTTATCAGTTTTGAAAGAAATCTTATTTATAAATTTAACGACCCTGTAAAAGGGGAAGTATATCAACCCTTTGATGTATTGCCCGAAGTATCGGCAAGCATACCCGAAAAAGTTATCATTTTTGCAAATGATGAATCTAAAGAAATTCTAGTAATTATAAAAGCTGGTAGAGATAATTTAGAAGGAAACATTACGGTTCCAGCTCCAAAAGGATGGACGATTACACCAAATATTCAGGAATACTCTATTGCTAAAAAAGGAGATGAAATTACTTTGAGGTTTAAAGTAACCCCACCTAAAGAGCAAAGTGAAGGAACCTTAAGAGCCTTGATGAAAGTTGGTGACATCTACTATAATGAAGAGTTAATTACTATCGATTATGAGTACATTCCCTTACAACAAGTATTAGTAGAAGCTACTGCAAAAGTGGTTCATATAAGTCTTCAGAAAAAAGGGGAGAATATTGGGTATATAAAAGGAGCTGGTGATGCAATTCCTGAAAGTTTAGAGCAAATTGGTTATCAGGTAACCACTATTTCTCCTTCGGAAATCACTTCAGAAAAACTAAAACAATTTGATGCTATTGTAGTGGGAATAAGAGCTTACAATACCGTTCCAGAACTAGCTTTTAAACAAACTGAATTGAATAAATATGTTGAAAACGGCGGCACATTAATTCTTCAATACAATACCAATCGTCGTTTGGTTACTGAAGAATTAGCACCTTTTAAACTAGAATTATCAAAAAATCGTGTGACTGATGAGTTTTCTGAAGTAAAATTTTTAGCTCCAAACCATCCCGTTTTAAACACACCGAATAAAATTACACAAGCCGATTTTAAAGGCTGGGTTCAGGAAAGAGGACTGTACTTTCCGAATAAATGGTCAAAAGAGTTCACACCCATTTTAGGAATGCACGATAAAAACAGTAAACAAACCAAAGGGTCACTATTAGTTGCCCAATACGGAAAAGGATATTATATTTATACGGGATTAAGTTTCTTTAGAGAATTACCTGCGGGAGTTTCGGGAGCGTACCGATTATTTGCTAATATATTGTCTATTGGGAAATGATAGAACACGGATTTCACAGATTTGACGGATTTACCACGGATAAATCAATCAGTAAAAATCAGTATCACCTGTGTTCCCAATAAAAACAACCATCAATGAAAAATGAAATCACAAAATTCACTTGGAAAAGCAGCTATACTTGGGTGCTTGTTATGAATGCAATTTACATTGCTTTATTTTATTATTTAATGATAAGCTTCACATAATATGCAACTAGTAGATTGGATTGTTCTTGGGGGAACTTTAGCATTTATAGTACTTTACGGAACCTACAAAACTCGAAAAAACAATAATGTAACCGATTATCTAAAAGGAGGAAACTCTTCTAATTGGTGGACTATCGGACTTAGTGTCATGGCTACTCAAGCCAGTGCCATCACTTTTTTATCTACACCAGGACAAGCATTTCATGACTGAATGGGATTCGTTCAATTCTACTTCGGATTGCCAATTGCCATGGTGATTATTAGTATGGTCTTTATTCCCTTATACCATAGATTAAAAGTCTTTACCGCTTATGAATTTTTAGAAGGTAGGTTCGATTTAAAAACAAGAACTTTAACTGCAATTCTCTTTTTAATTCAAAGAGGATTAGCAGCTGGGATTACCATTTTTGCTCCTTCTATTATACTTTCGGCTGTTTTAGGTTGGGATTTAGTAACCTTAAATATTATTATTGGAACGCTGGTAATTATCTACACAGTTAGTGGTGGAACCAAGGCAGTAAGCATCACCCAAAAACAACAAATGGCAGTTATTTTTGCGGGAATGTTCATCACATTTTTAATTATTCTGAATTATCTTCCCTTAGATATTTCGTTTACAAAAGCATTAGATATTGCCGGAGCTGGTGGAAAATTAGATGTATTGGATTTTTCGTTTAATATGGACAATCGCTATACGTTTTGGAGCGGAATTATCGGCGGAACTTTCTTAATGCTCTCTTATTTCGGAACAGATCAAAGCCAAGTACAACGCTATTTAAGCGGAAAGTCTGTACGTGAAAGCCAGATGGGATTAATCATGAACGGCTTATTAAAAGTGCCAATGCAGTTCTTTATTTTGTTAGTAGGTGTAATGGTTTTTGTTTTCTATCAATTTAACGATGCTCCATTAAATTTTAATCCAGCAGCTATTGAAGATGTTCGTAATTCAGAATATGCCTCCCAGTTTGAACAATTAGAATTCGATAAAAAAGATTTAGACTTATCAATTCGTGAAAAGCAACTATTATTTTCAAATACTGTAAACCCTTCAGAAAGAGAAAACCTTTCAAAGGAAATAAAATTTTTAAATGAATTAGATAACGGACTTAGAGAAGAAACCAAAGTATTAATCTTAAAAGCAAATCCCGATGCTGAAACCAATGATAAGGATTATGTGTTTATTCATTTTATACTTACCCAGCTACCAAGAGGTTTAATAGGTTTGTTATTAGCGGTAATTTTAAGTGCTGCAATGTCTTCAACGGCATCCGAATTAAATGCTTTAGCTTCAACCACAGCGATTGATTTATACAAACGAAATACTAAAATTAGAGATGACAAACATTATGTAAAAGCTTCTAAATGGTTTACTTTACTCTGGGGTGTTATTGCTATTTCCGTTGCTTGTGTTGCGAATTTGTTCGATAATTTAATTCAGTTGGTAAATATTATCGGTTCCATTTTCTACGGAAATGTATTAGGAGTATTTCTACTAGCCTTTTTTATAAAGTATGTTAAAGGAAATGCCGTTTTTATTGCAGCAATTATCACACAAGCAATAATTATTTATTTTTGGTATATTGATTTAATGCCGTTTTTATGGCTGAATTTAGTAGGTTGTGCAATTGTTATGACGATTGCCGTTTTATTGCAAATGATACTACCTAAAAAGAGTAAATAAAAACATTAGTACCCGATAAAAATACAGATTTTCTTGAAAACCAATATATGTTTAGATTTAAGCAATGCTGAATTCAACTCATAAACGCAACTTTTTGATTAAATAATAATTTGTCCATTACAAATATAGGGTTTTGATAATTAAATCGTTTTCTAGGTCTTGAATTCAGTTTTAACACGATTTCTTTTATACGTTGCTCGGTAATGGAACTAAAGCTGGATCCTTTAGAAAATTTTAATTCATCTTCAATATCCGCTAATAACTGCGATTGATTTGCTTTAACCGCTAAAATATAGTCAGCATCGTGCGCTATTATTTTTTTGGATATTTCTTTTTGAGTTCCCATAGCATCAATAGTAATGGTGTTTCCTGCAATATTAAGAATGTCTAGTAGTTCAGGTATTGCTGTAATTTACTCATCCTTTTATATTTTTTATTTGAAATCGTGATGTGCTTCGCAGTTCA
>CAZIMW010000076.1:0-11925 GCA_964540425.1 uncultured Flavobacterium sp.
AAACAAATATCCAAATTATTTTTCAAATCCCACAAGTTTTGAGACTGATCCATAACAAGAGCCGTATGATGCGAGAGTATCACGTACGGTTCTGTGAGAGGCTTAGGGTGAAATTCCCTTTGCCTACTTGACTACATAAACGTTATAAAGTAACTCTTCAATACAGGTTAATTGTGTTTTGCCTTCTTTTAAATTTACTAAATCTCCATAAATAATATGTAACCTTAAATATTTAGCTTATAAAGCTCCAAATATTCTTATACTTTGTAAGTTGAATAAAAGTGCTTTTTATAGGAAGGTTCTCAGGTTTTAAGAGCGAGGGGTCGCTTTTTAGAATTTCAAAAGCATAACTTCTCGCTAATTTTAGAATGTCGCGATCCTTGATGATATCTGCAATTTTCAAATTTAACACACCGCTTTGTTGTGTACCCATTAAATCTCCAGGACCTCTTAATCTTAAGTCAACCTCAGCAATTTCGAAGCCGTCACTGGTTTTAACCATCGTTTCTAATCTTGTTCGTCCGTTTTCTGAAAGCTTATGGCTACTCATTAATATGCAATAACTTTGGTCGGCTCCACGCCCAACACGACCTCTTAATTGATGTAGTTGTGATAATCCAAAGCGTTCGGCACTTTCAATAATCATTACACTTGCATTTGGAACGTTTACACCAACTTCAATTACGGTAGTGGCGACCATAATATTTGTTTCGCCTTTTATAAAACGATTCATTTCGTATTCTTTATCCTTAGATTTCATTTTGCCATGAACGATAGAAATTTGATATTCTGCAATAGGAAATTCTCTTGAGATACTCTCGTAACCATCCATCAAATCTTTGTAATCTAAAGCCTCCGATTCTTGTATTAAAGGATAGACAATATAGACCTGTCTGCCTTTAGAAATTTCGTCTTTTATAAACTTAAAAACACGCAGTCTATTGGAGTCAAAACGGTGTACTGTTTTGATGGGTTTTCTACCCGGTGGAAGCTCATCAATTATCGAGATATCTAAGTCGCCATAAACGCTCATGGCAAGGGTTCTTGGAATGGGTGTTGCGGTCATAACTAACACGTGAGGAGGAAGCTTATTTTTATGCCATAATTTACTTCGTTGTGCAACTCCAAAACGATGTTGTTCATCGATAATTGCAAGCCCCAAATTCTTGAATTTCACCTTATTTTCGAGTAGCGCATGAGTGCCAATAAGAATGTTGATTTCGCCATTTTCGAGCTTTTCGTGGATAATTCGTCTATCTGAAGTTTTAGTTGAGCCAGTCAATAGGTAAATACTGAGTTTCAATTTTTTACATAATTCTAATAAGCCGTTATAGTGTTGGACTGACAAAATTTCAGTAGGTGCCATTAAACAAGTTTGAAATCCGTTGTCAAGTGCTATTAACATAGACATTAATGCGACTATTGTTTTACCAGAACCTACATCTCCTTGTAAAAGTCGATTCATTTGTGCATTATTGCCTAAATCGTTTCTAATTTCTTTGATTACTCGCTTTTGTGCCGAGGTTAATTCAAAGGGTAAATGCTCTTTGTAAAAGGTGTTAAAATTCTCTCCTACTCGGCTAAAAGGATAGCCCTTTATTTTTGCTTTATGAAGTATATTCTTTCGAATTAATTGCAACTGAATATAAAATAATTCTTCAAATTTTAATCGGTATTGAGCCTTTGCTAAAAGGGTTTGATTTTGTGGAAAATGAATGTTTAAAAGTGCCTCTTTTTTGGGTAGTAATTTTAGGGTTTCTAAAAGGGATTTTGAGAGGGTTTCAGTAAAGCTATTTTTGGACTCTAAAAACAGTTGTTCTATGATTGAAATTAACACCCGATTTGAAACTCCTCTTGCTGTTAGTTTTTCTGTTGAAGGATATACCGCTTGCATCGCAGGACGCAAACTTTTTTCATAATCGCTGAGTAGTTCCATTTCTGGATGTGGCATTGAAAAAGATCCATTAAACCAATTTGTTTTTCCGAAGATGACATAAGTGGTATTTAATTTTAAGCTTTCCCGAATCCATTTATGACCTCGAAACCAAACTAATTCCATTTTTCCGGTTTCATCTTGAAAAGTAGCAACCAATCGTTTGCCCCTTTTTTGATCCACTATTTTAATATGGGTAAGTTTGCCTAAAATTTGAACATCAGCACTTGTTCGTTGTAACTGGTTGATTTTATAAAACTTAGTTCGGTCTAAATACCTGTTTGGAAAAAGATTTAGCAAATCCTGAAAAGTAAAAATTCCCAACTCTTTTTTTAGTAAATCTGCCCGATTAGGACCGACACCTTTTAGATAGTCTATTGGAGTTTGAAAAAAACTTGAGTTCATAAAACGAAAATACAAATTCTTATGAATGCTTGTAAGAAATTTAATGGATTATCCTATAAAATTTGTATTTTGTTATCCTACAATTATATAAATAGTATGAGGGAATTGTTAGTTTTATTTTTGGTGTTGTTTATAGGGAATGCTTTTTGTCAACAAACTGAAAATGTTGATTTTGTTAGTGTTGATGCAGTGATTAGACCCGATTTTAATAATAAAAGTATTAAAGGAAATACATCTTATACGTTTCAAATCAAAAAAAAATGCGATTCCATATATTTAGATGCTGTAGGGATTGTGCTTATTAAAAATGATTTAAATAAAAACATTCAAATTTCTTTTCAAAACAAGAAAATATGGTTAATTTCAAAATTTAAAGCCAATAAAACCTACACAGTTTCATTTGATTATGAGGTAATTCCAAGACAGGCACTCTATTTTATCGACGATCAACTTTGGACCCAAGGGCAAGGAAAATATACGTCCAATTGGTTGCCAAGTTTGGATGATATGAATGATAAAATGATCTTTTCCATTACTTATGAAGTTCCAATAAATAAAACGGTAATTGCAAATGGAAAATTAATTTCGACATCAGAAAATGATGATTTCAAAAGCTGGGAATACAAAATGAATTATCCGATGTCCAGTTACTTAGTAGCTTTTTCTGTTGGAAATTTTGATTATAGAACCATTACTTCATTTAATAATATTCCTATTGAATTGTATTATAATCCCAAAGATTCATTGCGATTTGAGCCCACATATAGATATTCTAAGCAGATATTCGATTTTTTAGAAAAAGAAATCGGTATTGCATATCCTTGGCAAAATTACAAGCAAGTTCCAGTTAAAGATTTTATGTATGCGGGAATGGAAAATACAACTGCTACTTTTTTTTCTGATGCTTTTGTGGTGGATTCCATCGGCTTTGTTGATCGAAATTATGTGAATGTAAATGCTCACGAATTGGCGCATCATTGGTTTGGAAATATGGTTACCGAAACTTCAAGCGAGCATCATTGGTTGCATGAAGGTTTTGCAAGTTATTATGCGTTATTGGCTGAAAAAGAAATCTTCGGAGAAGATTATTACTATTGGAAACTATTTCAATCAGCCGAACAATTAAAAGCTTTAAGTGATGAAGGTAAAGGAGAATCGCTTACTAACCCGAAAGCAAGTTCCTTAACTTTTTATGAAAAAGGAGCTTGGGCATTGCATATTTTAAAAGAGAAAGTGGGGGAGGTAGTATTTAAAAAAGGAGTAAAAAATTATTTAGAAAGACATAAATTTAAGAATGTTACTACCGAAGATTTTTTAGTGGAAATAGAAAAAGAATACGGAAAAAAACTAACTGAATTTAGAAAAAACTGGATTCAGCAAAGTGCTTTTCAATCGGAAGAAGTTTATCAATCTCTTTTAAAATCTTCTTTTATGAATGATTATTTTAAAATTTCTGCATTACGAGAAACGTTAATTTCATTAAAAATTAGAGAACTTGAAAAAGCCCTTACCTTTCCTAATGATTTTATTGGGCAGGAAGCAGTTTATCAATTAGAAAATGAATCCTTGATCTTAGCCTTGCCTCTTTATAAAAAAGCTTTTTCGAGTAATAATGTGTATGTAAGACAGGCAGTTGCATTGTCTTTGGTTAAGGTTCCAAAGGAATTACAAATAGAATATGAAACATTACTATCTGATGATTCCTATACAACTCAAGAAGCAGCTTTAGGAAATTTATGGATGAGTTTTCCTGAAAATAAAAAGATTTATTTAGATAGAATGAATGGGGTTATTGGATTTCAAGATAAGAATATTCGGCAATTTTGGTTGCTTTTAGCTTTGAATACTGAAGGTTATCAAATTAAAAATAAAGGCAAGTTTATTTCAGAATTAATAGAATATACTTCTTCAAAATACGGAAATAAAGTACGAGAAAAAGCCCTAGAATATGTTAATTATATGGAGCTGTGGGATAAAGTATCGTTATTGAATCTTATTGATGCTTGTCAACATCATTATTGGCGTTTTAAAAAATCTTCAAGAACCATTTTAAGAAGTTTGTTAGAAAAAAAAGAATACCGTGAACAGATTAATAATTTGAGAAATGAATTGGACGAAAATTCGTCTAAGTTTCTGGATAGAATGATAAGTAAAAAATGAAAAATAAAATGAGAGCATTAGTAATATCTGGAGGTGGTAGTAAAGGAGCATTTGCTGGAGGCGTTGCTCAATATTTAATTGAAGAGTTAAAATATAAATACGATTTGTTTGTAGGAACTTCAACAGGAAGTCTTTTAATTACGCACCTTGCTTTAAGTAAAACTCAAAAAATAAAACAGATTTATACATCTGTAAATCAAAAAAGTATATTTAGTAATTGTCCTTTTATTGTTAAAAAGGAACGTCACGGACAACAGGAAATAAGCATCAATCATTTTAATGTTTTTCGGAATATCTTAAATGGAAAAAAAACCTTCGGAGAGAGTAAAAACCTTCGAAAATTAATTTCTAATGCTATTTCTGAAGCAGAGTTTGAGGAATTAAAAAATAGTGTAAAAGAGGTTGTTGTTACGGTTTCAAACCTAACTTTAAATCAAGTAGAGTATAAATCGATTAACGATTATAGTTACAACGATTTCTGCGATTGGATTTGGATTTCCTGCAATTATACCCCATTTATGAGTTTGGTAAAAAAGAACGGTTGCGAGTATGCAGATGGCGGGTTTGGAAGTATGGTTCCAATTGAAGAAGCCATTAAACGAGGTGCCACCACAGTCGATGTAATTGTTTTAGATACCGAAGTTAACCATTTAAATAAAATGCCTTCAAAAAATGTTTTTTCATTAATCACAAACATGCATTCCTATATGGCAGATCGTATTGAAAAGCAAAATATTAGGATAGGAAAATATGTAGCTTCCAATAATGATGCGATTATTAATTTGTATTATACACCAACTGTTTTAACGACTAATTCATTAATTTTTAATAAAGAAAAAATGCTGCAATGGTGGGGGCAGGGGTTTAAATTTGCTAAACGGAAAAATATTGAATTGAAAGATCTAAATGAATTGAAAGATGAAGGGGATTGATTTTAAAACAACTCCGAAACTTCCTTTTTTACAAACATTAAACCTTTATGTGAAGGGGTAATTTCGCCCATAAAATGATTTAGTAGGAAAGCTCTTAATTTATCTGAATCATCTACTTTTTCATTCATAGAAGCTTGTCGTATTACCTGAATAGTTGCGTTTTTAGCAGCATTTATCAAATTCCAGCATTCTGGTGTGACGTATATTTGTTGTGCTAAATTATGCTCGTATTCGTTGTCGATATTCTGTATTAATAAGGATTCATATTTCTGAAGATCATCTGAAAAAGGTTTTACTCGCAGTAACAACTTATTAGGATCGATGCGTTCCAAAAACAAAGTAAGGCGTTCGTAAGCCTGTAAACGAATAGGAATAATATTTTTTTGAGCTTCTTTCTGAATTAAATATCTTCTCCTACCTTCTTCATTAGCTGTGTGTCCTTTAAAGAAAAAATAAGCTACCAATCCAACGATAATAGCAGGTAATAAATAAGCAAAATAACTAATAATTAGGGTTGCATCTTCCATAGAAAAAGTTTAGAAAGCAAACTTAGTTTGTTTTACTTTATTTTACAATATTTTATTTATTTGATTTTCCTCCCAAATAAATACAATCCTTCAATTTCTGCATAGAAGTAAAAGGAACAGGAGTTTTGTTATACATATAAGTTTTGTCTAATTCCTTTGAAAGATTATGGTCATCAACATTTACATCAATATCCTTCATGGTAAACTGACAAGGATGTTCGTATCCAGCAGCGTGTGTAATTTCAATAAATTCTTTTCTAAAAGTTTTAAAATACTGAGCTAATCGTTCAGATTTTAATGGTACATTAATCCCTCTTTGTAACCATTTACTTTGTGTTGCAACTCCACTTGGACAACGATTGGTATGGCAAACTTGTGCCTGAATACATCCAATACTCATCATCGCCTCACGAGCAACATTTAAACAGTCAGCACCCATTGCAAATGCCATCGCACCTTTTGCTGGAAATCCTAGTTTTCCGCTGGCAATAAAAACAATTCTTTCACTTAGATTTCTAGACTTAAATACTTTATATAAATCGCTAAAACCATAAACCCAAGGTAAAGAAACGTGGTCTGCAAAACTTGGCGGTGCAGCTCCAGTTCCTCCTTCACCGCCATCAACGGTAATAAAATCGGGACCTTTATTGGTAGTTTTCATTAAATCTGCTAATTCCTCCCATTGTTCTAATTTTCCGATGGCAGCTTTTATTCCTACAGGTAAGCCTGTTTTTACAGCGACTTCTTCAATAAAACCAAGCATTTCTGTTACATTAGAAAATACTTTATGGCTTGGAGGAGAAATTACATCTTTTCCCATTTCAACATTACGAATTTCAGCAATTTCTTTGGTGATTTTTGCTCCTGGTAAAACGCCTCCTTTTCCAGGTTTAGCTCCTTGTGATAATTTAATTTCTATTGCCCTTACAAATGGATTGTCTTCCACTAATTTCACTAATTTATCCATTGAAAAATTTCCATCTTCGGTACGAACACCAAAATATCCTGTTCCTATTTGAAAAACAACATCGCCACCATTACTATGATAAGGAGATAATCCGCCTTCCCCCGTATTGTGATAAGCTCCTGCAATTTGTACTCCTTTATTTAAGGAATCTATAGCTCTTGCTGAAAGCGATCCAAAACTCATCGCAGATACATTAATTACAGAGGCAGGGCGAAATGGTTTGATTCTTTTATTAAAGGTTCCCATCACTTTAGCACAAGGTAAAAAGCTATGATCTACAGTATTTGGATGATCCTCACCAATTTTATAAGGCATCATAGCATTATTGATAAATATATGCTGATGAGCATAAATATCTCGATCTGTACCAAAGCCCTCGTAATTGTTTTCGTGTTTTGCGGAAGCATAAATCCAACTACGTTCTATTCTGTTAAAGGGTAACTCTTCACGGTTGTTAGCAACTAAATATTGTCGGAGTTCAGGACCAATTTTTTCCAACACAAAACGCAAATGCCCTACAATTGGAAAGTTATGACTAATACTGTGTTTTGGTTGTAAAACATCTCTAATTGCTACTAAAGCAAGTCCAATTAATACCCAAACCCACCATGGCAGGTTTGAAATGATTTCTATTAAATTATCCATAATATTTTAAAAATTCTAATAGTAAAAATAACAATTTTTAATAAACTGAAACTTAATTTACGTTTAAATAATCGATTGTCATTTGACAAAATGTTTTTAATCCCAAAAGCATACTACCATCATCATCATCATCATCGATCAAAAAATTTGGAGTATGATGTGGAAAAGGCGTAGTGTTTCTAGGAGTCATTCCTCCTAAAAAGAAATATACACAGGGCACTTTTTATTGAAAAGTAGGAGTATCGTGTCCACAAGCGTGCATTGCTTCGGTATCCGTTCCTAAGAAATTAGTAGTGAATTACTTTTAACCCGCAAGTCGTTTCTTTCGGTAACAGGAAGTGCATCAATATCAGCTCTTAGCGCAACTACCTTTCCTAGGTAATCTCCTTTTAAAATTGCAACAACGCCTGTGTGAGCAACATTTGTAGTCACTTCAAACCCGAATACTTTAAGATGTGCTGTAATTTTTTTAGCTGTATTAAATTCCTGGTTTGAAAGTTCTGGGTTTTCGTGAAAGTAATGTCGCCAATTTATTATTCTATCCTAGATAGAATTAATATCGTTTAATAAGCTTTTATCCATTTGAGCATTTGCTGCTGTATAAAAAACAATAAGCAATAAAAGTAGTTTTTGAAGTTTCATGATGTTGATTTTTATTCAGCTAAAGGTATTTAAAATTCCGTTAATTAAAAATGAAATATACTGTTTATAAATAGTCTAAAAAGCATAAAAATCATATTAGAATTTTATTTAATTTCACATCGAAATACTTCAGAACAAAACATCATAAAATTGCAAGAATATTTACAACAACTTAACGAAGCACAATTAGCACCTGTTTTACAAAAAGATGGGGCAATGATTGTTATTGCTGGTGCAGGCTCAGGAAAAACAAGAGTATTAACTTTTCGAATAGCCCATTTAATGCATCAAGGCGTAGATCCGTTTAATATTTTGTCTTTGACTTTTACCAACAAAGCGGCACGTGAAATGAAAACACGTATCTCAAAAATTGTTGGAGGAAGCGAAGCCAAAAATTTATGGATGGGAACTTTTCATAGTGTATTTGCAAAAATTCTTAGACATGAAGCCGATAAATTAGGCTATCCTTCTAACTTTACGATTTATGATACTCAAGATTCGCAATCTGTAATTCGTGCAGTTATTAAGGAAATGCATTTGGATAAAGACATCTACAAATACAAGCAGGTGTATTCCCGAATTTCTTCCTATAAAAACAGTTTGATTACTGTAAAAGCTTATTTTAATAATCCTGAATTAATGGAAGCTGATGCGATGGCAAAAGTTCCAAGAATGGGAGATATTTATAAAAGCTACGTCAACAAATGCTTTAAAGCTGGTGCAATGGATTTTGATGATTTATTGCTAAAAACCAACGAGTTATTAACCCGTTTTCCAGAAGTTTTAGCTAAGTATCAAAATCGTTTTCGGTATATTTTGGTCGATGAGTACCAAGATACCAACCATAGTCAATATTTAATTATTAAAGCTTTGAGCGATCGTTTTCAAAACATTTGTGTTGTAGGTGACGATGCCCAAAGTATTTATGCCTTTCGTGGTGCGAATATTAATAATATTTTAAACTTTCAGAAGGATTATGATGACGTGAAAGTCTTTAGGTTAGAACAAAATTACCGTTCTACCAAAAACATTGTAAATGCCGCAAATAGTATTATTGAAAAGAACAAAACTCGACTCGATAAAATAGTTTGGACAGCAAATGATGAAGGTGCAAAAATTTTGGTGAATCGTAGTATGACTGATGGTGACGAAGGAAGATTTGTAGCAAGTACTATTTTTGAAACCAAAATGAATCATCAACTTGCCAATGGTGAGTTTGCAGTTTTATATCGTACCAATGCGCAATCCCGTGCTATTGAAGATGCTCTTCGGAAAAGAGATATTCCGTATAGAATTTATGGAGGATTGAGTTTTTACCAACGTAAAGAAATTAAAGATGTGCTTTCGTATTTACGAATTTTAATCAATCCGAAAGATGAAGAAGCGTTAAAGCGTGTTATTAATTACCCTGCTCGTGGTATTGGTCAGACAACTATTGAGCGTTTAATTGTTATTGCCAACCAATACAATCGTTCTATTTTTGAAGTAATGCAGAATCTGGATAAAATTGAAATTCAGATCAACAAAGGAACCAGGTCGAAACTTCAAGATTTTGTTACAATGGTACAAAGTTTTCAAGTACTCAATCAAAACTACGATGTATTTCAGATTACTGAACACGTAGTTAAAAAAACAGGGCTTTTTACCGAATTTAAAAAAGACGGAACTCCCGAAGGAATTGCAAAAATTGAAAATATTGAAGAGCTCCTAAACGGAATGAAAGATTTTGTGGAAGAGCAAAAAGAAATTGCAGACACTACAGGTTCTTTAGCAGAATTTCTAGAAGATGTTGCTCTTGCTACAGATTTAGATAAGGAAACAAACGATGAGGATAAAGTAGCATTAATGACAATTCATTTAGCCAAAGGATTGGAATTTCCCTATGTGTTTATTGTTGGTATGGAAGAAGATTTGTTCCCAAGCGGAATGAGTATGAACACCCGTAGTGAGTTGGAAGAAGAAAGGCGTTTGTTTTATGTGGCGGTTACTAGAGCCGAAAAACAAGCTTATTTAACCTACACACAATCGCGTTATCGTTGGGGGAAATTAATCGATGCAGAACCCAGCCGTTTTATTGAAGAAATTGACGAAAGTTTTATAGAATACCTAACTCCAAAAACCGAAAATAGGTACAAAACTTTAATAGATGTCGATATTTTTGATGAAATAGACCATAGTAAATTACGTTTACGGAAACCTATATCTGGTAAAGCACCAACTTCACCTTCCTCTCAAAATAATTTACGAAAATTAAGAAGGATAAAACCCGTTACTAGTTCTGCTGATAAAAATATTAATTTAAAAGAATTAAACTTAGCAGTTAACACAATCGTTGAACATGTTCGCTTCGGAAAAGGATATATTACAAAAATTGAAGGAGTAGGAGCAGATACCAAAGCAGAAATTAATTTTGAAAACGGCGGACTAAAGAAGTTGTTATTGCGTTTCGCAAAGTTGAAGGTGATTAGTTAGTTGGTTAGTCTGTTTGGTTTGCCTGAGCAAACATTTCGAAGCGTCACAAAATACTATTCTTCAATAGGTAAATGCGTTTCAATAAAATCGATTAATTGAAGTTGTAAATCTATTAAACTAGCTTCATCCCAATCGCCATGACCTCCATCGTAAACGGTATAACTATTCGTAACGGAAGCTTCAGATAAATTAGCTTTCAATAAGTCGCCATTGCTTAATGGTACTAAAGGATCTTGATTTCCGTAGAATAAAATTGTAGGACTCGTATCGGAAGAAACTTGTAAAGCAGGACTTGTAACTTCTGCATAATTTGTGCCAATTGGATACGCACTTTCGTCAACTAAAGCACTTAACGCTAAGTTAAATAAGGGGTTTTCAGAATAAAAAGGATCTGTGAAATTAGTAGGACCCACAATATCGACAACCATTTTCACTACATCGTGGGTATCATAAACTGAATCGTACATTAATGAAATATGCGCTCCTGCACTAGTACCAATTAATCCAAATTCTGGTAAAATTTGTAGGTCTTCTTTTTGCTCGGTAAGTTGGTTTATCACCAAGCGTACATCTAAAAACTGATTTGGGAAAGCAGGAATAAAAGGAGGGTTAGTATCTCCTAAAATATAGTTTATGTTTATAATAGCGTGATTGGGAAGAAATAGTTGAATACTTTCAATAAAATGCTCCATATCGGCTTTATCTCCACTTGTCCATCCACCGCCGTGAACTAAAACAATTATTTTAGTTTTATTTGAAGACCTTCCTGCTGGGAGGTAAATATCATACACTTGTTGCGAATTTTCTCCGTAAGAAACATTTAATATGGTTTCAGCAGTTAAAGGTTCTTCAATGATAACTTCATCGTCGTTAGTTACATCATCTGAAGTACAAGAAGTAATAAAAAAACTAGTGCTAATAATTAAAATCAATAGATAAAATAATTTTTTCATAGCTGACATTTGTTATTGAACAGTTGTTTTTTGAAATTTATGGTAATTTTGAATGCTTTCAAAAAAAAATCTATTAGTTTTATATCAAAAATTAAACCAAAATAAAAGATGGCAGAATTTATAAAAATTTACGAGGATAATCCAGATGAAAGAAAGATTAAAAAAGTTGTTGAGGTGCTTAGAAAAGGAGGACTTATAATTTATCCAAGTGATTCTGTTTACGCTTTGGGTTGTGATATAAAAAACACGAAAGCATTAGAAAAAGTAGCTAGAATAAAAGGTGTGAAAT